>NZ_JBVYHB010000004.1:0-405535 GCF_056033425.1 Leisingera sp. SA32 | reverse complement strand
CAACCAGGGCCAGCACAGTTCCCGCTGGCAGGCGATCATGTCGATCTCCGCGAAGATCGGCTGTTCGGCGCACACTCTGAATGAGTGGGTGAAGAAGGCAGAGGTCGACAGCGGCAAGCGGGCGGGCGTTCCAACCGATGTGGCCGACAAACTGAAGGCGCTGGAGCGGGAGAACCGCGAGCTGCGCCAGGCGAACGAGATCCTCCGCAAGGCATCAGCGTATTTTGCGATGGCGGAGCTCGACCGCCGGTCGAAGTGATGGTGTCATTTATCGACATGCATCGCGCGGAGTATGGGGTCGAGCCGATCTGCACTGTCCTGCCGATTGCCCCTTCCACGTATTACGACCACCTGGCGAAGCGGGCTGATCCGGCCCGGTGGTCGGACCGTGCCCGGCGTGACGCGGCATTGCGGCCCGAGATCCGGCGGGTTTTCGAAGAGAACTGGCGAGTCTATGGCGTGCGGAAGGTCTGGCGGCAATTGCAACGGGAAGGTTTCGACGTCGCCCGCTGCACGGTCGCCCGGCTGATGAGGAGCATGGGTATTCAAGGTATCATCCGGGGCAAGCCGCACAAGACGACTGTGCCCGACAAGAAGGCCCCATGCCCGCTGGATAAAGTGAACCGGCAATTCCGGGTGCCTGCTCCAAATATGCTCCGGGTGAGCGATTTCACCTATGTCGCCACCTGGAAGGGGTTCACCTATGTCGCCTTCGTTGTCGATGCCTATGCCCGCAAGATCGTTGGTTGGCGTGTCAGCACCTCGGCGCATGCCGGGTTCGTTCTCGATGCGCTGGAGCAGGCTGTTCACGAGCGGCGGCCGACAAAGGCGATGGGGCTTGTTCACCACTCCGACCGCGGCAGCCAATACCTGTCGATCAAGTACACAGAGCGGTTGGGAGAAGCTGGTATCGAGCCCTCTGTCGGCAGCGTTGGGGACAGCTATGACAACGCGCTGGCCGAAACGATCAACGGTCTCTTCAAGGCCGAGGTCATTCACCGCCGCGGTCCTTGGCGAAACTTCGAAGCGGTGGAATACGCAACACTCGAATGGGTGGACTGGTTCAACAACCGCCGTCTGCTCGAGCCTATCGGGAACATTCCGCCGGCAGAAGCAGAGGCCAATTTCTACGCCGCTCTGGAAACTGAGGCACGAGCCGCGTAACTAACTGAAATCAGCCTCCGGCAAACCCGGCGCGGTTCACACAGCTCTCTGGGAGATCGCCCACCGGCGCCCGTGAGCATCGTGCCAATAGATCAAAGGGCGACCATGGACGCAGATTCAAACCGGACCGTTCGATGGGTGCAGACCAATGGAACCACGGCTGGTGTTGGGCTGACTGCATGACGAATACGCCGCCTACGGGACGACCTGCGGGACCGGCCGACTGCAGCTTGCCATGCCCGAGATGACGGGCATGGACGCCGTTTCGACTATGGCTGCCGATCTCGAAAACCAAGTCCCATCCGCGCCTCGCCGCGCGCGTTATCCCAAGCCGAGCGGCACTCGCGCACATCCGCGCAGGGCGGCCGCGTCGGAGGTGATGACGAAAGAGGGCGTCTGCTCGTGTGTCTTGATCGGGTAAGGGCGCGCGATCACAGTGCTGAACCGGGCGGAGCAGGCGCGTGTCAGGATAGAGCGGGCAACGCTTCCGGCGAAATACACGCCATGCGTTGGCAAATAGGCCAACATCAGCTCTCGGTGCAGCCAGCCGATCAATTCGGCATAGAAGGCCAACGCTTCGCGGATCTCGAGGTCTCCCTGATCGCTAAGTTGCATGATGGCTTCCGGAGAAATCTCGGTGTGACCCGTAAGCAGTTTGCAAACCTCGGCAAACCCACGGCCTGAAAAACAATGCTCGACCGTGGGGAAATGCTGCGAAAGTCCGGGCTTGCACGCGTCCAGCGCGCGGGTGACGGAGGCGGGCAGGGCAGTGTGACCGAATTCGGCCCGAAGGCACAGGGTGCTGTCCCCCTGCTGAACGACCGGGCTGACGTTGAACCCGGTACCGATACCCACGACAAGAGATTGGCGCGGTAATGTGTTCTCTGGCGTGCCCGCGACGACGGTTGCCAGGTCCTCTGGCATGAGCTGCGAAACCGCGTAGCCGAGGGCGACCAGATCGTTGATGATTTGTCCGCGGCCACCGCCCAATCGGCTCGACACCCGGGGGGCAGAAATCTCCCAGCCGCGGTTGGTCAGCCGGGCGGTGTCGCCGTCAACCGGACCGGCCACGGCGACGGAGAATTCCTCCGGCGCGGTGTCGTCAACCGTTTCCAGGAAGGTTTCCAGGACAGCGTCAAACGACGCAAAGTCAGCGTTTCGATAGGTGCGGACGGATGCAGGCCGCAAGCGGCCCGCATCTGCCAGCGCGAGGCGGCTGTTGGTTCCGCCGATGTCTGCCACCAAACGCATCGCGTCAGTTCAGCCGCTGGCCGGTTTCCGGCGCGAAATACGAAACCTTGCCGAGGTCGAAGGCGAGCTTTTGCGGCTTGCCTGGCGCGGCGGTGGTCTCTGCGTGCAGTCGCGCAGTGACGTGTTTTCCGCCCATCTGCATCACCACATAGGTGTCGGCACCTGCGGGTTCGACGATGTCGACCATACATTCGGCCTCCTGCGCCACCGTTCCGGCGCGGTGGCCCGGTTCGGCGATATCCTCGGGGCGCACGCCGATGATGACATCCTCGGGCAGGTTTCGGTTGCGCTCATCGGTCAGCACGATCGGTGCGCCGTCGCGGCGGGCAATCTCGATCCGTGAGGCGTTGCCGCCGGACTTTACCTTGGCCGGGATCAGGTTCATCGCCGGGTTGCCCATGAAATCGGCTACGAACAGGTTGGCCGGGCGGTTGTAGATTTCGGCCGGGGTGCCGATCTGCTGGATGACGCCACCTTTCATGACCACGATCTTGGTGGCCAGGGTCATCGCTTCGATCTGGTCGTGCGTCACATAGACCATCGAGGCGCCGAGCCGCTGGTGCAGTTCCTTGATCTCGGTCCGCATCTCGACGCGCAACTTGGCGTCGAGGTTGCTGAGTGGTTCGTCGAAGAGGAACAGCTTGGGGTCACGCACCAGCGCCCGCCCCATTGCCACGCGCTGCCGTTGCCCACCCGAAAGCTGGCCGGGGCGGCGGTTCAGCAGTTGCTCGATCTGCAACTGCCGGGCAACGGTTTCCAGCTTTTCCTGCTGGGTTGCCGCATCGACGCCGCGCACCTTCATGCCAAAGGTGATGTTCTTGGCCACCGTCATCGTCGGGTAGAGTGCATAGGACTGGAACACCATCGCGATATCGCGGTCCTTCGGGCTCACGTCGGTCATGTTGCGCCCGCCGATGTGCAGCTCACCGCCCGTGATCGGCTCCAGCCCTGCGATGCAGTTCAACAGCGTGGACTTGCCGCAGCCGGAGGGGCCGACGAGCACCAGGAAATCGCCTTCTTCGATCGAGACATTGATGTCCTTGAGAATTTCGACGGGGCCGTAGTTCTTGTAGAGGTTCTTGATATCCAGGATCGGTGCCATGGGATTTATCCTTTCACGGAGCCGGCGGTCAGACCGCGGATGAAGTATTTGCCAGCGACGATGTAGACGAGAAGCGTGGGCAGCGCGGCGATGATGGCGGCGGCCATGTCGACGTTGTATTCCTTCACGCCTGTGGTCGAGTTGACGATGTTGTTGAGCGCCACGGTGATCGGCTGGGTGCCCGACTGGCTGAAGGAGACGCCAAACAGGAAGTCGTTCCAGATCTGGGTGAATTGCCAGATGACCGAGACCACGATGATCGGCAGCGACAGCGGCAGGAAGATCGACCAGAAGATGCGGAAGAAACCCGCGCCATCGACCTTGGCGGCCTTGCTCAGCTCTGCCGGGATCGTCACGTAGTAGTTGCGAAAGAACAGCGTGGTGAAGCCCAGACCATAGATTACATGGACAAAGATCAGCCCCGGAATGGTGCCCGCGATGCCCATCACCCCCAGCACGCGGGCCATCGGCAGCAGCACGACCTGAAACGGGATGAAGCAGCCAAACAGCATCAGCGCAAAGAAGATGTTGGCGCCTTTGAATTTCCAATGTGCGACGACGTACCCATTCATCGCGCCCAGCAGGGTCGAGATCAGAACAGCAGGCACCGCGATCAGCACCGAGTTCCAGAAATAGGGCTTCACGCCATTGCACTGGATGCCGGTGCACGCCTCGGACCATGCAGTGCGCCAGGCGTCCAGGGTCACTTCGCGCGGCAGCGCCATCAGGTCGCCGGTGCGGATCTCCTCGAGGCTTTTCAGCGAGGTGGTGATCATCACGAAGAGCGGCAACAGATAGTAGAGCGCGAACAGCCCGAGGATCAGATACAGCAGCCAGCGCAGGCCGATGCGGACGGTGCGGCTTTGACTACGGGGGGTGTCGATTGCGAAATCAGTCATTTTTCACCCTCAGTTCCGAGTAGAGGTAGGGGACGACGATGGTGAACACGACGGCCATCATGATCATCGCCGAGCTGGCCGCCTGGCCGATGTCGCCGCGCGAGAACGCCATCGCGTACATGTAGGTCGCGGGCAGGTCGGTGGCGAAGCCGGGACCACCGCCGGTCAGCGCGATGACGAGGTCGAAGCTCTTGATGGCGAGATGGGCCAGCACGATGAAGGCCGACAGGAAGATTGGCGCCATCGACGGGATGATGATCGCGGTATAG
This sequence comes from Leisingera sp. SA32, assembly GCF_056033425.1. Classification (NCBI taxonomy): domain Bacteria; kingdom Pseudomonadati; phylum Pseudomonadota; class Alphaproteobacteria; order Rhodobacterales; family Roseobacteraceae; genus Leisingera; species Leisingera sp. SA32. The sequence goes on along the minus strand of NZ_JBVYHB010000004.1, from coordinate 400,850 downwards.
ACCCGCCAGGTGGGGATGCCGTCGACCTGCGCGGCACGGATGATCTCGGTATCGACCGAGCGCAGACCGGCCAGGAACAGCGCCATCACGAAACCCGAGCTTTGCCAGATGGCGGCAAGGACGATGGTGTAGATTGCCTTGTCAGGATCGACGAGCCAGTTGAAGGTGAAATTCTCGAACCCCCAACCCTGTACAGTCGCTTCCAGCCCCAGACCGGGGTTGAGGATCCATTTCCACGCCGTCCCGGTGACGATCATCGACAGGGCCATCGGGTACAGGTAGATCGTGCGGATCGCGCCTTCGGTGCGGATGTTTTGGTCGAGCAGGATCGCCAGCATCAGACCCAGCACCATCGAGATCACGATGAACAGCGTGCCAAAGATGAAAAGGTTGTTCATCGCAACGTCCCAGCGCGGCGCGGCAAACAGGCGATCGTACTGGATGAAACCTTCGATTTCATATTTCGGCAGCAGTCTCGACCGAGTGAGCGACACCCAGGCTGTCCAGATGATGAACCCGTAAACAAATACCAGGACGGCGATGAACGAGGGTGCGAGCACGACTTTTGGCAAGTGCTCTTCGAGCCACTTGGACATTGGATTTCCTCCATAGGGATGACCCGCCCCGAAGGGCAGGTCAGGATTTCGTCAGATTACATGCTGTTCTGAACTGCTGTCAGCAGTTGCTGCACTGCATCCTCTGACGACATGTCGGAATTGAAGTGCGAGGTCACCACATCGGTGATCGCGCCGGCCTGCGCGCCGCGCAACGCCATGCCGTGGGCATAGGAGGGCAGCAGCGAGCCGCCGTCCGAGCTGGCCTGCATGTCTTCGGCAGACAGGTGGGCGCACTGGTCGAACTCGTCCAGTGCGACGTCGGTTCGGGCCGGGATCGAGCCCTTGTTGAGGTTGAAGACCTTCTGGAAGTTGGGACCGACGATCAGCTTTGCCAGCAGTTCCTGACCTTCGCGCTTGTCGTCGCCATCGACGTCGAACATGGCAAAGCTGTCAACGTTGTAGAGGAAGCCTTCGCCCGGTGTGGAGGCGCAGAGGAAGTCTTCACCCGGTGCCTTGCCAGCCGCGAGGAATTCCCCCTTGGCCCAGTCGCCCATGATCTGGAACGCCGCTTCACCGTTCATCACCATCGCGGTGGCCAGGTTCCAGTCGCGGCCGGGGAAGTTCGCGTCCACATAGCCGCGCATCTTGCGCATCTGGTCGAAGACGGCCTTCATCTCGTCAGAGGTCAGCGTCGCCTCGTCCAGCTCGACAAACGCATTGCGGAACCCATCCGGCCCAAGGATGCCCAGCGCTACCGCCTCGAACACGGTGGCGTCCTGCCAAGCCTGGCCGCCATGCGCCAGCGGGATTACACCGGCAGCCTGCAGCTTCTCGGCCGCGGCGTTGAACTCCTCCCAGGTGGTGGGCATTTCGATGCCGTTGGATTCCAGCACGTCGGCATTGGCCCAGATCCAGTCGACCCGGTGCACGTTGACCGGTGCCGCGCACCAGTTGCCTTCGCACTTCATGTGTCCGGCAATGGATGCCGGCAAAACGTCGGCCCAGTTTTCGGCTTCGGCCACATCAGAGATGTCTGCCAGAACGCCTTCTTCGTACCATTCCTGGATCGCCGGACCTTTCAGCTGCACCGCGGTCGGCGCATTGCCCGACAGAACGCGGGCGCGCAGCGCGGTCATCGCCGCGTCACCGCCGCCGCCGGCCACCGGCATGTCTGTCCAGGTGCCACCATTGTCGGCGAATTCCTTTTGCAGCACCGCGACGGATTTTGCTTCCCCGCCCGAGGTCCAGTAATGCAGCACTTCGGCACTGGGTTCGGCACTGGCAAATGTTGCAGACAGAATGGCCGCAGTGGACACGGCGCTGAGTACGTTGGTTTTCATATTGGTCTCCTCCCAAACTGTGATCCGTCCGGACATCATTGGCCCGGGGGATCAAGTGTCACTGTCTTGATCCATGCACCCCCGGCCATGCAATCCATGCAATGCCGGAATTTGCTGGATGCATGGAGAAAATGGCCGGTTCTGTTACAGGCTGTTACGCGCGCGTTGATTCTGTTGCGGCGTGTTACATAAGTTCCATTTCTGGAACGCGCATTCCGGGACTTGGGAGGAGACACTGCAAATGACGATTCCACGGCTTCTCGTGGTCGATGACGATCAGGACACGCGGCAGATGCTGACCCAGTTCCTGCAACAGAACGGATCGATCGCTCTGCCTGCCACGTCAGAGGCCGACATCCGCAGGCATCTGGAAACCGGGCGGATTGACCTCATCCTGCTCGATGTGATGCTGGGGGATGAAAACGGGCTGGAGATCTGTGCCCGTCTGCGTGCCGAGCAGGACGTGCCGATTATCATGATTTCGGCCCTGTCGGCGGATCATCAGCGCATGTCCGGCTACGAGGTGGGCGCCGACGACTATATCGCCAAGCCGTTCAATCCGCAGCTGCTGCTGGCCCGCATCAAGGCCGTTCTTGCGCGCGCGCACCGGTCATCGTCGCTCGCCCACCGCCGCCAGAACAAGACTTTCCGCTTCGCCGGCTGGACCTATGACGCCAAACACGACGAAGTCCGCTCTCCAGAGGGGTTTCAAGTGGCCCTGTCGCGCCGGGAAACTGCGCTGTTGCAGGTGCTTCTGGCCAATCCGCGCATTCCCCTGACACGCGAGGAGATCGCCACGGCGCTGGACGTCAACGCCGAAGCCGAAAGCACTGTGGGCGCCAGTGGCCGGGCCATTGACGTGCTGGTCGGGCGGCTGCGGTCGAAAATCGAGAAACAGCCCAAGTCCCCGCAATTGCTGCGCACCGAGCGCGGCGTCGGCTACGTTTTTGCCGCCGATGTCACCGCCGAGGAAGCATGAAACAGGCGTTGTACTCCCTGCGCGTCATTGGCACGGCTCTGGCCCTGGCGGCCTTCCTGAGCGGGCTGGCCAGCGCAGTGCTCTGGATGCGGTCGGTGGCAGCGTGGGACGATCACCTGGCCCGGTCGTATTACACCGGCAAGGCGCTGTTCACGGCGCTTGCCGCGGGCGGCAGCCCACCCACGGGCGTTGAAATCGCGACGCTGTCACCGTCCGATCAGGCCTTGGCGGCGCGCGCCGCCTTTACGCAGCTCGGCGATGTCCCTCAGCCCGCTCTGGTCACCAATGTCACGGTCCAGCAACCGCCCACCGACCAGGAGCTCGGTCACACCCTGACGCTTGCAGTTGTTGCGGCCGAGCTTCGATATCCGTTGGCCAAGATTTCTTTCACCGGCGATACCGGCGCGGCGGAAACCCTGGGCGCGTTGACCCGCATCATGGCGAGCCACTGCAGTGATCCGGTGATGTTTGCCTCGCTCGACAATCAGCCGTGGCTGCGCATCGATGGCAAGGCCATCTGGGGGTGTGACGCGGCACCACCCGATCACCGGTTGATCGCCGCGCTTCTGGCCATCGTCAGCCTGAGCGTGATCGTCACGGTGTTTCTCGACATGACGAGCCATTTCGAACGCTTCGCGGAGCTGCTGCGCCGTCGCCGCCGCCTGGGTGGGCCTGACAGTTACGAAACATCAGGACCGCAGGAACTGCGCGCAATCGTGGCGGCCGTAAACAGCTATCTGCAAACCGGTCGGGAGCAGCTGGAAAAGCGGGCGATGGTGCTGTCCGGCGTCAGCCATGATCTTGGGACCCCGGCGACCCGGCTGCGGCTGCGTGCGGCGCTGATTGATGATGCCGACCTGCGGCAGCGGCTGGAACGCGACATCGACCAGATGACCGGCATCATCGACAGCGTGCTGACCTATACCCGGACCGAGCTTGACTCGGAGGAACCGCGCCAGATCTCGCTGACCTCGCTGGTGGAGGCGCTGGTTGCCGATTACAGCGACACCGGCCAACCGGTCACGTTTCGCCGCACAAGCGGCGCGAAGGTGCAGGGCGGGCGGTCTGTTTTCATGTTGCGGCGCGGCCATGGCGCATTGCCGGATGAACGCCGGGTTGTGGTGACGGCGCGGCCTGTGGCGCTGCAGCGGGCTCTGTCCAACCTGATCGACAACGCGCTGAAGTACGGCCGCCGGGCCACCGTGGAGCTGGAGGCCGACGCCGACACTGCCACCTTCATCGTCGAGGATGCAGGCGCAGATTATGCGCCCGGCGATCTGGAGACCTTGGTCGCCCCCTATCGACGCGGCACGAACACCGAGGCGGTGCAGGGGTTCGGCCTCGGCCTGACCATCGTTGCCAGCATCGCCAGCATGCATGGCGGGGCGCTGAGCTTTGAGGCCGGCACAAATGGCATCCGTGCCCGGCTGAGCATGGAGCGGACTTGAGGCCGGGCCGCGCCTGACCGAGGTTTCAGAACAACCATGGGGCGCGCTGTGCAGCCATTGAGGTGCGGGCGCGTCCGCCCGGCGGTTCTGCCGCATGGGGTCCTGAACATCTGACGGTTATTTCCTTTGACAGTCCGGGTCGGTGCTGTGTTCAGGTCCGTGACTGATTCGCCGCACCAGCTGTCGAATGCGTCGCAATCGGAAACAAAGCGGTCGATATGTGCGGATTGACCCTTGGGCGGGTTATATTGCGTGCTGCCGCGTTAACCTTTGCCTCACGCCAAACCGAGCGCAGGCCGTGCCGGTAATTGTTTCCAAAGCATCAGCAATGAGGCGCGTTGCAGCGCGAGTGGCGGCTGAAAAGCGCGATTTCTGGCGGGTTCTTCCCGATTTTGGGCTCAAAACGGAAACAGTGAGCCGCTTGAAAACCGGCTCTCCAGGCGGCCGAAGCCTGTCTTGCCCCCATTAACAGCGGTTTAAGGAAATTTTTACTCTTTGTGGAGGTAACCGGCTCAAGTATGCATGTTTCAGCCCATTTGGGGGGTAAGTTCCGCACGCTGCCGAACTGTGAACCTGCACCGGCAACGGGAAAATGATCCCGACTGCTCTGTCGGCGCCCACAGATCTGCGGATGTACAATCACCGCTGTACGCCGACATTGGCGCACAGGTCAGCGGTCGTGTGCGCCATGCCTCGATGAGTGAGCGAGTATTTTAGGCGGGGTTCCGCAACGCAAGCCAGTTGTTCGGCTGGTCCCTGACATGGGGCTTGGGGCCAGATCGGTAAGGAGAATGGTATGACCACGATTATTGAAGAGCCTGAAGACGGCCGCGACGGGATTGTCGAGGGTACCGGCGGCGACGATTTGATTGATACGGGTTATACCGGCGATCCCGACGGCGACATGGTCGACAACGCGGACGCCATCGACCCGGCGGCTGGCCCCGACGATGACGTGATCGAAGCCGGCAGCGGCGACGACACCGTGTATGCCGGCGCTGGCAGTGACACAGTGCTGGGCGGCAGCGGCGATGATGTGATCCAGGGCGACGGCAGCTCTGGCAGCGATCGTCTGATCAGCGTCACCATCGATGGCACCGGGGGCGGCTATGTGAACAGCGTCTTCGCCTATACCATTGACCCCGACACTGGCGAGATCGGCGGCATCGTCGAGCTGACCGCAAACGCCAAGACCGACGTTGGCCAGACCTTCACCTATGACGCCCCTGAAGGCGCGCTTGTTGGCATCGGTATTTCCGGCCCCGGCGGCACGTTCTATTCCTCCGGTTACGGCGACAACGCCTCGCTCAACTCTGACGGGCTGCCGCATACCGGTGGCTTCGGGCAGAACCCGGATGGCTCTGTCTCCATCGGCTTTGAGGACATGCACAACCTCGGCGACCAGGACTATGACGACGTGTTGCTGACCATCGACCTCGGCGGCTCCGGCACCCGGTTCGACAATGGTCATTACGACTATGTCTCCGACCCGGACGGCAGCATCTATGGCGGCGACGACAGCCTGGAGGGCGGCGACGGCGACGACACCATTCTGGGTGGCGGCGGCGATGACACCATCGAAGGCGGCGACGGCTCCGACTCGGTCGAGGGTGGCATGGGGGACGACGTGATCGACACCTCCGGCGGCAGCGCGCTGCCGGACCGGGGCTTCCCCGGCTACAGCGGCACCGACCCAGACATCCCCTATGTTCCGGCCGATGATGACCCTTACGATGACCGCGACACCGTGATCGCGGGGGACGGCAACGACACGGTCACCACTGGCGATGATGCCGATGTGATCGATGGTGGCCGCGGCATGGATGTGCTCGACGGTGGCATCGACGATGACAGCATTGATGGCGGCGCCGATGACGATATGGTGACCGGTGGCGAAGGCTCCGACCTGCTGCTGGGAGGCGCGGGCAACGACACGATCTACGGCGGGCTGGACCCGGCGCTTCCGGATGGGCTGAACATCACCGATGACGGCAGCGATGGCCGCCCAGCGGATCCTGATCCCACCAACGGGCGCGACACCATCCATGGCGGCTCGGGCGATGACGTGATCTATGGCCAGGACGATGACGACCTGATCCGCGGCGGCAGGGGCAACGACACCATCGACGCGGGCATCGACGACGACACCGTCTCCGGCGGCGCGGGCGACGATGTGATCCGCGGCGGCCAGGGCGATGACCGTCTCGGCGGCGGTCGCGGCAACGACACCATCGACCTCGGCGCTGGGGAGGGAACCGACCGGGCCTTTGGCGACACCGGGTCAGACAGTTTTACCGGCATCAGCGCGGGCGATGTTGTCTATGGCGGCGAAGATGCCGACGGATCCGATCAGGACGTTCTCGACCTGACCGGCGCGGCAGAGGCGCAGAACCCCGGTGGCAGTCTCAGCGTGGCGTATGATGACAGCAACCCGGAGAACGGCACGGTAACCTTTCTGGACGCTGACGGCCGGGCAACCGGCACCGCAGAGTTCTATGAGATCGAGCGCGTGGTGGTGCCGTGCTTCACACCCGGCACGCTGATTGCCACGCCCGACGGTGAACGCCGGGTTGAGGATCTGGCGGTCGGCGACCGGATCATTACCCGCGACAACGGCATCCAGGAGATCCGGTGGCTTAGCTCTCGCGATCTGGCGACGCAGGATCTGGAGAACGCGACGCATCTGCAACCGGTGCTGATCCGTCAGGGCGCGCTGGGCAATGGCCTGCCGGAGCGTGACATGATGGTCAGCCCCAACCACCGTGTGCTGATCGCCAACGACAAGACGGCGCTGTATTTTGAGGACCGCGAGGTCCTGGTGGCAGCCAAGCATCTGACCGGGCTGGAGGGGGTGGATCAGGTGGCGACCTCCAAGGTGACCTACATCCACTTCATGTTCGACCAGCACGAGGTGGTGCTGTCCGATGGCGCTTGGACCGAGAGCTTCCAGCCCGGCGACCAGACCCTGCGCGGGTTGGACAGCGCGCAGCGCAACGAACTGCTTGAGCTGTTCCCGGAACTGAAGGCAGATCAGGGTGGCCGGACCTATGCCGCCGCGCGGCGGTCGCTGCGCAAGCATGAGGCGCAACTGCTGGTGCATTGAACCATGCTGCCGCCGTCTTGGGGGAGGCGGCGGCGGCTCGCAGGGCGTAACAGGGCGGGGCCGATGGTCCCGCCCTTTCTTTTGCCGCAGGCGACAGCGTCTGGCCTGCACGTTGGCAGCGGCGGTCTGACTAGCGACTGCGGCGCCAGCTTTCCCAATCCTCCGGCGTGTCGAGGTCGGTCAGTGCGTGGGTGCCGGGCAGGGCGACGGGTCGCACGGTGTCACGGCGCAGCAACGCGCGGGCACCCAGATCGCCGCGCAGATCCTGCAGCGCTGCAAAGCAGCGGCGCGGAAACAGCACCGGATGGCCAGGTCGACCGTCGCTGGCGCTGGCGCGCAGGATCTCGCCGTTGCCGCCCTGAAAGCCCGAGGCCACCCGCAGTATGTCCTCGGTGGTGATCTCCGGCATGTCAGCGGGCAGGATCATGACGCCTTCGGTTGCCTCGGGCAGGGCCGCGACGCCGCGGCGGATGGAGGCCGCCATACCCTCTGCCGCGTCGGGCACCGCCACGGGATGGGCGCTGCCGATGAAGGCGGCGCGCGGGTGGTCGTGGCCGGGCAGCGTGACATAAGTCGCAAACCCGGTCTGTCGCGCACGGTCGCACAGCAGGGACAGCAAGGGCTGCCCATCGACCGGCTGCCGCAGTTTGTCCTGCCCGCGCATTCGCGCGGAGGCGCCAGCGGCAAGGAGAAGTATGGCGATGGCGGTCATCATGGCGGACCTTTGTTCTGCGCCGGGGCGTCGGAAGCCTCCGGCGGGGCTATTTGTAGCAAGAAGACGATGCACTGCCAGAAAAAGCCATAGCTGGACGACGAGATAGGGCAGACGGGCTGACCAAATGTTTCGCGCGCGAAACATTCGGGTGCGCAGACTGACCCTTCCGTTGCGGGGTGGCCGCTGCGGCAGCGCGCGCAGGGGACGCAACAGAGGCAAAACAGGGCAGGGGAGCTGACCTGTATTCCGCCCCTCAGCCACGCATCCGGGCACCGTCCGCGTCGAACAGCGGCGTGGTAATCAACCTCGCAGGGTGCAACTTGCCGAGGATCTCAATCTCCACCTCCAGCCCGGCACGGGCTGTGTCCGCAGGCATGAACCCCAGCGCGATGGATTTTTGCGCATGGTGCGAATAGCCACCGGATGTGCAGAACCCCACTACGCGGCCCTCCAGCCAGATCGGTTCATCGGCGGTGACATCGGCATCGTCCGCCGTGACCTCAAAGGCGCAGAGGCGGCGGGTTGGTCCTGCTGCCCGTTCGGCCTCCGCCGCAGCGCGCCCAATGAAATCAACGGGTTTGGCGAAAGAGATGAAGCGATCCAGCCCGGTTTCCGCCGCCGTGTAATCCGGCGCGTATTCGCGCAGCCACGCGCCGAAGAACTTGTCCAGGCGCAGGGACATCATCGCCCGCATGCCAAAGGGGCGCAGCCCCAGTGGCTGGCCCCTGGTCCACAACGTCTGCCACAGGCTGCGTTGGCTGGGCAGGTCGCAGAAGATCTCGAATCCCAGATCGCCGGTGTAGCTGACGCGCTGCACACTGCAGTCGGCCAGGCCAACGGTCAGGCGGCGCACATCCAGAAAGCGCATGTCGGAGATGTCCTGTCGGGTGCAGGCTTGCAGCAGCTCGCGCGCCTTGGGGCCGGCAATTTGGAAGCCGCTGCGGCGATCCGAGATGTTTTCCAGCTGCACGTCCGGGTCGAGGTGCTGCTGGAACCAGCGCATGTGATAGGCCTGCGCGCTATAAGAGGCCGTGAGCTGGAACTCCTGCTCCGACAGGCAGGAGATGGTGAAATCGCCGATCAGACGCCCCTTTGGCGACAACATCGGGGTGAGTGAAAGGCGGCCCGGTGGCGGCACCCGCCCCGCCATGATGCGGTCCAGCCAGTCGCGAGCCCCGGGGCCGGTGATGCGGTACTTGCCGAAGTTGTGCACCTCGTTGATGCCGACGGCATCGCGCACCGCCTTGACTTCGCGCGCGGTTGCCTCGAACGCGTTGGAGCGGCGGAACGACGGCGTCTCATAGCGCGGCGCGTCTGCATCGGCAAAGTAGTTCGCAACCTCCAGCCCGTATTGCGCGCCCCAGACTGCACCCATCTTGTCAAAGATGTCGTACATCGGCGTGGTGCGGAAGGGCCGGGCGGCGGGCAGCTCCTCATTCGGGTAAGCGATGGAGAAGCGTTTTTGGTAGTTTTCAATCACTTTGGGCCGGGTGTAGCCAGGGGTGACCCAGTCGCCGAACCGGGCGCAATCCATGGCAAAGGTATCGCGTTCGCACTCGCCCTCCACCATCCATTGCGCCAGCATCAGCCCGACACCGCCGCCCTGGCTGAAACCTGCCATCACGGCGCAGGCGGACCAGTAGTTGCGCATGTCGGGCACCGGGCCGACCAGCGGGTTGCCGTCGGGAGCAAAGGTGAAAGGGCCGTGGATCACCGATTTCACGCCCGCGGCCTCCAGCGCAGGGAAGCGGCGGTAGGCAAAGGCGACGCTGTCCTCGATCTTGTCGAAATCATCGGGCAACAATTCGTGGCCAAAATCCCAAGGGGTGCCGTCCTGTGCCCAAGGGCGGCAGGGTTGTTCGTAGAACCCGATACAAAGGCCGCGGCCCTCTTGCCGCAGGTAGCTTTCGCCGGCCGGGTCCATTACATGCGGGTGCTCGCCGCCGCCGTCGATGATTTCGGCGATCAGCGGCACCTCGTCGGTGACGATGTATTGATGCTCCATCGGGTGCAACGGAAGATAGACACCGGCCATGGCACCGACCTCGCGCGCCCAGAGACCGCCGGCGTTGACCACGTGTTCGGCGTGGATGGTGCCCTTCTCCGTCACCACATCCCAGCTGCCGTCCGGGCGCGGGTTGGTTTCCACAACCTTGCAGTGGGTTTCGATCAGAGCGCCGCCCAGACGCGCGGCCCTGGCGTAGGCGTGGGTGGTGCCGGACGGGTCGAGGTGGCCATCCAATGGGTCATAAAGCCCGCCGATGATGCCCTCGGTGTTGGTGACAGGGGCAATACGCTTGATGTCCTCGGGGCCGATGATTTCGGTCTCCAGCCCCATGACGCGATGCTTGGCGCGTTCCGCCTTGAGCATGTCGAAGCGTTCCTGGGTATCGGCCAGGGTGACGCCGCCCACGTGGTGCAACCCGCAGGACAGGCCAGTGATTTCCTCCAGCTCCTTGTAGAGCTTGATGGTATAGCCCTGGAGCGCGGCCATGTTGGTGTCGCCATTGAGCGTGTGAAAGCCCCCGGCGGCGTGCCAGGTAGAGCCGGATGTCAGCTCGGAGCGTTCCAGAAGCATCACGTCTGACCAGCCAAGTTTGGTGAGGTGGTAGAGTACAGAGCAGCCGACGACGCCGCCGCCGATCACTGCCACGCGGGTGGTGGTTTTCATCTGGCCCTCCCTCTGACTTGGCTAGGTTTATTCTGGACAGTTGTGAACAGTCGTCCAGTCAAAAAACGACAAAGCCCGCCGCAGGCAGGCCAAGGATGCCGCCGGAGCGGGCGGCGATGAGCGATTGATGGGGCGGGCAGGGGCAGTGGGGCGGCGGCAACCGCTCGGCCAGTCAGTACAGCGGGCGGATTTTCAGCGCGGTGACGCGGTTGCCTTCGCGCTCGGTGACCTCGAACCGGAAGCCGTGGAAGGAAAACACCTGTCCCTTGGTAGGGATGGTCTGGGCCTCGTGGATGACCAGACCTGCGATGGTGTTGGCCTCTTCGTCCGGCAGGTTCCAGTCGGTGGCGCGGTTGAGATCGCGAATCGTGGTGGCGCCTTCGACGAGATAGGAGCCATCAGAGGTCTTTTTGGCGATGTTGCCCTCTGCCGGGTCGAATTCATCGGTGATCTCCCCGACGATCTCCTCGAGGATGTCTTCCAGCGTGATAAGCCCCTGCAGCGCACCGTATTCATCCACCACCAGTGCAAAATGCGAGCGCATGCGCAGGAACTGGCGCATCTGCTCGTCCAGCGTGGTGGTTTCCGGCACGAAATAGGGGGCGTTGGCGACCTGTGTGATGTCGAAGGATTTCAGCCGGTCCGCATCGCCGCCCGCGCCGCCCAGTTGTTCGTACATGGCGCGGGACAGGTCCTTGGCGTGCACCACGCCGATGATGTTCTCCTGCTCGCCGCGAAAGACCGGCAGCCGGGTGTGGGGGCTTTGCAGGCACTGCTCGAGGATCTTTTCCGGATCCGCCTCGGCGTCGATCATCTGGATGTGGGAGCGGTGCAGCATGATCTCCTCGACAAAACGTTCGGAGAGGTCCAGCGCGCCGAGGATGCGGTCGCGGTCTTCTTTCTCGACGACCCCCTCGGAATGGCCAAGATGCAGCGCGCCGGCAATTTCCTCGCGCACGGCCATGATGTGGCTGTCCGGGTCGATCCGCACGCCAAAGACGCGCAACACGCCGCGCACCAGCAGCCGCACCAGCCCCACGATCGGCGCCAGCAGCGTCACCAGCACCGAGATGACCGGTGCCACCGCCGCGGCCGCCTTTTCTGCGTTGGAGATCGCGTAGGTCTTGGGCAACACCTCGGCAAAGATCAGCACCAACAGGGTCATGACCAGAGTCGCCAGCGCGACGCCGCTTTCGCCAAAGGCGCGGGTGAACAACGCGGTGGCCAGGGAGGTGCCCAGGATGTTCACCAGGTTGTTGCCCAGCAGCACGGAGCCGATCAGCCGTTCGCTGTCCTCGGTGACGCTCAGCGCGGTCTGCGCCCCATGCGAGCCCTTGTCGGCCTGGCTGCGCAGCTTGCCGCGCGAGGCGGCGGTCAGCGCGGTTTCAGAGCCGGAGAAGAAGGCCGAGAGCACCAGCAACAGGACAATCGCGCCGGCGGTGATCCAGAAAGCGCTGTCGAATACGGTGGAAGCTGTGTCCATGGTGGGTCAGAAATCCGGAGGGTTGTGAAGGTTCACTGTTGTTATGGGGGCTTGTGCGGCGCGCTTCAAGCAGGGGCGCGTGATCAGCTGCGCTTGGCAAGCGGATGATGCTCCAGCACCAGCTCTTGCAGCCGCGCATCCAGCACATGGGTGTAGATTTCGGTGGTGGCGATGTCGGCATGCCCGAGCAGCGCCTGGATGGCGCGCAGGTCAGCCCCATTGGCCAGCAGATGGGTGGCAAACGCATGCCGCAAGGTGTGCGGTGTGACCTTTTCCGGGGAAACACCGCCGGTAACAGCCAGTTCCTTTATCAGCAGATAGAAGCGGTGGCGGGTCAGATGCCCCAACTTGCCACGCGAGGGAAACAGGAAGCGTGACGGGGATTGCCCCTTGGCCTCGCGCAGCGTCTCGGCGGCGTCGCGCTCGTGCAACCAGACGGCCAGCGCCTCGCGGGCGGGGGGGGACAGCGGCACCATGCGCTCTTTGCCGCCCTTGCCCAGCACCAGCAGCATGCGCGGATCGCCACGTGCGGCGGACACCGGCAGCGAGACCAGCTCTGTCACGCGCATGCCGGTGGCATAAAGCAGTTCCATCAGGCAGGTGTTGCGCAGCCGGTCTGCGGTGCTGCGGCCCGTCTTGCGGGCGGCTTCCAGCAGGCGGTCGACCTCGCCGACGTCCAGCGTTTTGGGCAGGCGCTTTTCGCGGCCGGGGCCGCGGATCTGAATGGCCGGGTTGTCCTCGCGCCAGCCTTCCTCAAAGGCGAAGCGATAGATCTGCTTGGCCGCCGAAAGCCGCCGCGCGCGGGTGGCGCGGGCCAGGCCCTGGGCGTCGCAGCTGATCAAATAGGCCTCCAGATCGTCCTGCTGGGCGCTGAGAAAGTCCAGGTTGCGATGGTCCAGCCAGCCGCTCAGATCCTTAAGATCGCGGCCATAGGCCAGCAGCGTGTTCTGCGAGGCGCCGGTCTCGGCTGCCTGGGCATCGAGAAAGGTCGAGATCCACTGGAAGTTGTCGCGCGGCGCCGTCATGTCATTGCGGCTCCAGCAGCATCAGCTGCAACGCGGCGCGGCGGGCGGTATCTTCCAGCCCGACGGTGCGCAATGCCGCGAGCGCAGCGCTGAGATCGCCAAGGTTGCCGTTGGCACCGCGCCCGTACAGCTCCATGGCGCGCAGGATCGCCTCGCCCAACCGGCCCTCGTCCAGCAGCTGTCTGATCCGCGCGGGCACCGGCGGCGGCGCGGCAAAGCCCAGCGCGATGGCGCGGGCGGTGGCGTCGGGGGCGGTCTCGGCCTCGGGGCGCCCCTGGGCCAGCGCGGCGAGAAAGCGGCTGGTGCCATCGTCATCCGGCGGGTCGAGCGCCGCGAGCTCATACTGCGGGGACAGCAGCCGGATGCGCCAGGCCAGGGCGGCGGTCGCCGGGTCGGCCACCTTGGCGCGGGCCAGGGGCTCCGCAAAGAGGTCGGCAAAGACGGTTTCGGTGCCCGCCGCCTGCATCGCGGCCCAAGCGTCGGGCAGGGTGCGGGCGATTTCTTCCGGGTCGGCGCGGTTCAGCGCAGATTCGAGCTGTTGCACGGCTGCGACCCGATCCCAAATGCCGCCCGATGCGGCGGGTTCGCGGGCGCTGAACAGGCCGAGATACTGATTCGGGTTCAACGCGCCGCCGCGCGCCAGCCGCTCGGCCGCCTCCAGCTGTGCCTTCCAACCGGCAATATCGCGCAAGTCGGCGGCGGCAAAGGCGGGGGGCAGCGGGGCTGTCGGCATTGCCTCGCCGATGGTTTCAAACAGGCGGAAGGTCAGCGGATCGGGCTGCGCCGGACGCGACAGCGGCGCGGCCGCCTCGTATAGATCTGGGTTCAGATACCGGTCCAGCAGGTCCAACTGCGCTTGCGGCAACAGCTCTAGCGCCAGCGCGGTTTCCAGCATCAGCGCCGCGGTGTCCCAGTCGCCGCGCCGAGCGGAACAGAAGATCCGCGCCGCGTAGCTGGCCGAGAGATGCGGCGTCGCTGTCAGCGCCGTGCAGGAGGCTTCCTCGCTGCCAGTCAACAATGTGGCATCGAACCAGCGGGCAAAGCGCTCCGGGCTGGCCGTGGGGTCGGCTTGCTCTGCCAAGGCCTGGGCCGCATCGGTGGCACCCAGCGCCAGCAGTCTGTCCAACCGGGCCAGCAGGATCTGGTCGCCACTGTCGTCGGGGGCGCGCGTTTCCGACAGCAGCAGGGTGAACAGCAGCGCCTGCATCGCAGGGCTGCGACGCACTGGCACGGTCTGGATCAGGCGGCTCATGTCCTCGGCATCGCTGCCGCGCCACAGGTCGGTCGGCAGGCCGGTGGCCGAGGCGGGCACCAGCCCAGCGGGCGCGCGCAGCGCCTCCAGCGGGGTGACGGAGACCGGCGGCAGTTCGGCGGTGCCTGTCACAGCCGGTTCCAGCAGCACGGTGCCGGGCAGCTGGCTGCGCGGCTGTGGCTTGTTCAGCCAGTCGATCGCCGCCAGCGGTTCATTGGCGAGCGCAGGCCCGGCCAGCAGCACCGCCGCGGCGACGGCCTTAATCCGCATCCAGCGCCACCGGCTTGCGCACTTCGGTACTGGGCGCGCTGAAATCGGCCCCGAACCACGGTCCGACATAGGCATAGGCCACAAGGCCAACTGCCGCCAGAACCACCAAGTAGATCAAATATTTAAACAATCGCCCCATGGGTCATCCACTGCCTGTTTCCTGCTCTTTTGCCGAAGTTATATATTCCCTTTTCCGCAAGATCACGTCATTCACTGAAGAATGAGCGAAAAAGAGCAAAGCAGCGGCCAGAAGGCCGCAGGCCAGGTGCCCGGTACCTTGAAGAAGACCATCGTGATGGTGGGGATGATGGGGGCAGGAAAGACTGCGGTGGGCCGCGCCCTGGCGGCGCGGTTGGGGGTGCCCTTTCTGGACAGCGACCACGAGATCGAGGCCGCTGCCAACATGACCATCCCAGAGATTTTTGCCCGCGACGGTGAGCCGTTCTTTCGCCAAAAGGAACGGCAGGTGATCGCCCGGCTGCTGGAGGAGGAGCGCGGCGTGCTGTCCACCGGAGGCGGTGCCTTTCTGGCGGCCGAGAATCGGGACGTGATTTCGGCCAAGGGTGTGGCGATCTGGCTGAATGCCGATCTGGAGGTGCTGTGGAACCGGGTGCGGCACCGCGATACCCGGCCCCTGCTGCGTACCGAGGATCCGCATGCGACCCTCAGCGCGCTGTACCGGGACCGGGTGCCGCTGTACTCGAAGGCGGACTTGGCCGTGGTATCAGACGGGCAGGCATCAATTGAATCCATGGTTGACCGGGTGCTGGAGGCCTTGCAGGCCCGCCCTGATGTACTGGAGTGGAAGTGATGGAACGCAAGGTTCACGTGCCCCTTGGGGAGCGCGCCTATGATGTGGTGATCGGCCCCGGCCTGCTTGCGCAGGCGGGGCGGCGTATCGCGCCCCTGCTGAAGCGGCCGCAGGTGGCGGTGCTGACGGACGAGAATGTCGCCGCGCGGCATCTGGAGGGATTGCGCACCGGTCTGGCAGAGGCTGACATCGAGATGACGGCACTGGCGCTGCCGCCGGGCGAGGCGACCAAGGGCTGGCCGCAATTCAGCCGCGCGGTCGAATGGCTGCTGGAGCAGAAGATCGAGCGCGGTGACGTTGTGGTGGCCTTGGGCGGCGGGGTGATCGGCGATCTGGCAGGCTTTGCCGCCGCCGTCTTGCGCCGCGGGGTGCGCTTTGTGCAAATTCCGACGTCCTTGCTGGCGCAAGTGGACAGTTCGGTGGGCGGCAAGACCGGCATCAACGCACCGCAGGGCAAGAACCTGATCGGCGCCTTTCACCAGCCCTCACTGGTGCTGGCGGATACCGCTGTTCTGGGCACGCTTGAGCCGCGCGATTTCCTGTCAGGCTATGGCGAGGTGGTGAAATACGGCTTGCTGGGCGATGCGGAGTTCTTTGCCTGGCTTGAGGCCAACGGCCCGGCGCTGGCAGCGGGCGACATGGCCGCCCGGGTCGAGGCGGTGGCGCGCTCGGTCCAGATGAAGGCCGACATCGTGGTGCGCGACGAAACCGAGCAGGGCGACCGCGCGCTGTTGAATTTGGGTCATACCTTCTGCCACGCGCTGGAGGCGGCGACGGGCTATTCCGATCGGCTGCTGCACGGCGAGGGCGTGGCGATCGGCTGCGCGCTGGCGTTTGAGCTGTCCGCGCGGCTGGGACTGTGCTCGCAAGAAGATCCCAGCCGGGTGCGCGCGCATCTGAAGGCGATGGGCATGAAGACGGATCTGGCGGACATCCCCGGCGACTTGCCAGGGGCAGAGAAGCTGCTGGAGCTGATGGGCCAAGACAAAAAAGTGGTCGCGGGTCAGCTGAAGTTCATTCTGGCGCGCGGCATCGGCGACGCTTTCGTCACCGGCGATGTGCCGCCGGAGGCGGTGCTGTCGGTGCTGCGCGACGCCGGGACGTGACCCCCTCAGCCGTCTGAAACAAGGAAGGGCAGCCATTGGGCTGCCCTTTTGTATTCTGATCGAGTTGCTTTGCGGATCGAGCTCTCAGAACGGGATCTCGTCGTCGTCGATGTTGTGCGAGGCTCCGCCGCCGAAGCCGCCACCGCCGCCCTGGCCGCCGCCGCCCTGCGGGCCGCTGTCATAGCCGCCGCCGTAACCGCCGCCGCCGCCCTGGCTGCCGCCGCCATAGCCGCCGCCACCCTGGCCGCCACCGCCGCCGCCTTCGCCGCGGCCGTCCAGCATGGTCAGCGTGCCGCCGAAGCCTTGCAGAACGATCTCGGTGGAATAACGGTCCTGGCCGCTCTGGTCCTGCCATTTGCGGGTCTGCAGCTGGCCCTCGACGTAAACCTTGGAACCTTTGCGCAGATATTGCTCGCAGACCCGCACCAGGCCTTCGCTGAAGACCGCGACGGAATGCCATTCGGTTTTCTCGCGACGCTCGCCGGTGTTGCGGTCTTTCCAGGTTTCGGAGGTGGCAATGCGCAGGTTGCACACCTTGCCGCCGTTCTGGAAGCTGCGCACCTCGGGGTCGCGGCCCAGGTTGCCGATAAGCATAACTTTGTTCAGTGAGCCGGCCATAGGGTTCGGTCCTTTGTCTTTTGTGTCTTTTGGTGTTCCTCTCCGGCAGCGATCCAGGGCGAATCCGGTCGCGCCGATTTGCACGCACAGTATAGGCCAGCGCGGGGTGAGGAAACCCGGACTCTGAAGGCGAATTCGTGGGCCGCGGCGCAGGGATGCGGGTTTTGCGGCACGGTTGCTTTAATTTTGCTGCGCATTGGTTATATTCAGGCCGAGTGGGACAGTGTCAGGACAGCGGAAATGCGCAAAGCCGTTGCGGGGGTCGTGGTAGCAATGGTCGCGGTGGGTCAGCCCGCCGCCGCCGAAATGCTGAGCAGCAAAAACCGGAAGGCGTTGTTTGCCGCCCATACCCGGCTTCTGGATAACCGCGCGGCAAGCCAGTACAGGAACTCCGCAAGGTTGCAGCCCAAGACCTACAAGGTGCCCTCGGCTGCTGGCACGTTGCCCTACAGTGGCAAGTACCGCGGCCAGTTTCTGACCATGGCGCGAGAGGCCGCCCGCAAGCACAACGTGCCGGAGGACCTGTTCCTGCGGCTGGTGCAGCAGGAGAGCAATTGGAACCCAACCGCCAAATCGCACAAGGGGGCCTTGGGGCTGGCGCAGTTAATGCCCGCCACCGCGCGGGCGCTGGGGGTGGATCCGGCGGTGCCGCGGCAGAATCTGGAAGGCGGCGCGCGCTACCTGGCGCGGCAGTACCGCAAGTTCGGCGATTGGCGCCTGGCGCTGGCAGCCTATAACGCCGGACCCGAAGCGGTGCGTAAACATGGCGGTGTGCCGCCCTACAAGGAAACCCAGAACTACGTGAAGAAGATCTGGGGCAGCTGAAGGCACCGAGAATGCCACCGGCCGTGCCGCGCGTTAAGCCTTCGGTAAGACTTCTTAATGCCGCGTTAACTCCGCCGGCTTGTCACGTATTTGCCTCAATTTTTCATCAATCTTGGCGCAGTTGAAGATCCGCTGCCAGGAGAGAAAATCCATGTATGTCAACAGCTTTGAGGATCGGGTTGCACGCATCGAATGGCAGCCCACGGCCGCGCCGACGCGGGCGATGATTGACAACATGCTGGGGGCACGCTTGCCACGCCGACCGCGCAGTGCCGTGCTGAGCCTGGCGGCCGCGATCACCGGTATCCTGATCGGAGTCGGCCTGAAGGGGATGGCGCTGGAAGGGTCCGCCTGGGGGCCGGGTACCGGTCCTGCCGGCCTAATCGGCGGCGGCTTGTCGCTGGCGGGTCTGGTGCTGTCTCTGGTGGCGGCGGCTGTGGCGGCACGGCAGGGCAGAAAGATGCCGCGCCTGATGCAGTTTGCCTCGATGAACCTGCTGATGATCGTGGTTCTGCTGCTCAGTTGACAAAAACAAGGCGCGGTTCCCCGGGCCTGCGGCCGCGGAAGTTGGCGTACAGTTGGAGAGGCTAACTGAAATTAACCCTGTCTTGAACTCTTCTCTTCTACGTTGCAGGTGCCGATTTGAGACAGGACCCTTGACATGAGTAAAAGTCAGAGAGTTAGGACAGAGCCGTCAACGCAGATGGACGCTCTGACCATGTCTGAAAAGCACATGGGGCGGGCCCACTACGGGCAGGCGCTGGCGCTGTTGCTTCCGGTGCTTCGAAAGGATCCCGGCAATCTGGCGGCGCTGAACCTTGCGGCCGTCTGCTATTTGTCACTGGGCGACGGGCACACCGCAGCGCGGTTGCTGGAACTGGTGGTGGACCTGCGACCGGACCTGTGGTGCGCCTGGGGCAAGCTGGCGGCGGCGCGCACCACCTGCGGCGACAAGACTGGCGCGCGTGCGGCCTACGAACAGGCGCTGGCGCTCGCGCCGCAGCAGCTGGAACTGCTGACCGCCTACAACCATCTCGCGCCCTTCGCCACCGACAGCGCCGAAGCGGCCCATCTGCGCACGGTGGCAGAGGCGGATGCAAGCAGCCTGTCGCAGAAGATCCAGGCGCATTTTGCGCTTGGGTTGCTGGAAGATCGCGCCGACCGGCCGACGGAGGCCTTCGCCCATTACAGCATGGCCAACGGGTTGCGCCCGGGCACCTACGACCGCGACTTTCAGGAGCGGCGCGTGGCCGGGCAGCGGCTTGCCGACTGGGGCGAGAGCCCCGTGGTCCCGTCGTCTGGGGAGCCGGTGATGGTGTTTGTGACCGGCATGCCGCGTAGTGGAACGACGCTGCTGGAAACCTGCCTGTCGCGCCATTCTCAGGTCGCCAGTATCGGTGAAAGTACGGCGCTGTCGGCCACGGCGACTGCGGTTCGCAGGCATGTGGCGCAGACCCATGGTGATGCAGGCTGGTGGAACTGGACCGGCAGGCTGAGCGCGGCAGAGATTGCGCAGTTTCGTGATCTGTTCCTGCGGCAGGCCTTGGGACCGGGCACTGCGGATGCGGCGGTGGTCGTGGACAAGATGCCGCTCAATTGTTTCGAGATGGGCCTTGCCCGCCTTCTGCTGCCCGAGGCGAAGTTTGTGTTTCTGTCACGTCATCCGCTGGACTTGGGGTTATCGAACTTTGTGGCAAATTTTGCCGTCGGCAACCGGTTTTCCACCCGGTTGGAGGCGATTGGCCATATGACGCGGTGCGTCTACCGGTCTGTGCGGGATTATCAGCACCGGCTGGGGGACGTGCTGCGGGTGCAATCCTATGAGGCGCTGGTCAGTCAGCCTCACGACCAGCTGCGCGCCGTGCTGGACCACGTCGGCCTGCCGTGGGAGGAGGCCTGCCTTGCGCCGCAGGACAACACGCGGGCGGTGCTGACCGCCTCGCTCATCCAGGTGCGCCAGACAATCAGCAACCGCTCCGTCGGCAAATGGCGCCGTTACGAGTCGCAGCTTGCGCCACTGAAGGCGGCTCTCGGCGGGGAGCCATGGTTGGCTAAATGGCAGCAGTGGGACGATCATGCCGCGCAGTATGGGCGCTTTCCGGCCACGGCAACGCCGGTTGCGGTCCGGCCGGTCGGCGCGCGGCAGCGGGCTCCGTCGGTGCCGGGCGTGGCCCACGGTGATGCGCCCGTCACTCCGCCGCCGTTTTGATGACGGGGGTCATCCGGGCAAGCGTTGCGTCATCCAGGTGGCATTTGATCTGATGGCCACCGCCCAGCTGACGCTGCGGCGGCACCTCGCGCTCACACAGGTTTCCGGGCACTTCGGATTTCCAGCGGCAGCGGGTCTGGAACGGGCAGCCCGGCGGCGGATCCATCGCGGACGGAATGTCGCCCTCCAGCACGATGTGCTTTTTCTCGACCGAGGTGTCGGCAATCGGCACCGCGGATAGCAGCGCCTCGGTATAGGGGTGGTAGGGCGGGGCAAAGACCTGGTCGGTGTTGCCCAGTTCCACCACATGGCCAAGATACATCACCATCACCCGGTCGCTGAGATAGC
Source organism: Leisingera sp. SA32 (assembly GCF_056033425.1). NCBI lineage: Bacteria > Pseudomonadati > Pseudomonadota > Alphaproteobacteria > Rhodobacterales > Roseobacteraceae > Leisingera > Leisingera sp. SA32. The sequence continues at coordinate 380,090 of NZ_JBVYHB010000004.1, read as the reverse complement.
GCACGATGCTCAGGTCGTGGCTGATGAACAAAAGCGTGGTCTTTTCCTTGCGCTGGATCTCCATCAACAGATCGGTGACGGCGGCCTGTACCGACACGTCCAGCGCCGAGACCGGTTCATCGGCCACTACGATCCGTGCGCCGCCGGCAAAGGCGCGGGCGATGCCGACGCGCTGTTTCTGCCCCCCCGACAGCTGCCGCGGCATCCTTGTGGCAAAGGCGCGGGGCAGCTTCACAAGGTCCAGCAGCTCCAGCATCCTCTGCTTGCGTGCGGCTTCGCTGTCGCCGACGCCAAAGATCTCCAGCGCCCGCATGATCTGTCGGCCCACCGTCATCGATGGGTTCAGCGTATCAAACGGGTTCTGGAACACCATCTGCACGTCGGAAATGGTACGCGTATCGCGGGCTTCGATTGGGGTCTGCTCGATGTTGCGGCCATCCAGAAGGATCTCGCCCTCGGTCGCGGTCTCCAGCCCCATCAGCACCTTGGCGAACGTGGATTTGCCACAGCCGCTCTCGCCGACGATGGCCAGGGTTTCGGATTCGCGCGCCTCGAAGCTCAGCGTCTCGTTCGCCTTCACCACCTTCTTGTCGCCGCCGCCGAACAGGGCATTGGCCGCAACCTCATAGTATTTCTTGAGGTTGTCAATTGTCAGCACCACCTTGCCGGGCGCGGTTTTTTCTTTTTGCTCGGCCAGGGCCAGCGGCGCGTCCCAGTCGATCTCCTCAAACCGCAGGCAGCGGGTCTCGTGCCGGTCGTTGCCGTGCACGGGCCGCATCGGGATCACCTGGTCCGCGTCGCAGCGCCCGGCCTCGAAATAGTCGCAGCGCGGCCCAAAGTTGCAGCCGGGCGGCCGTTCGTGGGGCAGGGGAAAGTTGCCGGGGATCGCCACCAGTGGGCGGGCGGTCTTGTCAGCGCCGGGCAAGGGGATCGAGCGAAACAGCGCCTGGGTATAGGGGTGCTGCATCTCGTCGAACACATCGTGGATCGAGCCACGCTCCACCGCTTCGCCGGAATACATCACGCAGATGCGGTCGCAGGTCTCCAGCACCAGGCCCAGATTATGGCTGATGAACAGCATCGAGGTGCCGTATTTCTTGCCCAGATCCTTGACCAGTTCGACCACCGCGGCCTCCACCGTCACGTCCAGCGCGGTGGTGGGTTCATCCAGGATCAGCAGGCTGGGTTTCGACATCAAGGCCATGGCAATCACGATGCGCTGCTGCTGGCCGCCTGACAGTTGATGCGGATAGGAGTTCAGCATGCGCTCCGGGTCGGGCAGGCGCACGTCGGTGACCACCTCCAGCGCGCGGGCATAGGCGTCCTTTTCGCTGACGCCTTCGTGGATCATCGGCACTTCCATCAGCTGCTTGCCGATCTTCATCGCCGGGTTGAGGCTGGCCATTGGCTCCTGATAGATCATCGCGATCTCGTTGCCGCGGATGTCGCGCAGCTCGGCGGCGCTCAGCTCGCTCAGGTCGCGGCCCTTGAATTTGATGCTGCCGCCGACCACGCGGCCGTTCTTGCCCAGATCCTGCATCACTCCCAGCGCCACGGTGGACTTGCCGCATCCGGATTCACCGACCAGCCCGACCGCCTCACCCGGCTGCACGGTGACAGAGAAATCCATCACCGCAGGAATTTCCCGCAGTCGGGTGAAGAAAGAGATCGACAGCTTGTCGATTTCCAGGATCGGGCCGTCGTAGTCCGCCAGTTTAATCATGGTCGTTGTCTCCCTGTCAGAGCCGGAATGAACGGGGGCCGTTTCTTCTGGCTCCAAATATTCCGGGGGTCCGGGGGCTGGCCCCCGGTCCTGCCGGTGCAGATCAGTCCTTCAAGCTTTCTTCGCGCAACCCGTCCGCCAGCAGGTTCAACCCCAGCACCAGCGTCAACAGCGCAAAGGCGGGTGCCAGCGCAGGATGCAGATAGACCGATAGCAGCTTGCGCCCGTCATTGATGGTCGAACCCCAGTCCGGGCTTTCCGGCGGCAAGCCCAGGCCGAAGAACCCCAAGGTTCCCAGCAAGATGGTGGTATAGCCGATGCGCAGGCAGAAATCGACGATCAGCGGCCCGCGGGCGTTGGGCAGGATTTCCCACAGCATGATGTACCACGGCCCCTCGCCACGGGTCTGGGCGGCGGCGACATAGTCTCGCGTCTTGATGTCCATGGTCAGTCCGCGCACGATGCGGAACACGGTGGGGGAGTTCACAAACACAACCGAGACAAACACCACCAGAATGCCGCCGGGTATGTCAAAGAAATCCAGCACCCGCGGAAGGCCCCAGACGGTAAAATCCGGTGTGTTGACCAGGTAACCGCCATTGGACACGGTTTGCAGATACAGCCAGATCGCGATCACCAGCACCCCGCCGAGCAGCGGGTTGCGCAGTTTGGGCCGGGTGTAATAGCGCGCGTTCAGCAGCACCGTGATAAAGATAATCGGAAACAGGAACAGAACGATCGCCATGTAGTTCGGCACACCTGTGGCGACGATCTCCGGTGTGACCAGCAGGTAGAACAGCAGGATCACCGGGAAGGCCAGGATCAGGTTGGCGAGGAACGACAGGAACACATCCAGCCGACCACCGTAGAAGCCCGCGGGCAGGCCCAGGGTGATGCCGACCATGAAGGCAAACAGCGTCGCCAGCGGTGCGATCTGCACCACCACCCAGGCCCCCTTGACCAAGCGGCTGAACACGTCACGTGCCAGGTTGTCGCCGCCCAACAGGTAGTAGGGGTAGCTGCCTTCGTCGGCGCTGCGCAGGGGGGTGCCAGGGGGCTTGTTCTTCATGCCCGACAGCTGCGCCAGCGCGTCATGGGTGATAATCATATCCATCGCGCCATAGATCCCGGTGAACACCCAGAACATCACCATGACAAAGCCGACCATGCCGATCGGGCTGTCGAACAGCTTGCCATACAGGCCCAATCGCCGCTTGAAGGCGATGGAGAAGATGAAAAGGATCGCCAGCGATACCCAGACCGGCGACAGCTGGTAGAGGATCCGAAGGGTGATTTCAAATGCGCCCAGTGCTTCCATCTGCCGCCTCCCTTATGAAATCCGGATCCGGGGGTTCAGATACACATAGCCGATGTCGGAAATCAGCTGCGTGATCAGAACCACCAGAACCGAGACCACCGAAACGCCAAGCAGCAGTTCGATGTCATTGTTGCCCGCCGCCTGCACCAGCGTCCAGCCGAAGCCCTTGTAGTTGAACAGGGTTTCCACGATCACGACGCCATTCAACAGCCATGGAAATTGCAGCATAATGACGGTGAAAGGCGCGATCAGCGCGTTGCGTAGCGCGTGCTTCAGGACGATGTTGTGAAAGCTCACGCCTTTCAGCCGGGCGGTGCGGATATACTGCGCCGTCATCACTTCGGTCATCGAGGCGCGGGTCATGCGGGCGATATAGCCCATGCCGTACAAGACGATCGTCAGCACCGGCAGGGTGAAATTCTCGAAATTCGGGTTCTCCATGGCGCTGGTGGCGGTGCCCTTGAACCACTTCAATCCCACGGCCGAGGACGAAAAGATCGCGATGAACAGAACGCCCGAGACATATTCCGGCGTCGCTGTGGTGGTGATCGCCACCGTCGACAGTGATCGGTCCATACCGGAGCCTTCGCGCATACCCGCCAGCACACCCAGGATCAGCGCCGCGGGCACCATGATCAGCATCACCCAGAACATCAGATAGCCGGTCAGCCCCAGCCGGGTGGCGATGATGCTGGCGACCTCGTCGCGGAATACGGTGGAGTAGCCCCAGTACCCCTGGAGGATGCCGCAAAAGCGCGGTGCGTCCTCCGGTTCCATGCCGGGCTGGATGCAGCGGCCGGTGACGGCGCCATCTGCTGCCACGTGCTGATAGGACGGCGCGAGCCCGACCCATTCCAAGTATTTCTTGGGGGTGGATTGCAGATAGCCGCCCTTTTCCAGCCAGCTGGCCACGGCCTCGTCCGACATGCGGAAGTTGCCTTGGGTCTTGGCCAGTTTCTCCAGGTTTGGATAGAGGTTTGTCATGAAGAACACGACATAGGTCAGGCACAGGGCGGTGAGCAGCATCACGCCGACCCGTCTGAGGATGAACAGTCCCATGGATTGCTCCCATTGGTGGCTGTACGCGGTGTCCGGGGTGGCTCGGCTGGGGCGGGCCTGGCGGAGGGCGCGTCTGGCGTCCAGAATCCACCGGCCGCCCGTCAGGGGTGGCCGGTGGGGTCAGCTCAGGCCTTGCGGGCCCATTTGTACAGCTGGGGCAGGTCGGCGATATGCTTGTCGACGCCAGTCACCGCATCGGTATGATGGCGGATCGCGGTGCGCCAGTAGGGCTGGATGGTGACGCCTTCCTCGATCATGATCGCCTGAAGCTTGCTCATCACCTCGCGGCGCTTATCGGCGTCCGCAATCGAGTTCGCCTCTGACAGCAGCGCATCGAACTCCTCGTTGGCAAAGCCGGCTTCGTTCCAGGCTTCGCCCGAGCGGTAGGCAAGCGCCAGGATCTGCACCCCCAGCGGGCGGTGGTTCCAGTTGGTTGAGGAGAACGGGTATTTCACCCAGTCGTTCCAGAAGGTGGAGCCGGGCAGGATGGTGCGTTTCACCTTGAAGCCCGCGTCGCGCAGCTGCGCGGCGACCGCATCAGTGGTGTTCTTGCGCCAGTCGTCGTCAATCGACAGCAGCTCATGCTCAAAGTCGATCATCCCGGCCTCTTCCATCAGCGCCCGCGCTTTCTCGGGGTCATAGGGAATCCGGGTCACGCTGGGATCATGTTCCGGATGCATCGGGCCGACGTGGCAGTTCTCGGCAACAATGCCATAGCCGGACATCCCCAGCTCCAGGCAGACGGCGTTGTCCACGGCCATCGCCAGCGCCTGACGGACGCGCTTGTCGGCATAGGGTTTCTTGCCGTCGACCTCAGCCAGCTGGTTGGGCCGGATCACGATGGTAAAGCCCGAGGGGATTTCCGAGCGGGTCAGGCCGATGCCGTCGAAGATGTCGACATATTCCCCCACCGATTCCCAGTTCATGTCGATTTCCTCGGCCTCATAGGCTGCGAGGAAGGCCGCCGGATCGGTGCCGTAGTCGATGAATTCGATCCGGTCGAGATAGCCACCCTTGCCGGCCTCGTATCCCCACCACGGGTGGTCTTCGTTACGCACCAGAACGCCTTTGACGCCCACCTCCAGCAGTTCGGGCAGCATGTAGCCGGTGCCGAGCGGGTTCTCCAGCATGGTGGCCGGGTCGTGGTTGGCGTGGGTGATCGCCGCCGGATAATCGGCCATGCCCGGGATCAGGGTGATGTCGGGTGTCTGCGGGCGCAGAATCACGGTGTGGCTGTCGGCCACGGTGATGGCGCCCTCGGCAACCTTGCCGCTGTCGGCATCGATCAAAGAGGCCATGCGGCCCGCCATCGAATTGCCCTCGACGCTCTTGTCGCACCAGCCGATGATGTTGCGGGCCACGTCTTCGGCGGTGAAGTCATCGCCGTTGTTCCATTTTACGCCCTTGCGCACATTCAGGGTGAATTCGGTGGCGTCGTCATTGGCTTCCCAGCTTTCCAGCAGCATTGGCGCGAAGGAACCGTCGCTGTTGTATTCCACCAAATATTCCAGCCAGCCGGCGGTGAAGGTGGCGATCTGGGTCCAGTCGAAGGTACGTGGATCCTTCAGCGCGCGCACCTCCATCTGCATGCGCAGGGTGCCGCCCTGCTGGGCGTCGTCGGCGGCGCGAACCGGCGCCGCGAGGCCAAGCAGACCGTAGGCCGCAGTGGCGCTGACCCCCAGCGCGGTTGCGCGGCTCAGGAATTCGCGTCGGTCCAGTTTTCCGTCCAGGACTTCTCTGGCGTGCATCCTGGCGGCCCAGTGAATCGGGGCGGCAGTGCTGGTGTCCTTGGTCATGTGGGTCTCCCTGGTTCTGTGTGCATTTCCGTTTCTCAAACCGGAAAAGGCCCGGCCCGTAACCGGGCGGGTGCGTTGGATTTATTGTATTAATCTTTCCCCATGACGGTATTCGGGCAGAGATAAGCCGTTTCGTCAATGAACAGTTTCGCTGTTTCAGGTGCAAAATACGACATCTAGGGTGTCGGTTTTGGTTGGCGCGGTGGTATTTCGGGGCACGATGCAGGTCCGGCGACCGGGACAGGGGGGACCGGGCACGCGGCCGCGACAGGCGGATGGCAAGGCGCGGCTCAGCGGGCGGGCTGCGCCTGTTTGCGCAGGGCGCTGGGGGTCTTTCCGGTGTGCTGCGAGATGAAGCGGGTGAAGTAGGCGGCACTGCCGAACCCCAGCCGGGTGGCGATGTCGCGGATTGGCAGATCGCCGCAAATCAGCAGAGAACGGGCCGCGTGCAACTGGTGCTCGGTCAGGAGTGCGGCGGCGGTGCGGCCGGTTTCCGCTTTGCAGACGCGGGTGAGGTGGGTCGGCGTCACGGACAGTGCCGCGGCATGGTCGGCCATGCAGGCCTGGGCGCCGGGGTGCTCAGCAATGCGGCGGCTATAGGCGCGGCTCAGCCGCCGGGCGGCCGTGCGCCGACCCGGCTCCGGGCTGGCATTGGGCTGGCGTTCGAGGGTGATCGCCGCCAGCTGGCCCAGCGCATGAACTGCCAGTTGCCACTGCGGTGCCCGCGCCGCCTGTTCGCGGCTGATGGATTCGTAGAGCGTGCTCAGCCGGGTCTGCTCCTGTAAGTTGGTCAGCCGTTTGTGCAGCGCCTCCTCTGGAAAGGGCGGCAGCGGCGGGCCGGTCATCTCCAGCACCTGGCCCAAGCATTGGCGGGTGAAGTCAGCGGACCATAGCGTTCCGGCGGGGATGTAGATTGCATGATGCGGGCCAAAGCCGCGGTGGACGCCGTCGACGCAGATGCGCCCCTGGCCACGGGTGACCCAGATCAGCAGATGGCTCCGCCGGGTGTGGGACAAGCCGGTCTGCCACGCACCGTTCGGCGCAAGCCGGATTAGCGGGGTGACCTGAATGTCCCGTGAAAAACTGGGATCAAATGGCATCTGTATCGGTTCACAAATAAATAGAATGCACCGAAACAGCCATGAAACGGGTGATTCGGGCAAGTTTTCGTCAAATGCGGCAGAAATCCGATGGGGAACGTAGGGCAGCGCATCGGGGGGGCTTGGCCGCGCCACATCGCGCAGCCTGCGAACCCGGTGGCGCTCAGGGCAGGGTTAGCGGCTGCCAGGCCTTCATGCGGGCGCGAAACCAGCTGCGCTGGCGCTTGGCGAACTGCCGGGTGGCGATGGCGGCACGTTCCTTGGCTGTCTCCAGGCAGATCTGCCCGGCTGCATAGGCCATCAGCTCCGGCACTCCGATCGCCTTGCATGAGGGCAGGTCGGGATCATAGCGGTGCTGCATCGCCTCGATTTCCGCCATCGCGCCCTGCGCCAGCATTTGTTCGAACCGGCGGCGGATGCGGGCCTCAAGCCAGGTCTTGTCCGAATTCAGCACCAGCGCAGTACATCGCGACAGTGGCAGCGCAGGCGCCGGGGTGTCGTCCTGCCAGCTGGCCAGCGGCCGGCCGGTGGCGCGCAACACCTCCCAGGCGCGCTGCACGCGGGCGCGGTTCCGCACATCAATCCGGGCGGCGGTCTCAGCGTCCAGCCCGGCCAGCAGGTCGTCCAAAGACATGGCGTCGGCCTCGGTGCGCACCGCCGCAGGGGTGGCGGGGATCTCGGCCATGCCCTCGGTCAGCGCGGTAAAGTACAGCCCGGTGCCGCCGACGATGATCGGCCGCGCGCCGCCCCGCAGTAGCGGCAGCACCTCGCGCAGCCAGTGTCCGGCAGAGTAGGTCGCATCATAGGGCTGATGACCATAGAGCGCATGCGGCATGGCCGCTTCCTCGGCGGCAGAAGGGCGGGCGGTGATCACCCGCCAGCAGTCATAGACCTGGCTGGCATCGGCATTGACGATGACGCCGCCGTGGCGTTGGGCGATCTCCAGCGCCAGCGCGGATTTTCCGGAGGCGGTGGGCCCGGCGATCAGGACCGGCAAGTCCGGGGCAATTTCGGGCAGTTGCATGCTGGTGTCGTCCGTTTCTCTGGCGGTCTGCGCAAATCTGCGTCCAAACCGCGCCGTGTGCATTGAATCCCACGGCGATTTGATCCATTTTGCGGCCAAACTAACCCTCACATCTTCTGGAGCGCAACATGCCTCAACCGCAAGACAAGCCGGAGCACACTCCGGCCGCCGCCTACAACCGCGTCATGCTGAAAATCTCGGGTGAGGCCTTGATGGGGGATCAGGGGTACGGTCTGCATCCGCCGACCGTGCAGCGGATCGCCCGCGAGGTGAAATCGGTGCAGGAGATGGGCGTCGAGATCTGCATGGTCATCGGTGGTGGCAACATCTTTCGCGGGCTGTCGGGTTCGGCCCAGGGGATGGAGCGCACCACGGCGGATTACATGGGGATGCTGGCCACGGTGATGAACGCGCTGGCGATGCAGTCGGCGCTGGAAGGCTTGGGCGTCTTCACCCGCGTGATTTCCGCCATTCGCATGGATGAGGTGGCAGAACCCTATATCCGCCGCCGCGCCGTGCGCCACCTGGAAAAGAAGCGGGTCTGCATTTTTGCCGCCGGAACCGGCAACCCCTATTTCACCACCGATACCGCAGCGACCTTGCGGGCGAATGAAATGGCCTGCGAGGCGATCTTCATGGGCAAGAACGGGGTCGACGGTGTCTACGACAAAGACCCCAAGGAACACCCCGACGCGGTCCGCTATGACGAAATCAGCTATGACGATGTCTTTGCCAAGCGGCTGAAGGTGATGGATGCGTCGGCGATTGCGCTGGCGCGCGACAACAACCTGCCACTGATCGTGTTCCCGCTGGATGAGCCGGGCGGCTTCCGCGGAATCCTGTCGGGCAAAGGAACCTATACAAAGGTTCAGGGCTGAGCCTGCCGTCGCAGGTGGTCTGCCAGGGTCTGTGATGGCCTTGGCTCGCACCAGGTTTGACGCGGGCTCTGATCTGGGCCCGCGTTTCTTTTGCAGGATGGTTGGCGCGGTGCGGCAGAGTCCTGTGCATACACCCCGTGGCAGGGGATCATGCGGCCCGGTAAGCACCGGCTGGAGTGCTGGCGCTGGCTGCGAATCCTCGCCATGATCGCTATACATCGGCCCGGCAATGGCTTATGAGCCAAGGGAAGACCGCCTCAGATAAGGGGAGAGAGCAGCATGTCTGATGATTTTGAACTGGATACCGACGATCTGAAACGCCGCATGGATGGCGCGATGGCCAATCTGCGGACCGAATTTGCCTCCTTGCGCACCGGTCGGGCCTCGGCCTCGATGCTGGAGCCGGTGATGGTGGATGCCTATGGGTCCATGACGCCAATTAACCAGGTTGGCACCGTCAACGTGCCGGAACCGCGCATGGTGACCATCAACGTCTGGGACAAGGGCCTGGTCGGCAAAGTGGAAAAAGCGATCCGCGAATCCGGCTTGGGGATCAATCCGCAGCTCAACGGCACCATCATCATGCTGCCGATCCCGGAGCTGAACGAGGAACGCCGCCGCGAGCTGACCAAGGTCGCGGGCCAGTATGCCGAGCACGCCCGCGTGTCGATCCGCAATGTGCGCCGCGACGGCATGGACCAGATCAAGAAAGCCAAGGCGGACGGCATGTCCGAGGACGACCAGAAATTCTGGGAAGCCGAGGTGCAGGAGCTGACCGACAAGATGATCAAGGTTGTGGATGATGCGCTTGAGGCCAAACAGGCCGAGATCATGCAGGTCTGACGGCACAGCATGCCGCAAGAACCCAATCCGCAAATGAGTGCTGCCGGCGAAACTCCGGCAGTGCGCACCGGGCCACGCCACGTGGCGATCATCATGGACGGCAATGGCCGCTGGGCGCAGGCCCGCGGACGGCCGCGCCTGTTTGGTCACCATGCTGGCGCGCGTCGGGTGCGCGAAGTTGTTGAGTGCTGCCCGGATCTGGGCGTGGAATACCTGACCATCTTTGCCTTCTCGACCGAGAACTGGAAGCGCACCCAGACAGAGGTCGCGGGCCTGATGAGCCTGTTTCGCCGCTATATCTCCAAGGAGATGAACGCCCTGGCGGAGCGCAACGTGCGGGTGCGGTTCATTGGCGATCGGGTGCGGCTGGATGCCAAGCTGATCGACCTGATGGACAAGCTGGAACACAAGACCAGCGGCAATGACGGGACCCAGTTGACCATAGCGTTGAATTACGGCGGCCGCGACGAAGTGGCCCGCGCAACCCAGCGGCTGGCGCGGGATGTGGCTGCGGGGCGGCTGAACCCCGATGACGTCGACGTTGAAACGCTGCCGCGCTACCTCGATACCCATGTGCTGCCGGATCCGGATTTGGTGATCCGCACCAGCGGCGAGGCGCGGATCTCGAATTTCCTGCTGTGGCAGTCGGCCTATGCAGAGTATGAATTCATCGACACGTTGTGGCCGGATTTCACCGCCGAGGAGCTGGGCCGTCTGTGCCGTGGCTTTGGCCGCCGCGAGCGCCGGTTCGGAGCCGTCAAGTCATGAGCGGCGGTACCAGAGGTCGCTGGGCGGATCTGATGCCCCGGGTGCTGTCGGCCTTGGTCATGCTGGGACTGGGGGGTTGGGCCGTCTGGGCTGGCGGTTTGGTTTTCAATGTGCTGATTGCGCTTTGCTGCGGTGGGATGATCTGGGAGCTGCTGCGGATGCTGGCCCCTGAGCGGCGCGGCCTGCCGCTGCAACTGGGGGCGGTCTCTGGCGTTGCGGTGCTGCTGGCGTCCTTCCTACCGGTGGCCTGGGTTCTGCCCGTGTTGGCGGCGCCGGTGTCCGTCGGGTTCGGCCAGATCCGTCAGAACCGGCAGCATTTCACCGGATTTGCCCTGTGGGTGATGCTGGCGGGGTTTGGCTTTATCTGGCTGCGCAGCCAGCCTGACACGGGTCTGATCCGGATGCTGTGGCTGGTCAGCGTGGTGGTGGCCACGGATGTGGCGGGCTATTTTGCGGGCAAGGCCATTGGCGGGCCAAAGTTCTGGCCGCGGGTCAGTCCCAAGAAGACATGGAGCGGCACCGCGGCCGGTTGGCTGACGGCGGCGGTGGTGGGGGTCGGCTTTGCGCTGTGGCTGAACGAGGGCGCAGGCATCGTCGTGCTTTCGGTGCTGTTGTCAATGGCCAGCCAGGCGGGTGACGTCGCCGAAAGCGCACTGAAGCGCAAGACGGGGGTCAAGGATTCCAGCAATCTCATCCCCGGCCACGGCGGGCTGTTTGACCGGTTCGACGGCATGCTGGGGGCGGCGGCCATGTATCTGGTCGTGACCGCCCTCTGGGGCTGACCAGACAGGACGTAGCATGCGCAAGATCTCGATATTCGGGGCCACCGGGTCGATTGGGCAAAACACCATCGACCTGATCCGCCGCGCGCCCGACGCCTATGATGTGGTGGCGCTGACCGGCGGGGCCAATATTGCCCGGCTGGCGCAGGACGCAATTGCGCTGCGCGCCGATATTGCGGTGACCGCCTATGACAGACACCTGCCGCAGCTGCGCGCGGCGCTGGCGGGGTCGAGCGTTGCGGCTGCGGCGGGGCAGGCGGCGTTGCTGGAGGCGGCGGCGCGGCCCGCGGACTGGATCATGTCGGCCATCGTTGGCGCGGCAGGTCTGGCACCGGGGCTGGAGGCGCTGAAACACGGTACCACCCTGGCGCTGGCCAACAAGGAGTCGCTGGTCTGCGCCGGGCCACTTCTGTTGCAGACCGCAAAACGATATGGCGCCCGGCTGCTGCCCGTTGACAGCGAACATTCGGCGGTGTTCCAGGGGCTGGTGGGCGAGGACATCAGCGCGGTTGAGCGGATCATCATCACCGCTTCCGGCGGGGCCTTTCGCGACTGGCCGCTGGCAGATCTGCCAAACGCTACCCTGGCGCAGGCGTCCTCGCATCCCAACTGGGACATGGGCCAGCGGATCACCATCGACAGCGCGTCGATGTTCAACAAGGCGCTGGAGGTCATTGAAACGCGAGAATATTTTGGCGTGTGCCCGGATCAGATTGAGGTGCTCGTGCATCCCGAATCGCTGGTTCACGCGCTGGTCGGTTTCAATGATGGGGCGATGATGGCCCATCTCGGCGCCGCCGACATGCGCCATGCCATCGGTTACGCGCTGCACTGGCCCGAACGCCAGACCCTGCCGGTGGAGCGGCTGGATTTGGGCCGTATCGGTCAGCTGAACTTTCGCGCACCCGATCCGGCGCGTTACCCGGCGTTGCGGCTGGCTGGCGACGTGATGGCACGCGGTGGCCTGATGGGCGCGGCCTTTAACGCCGCCAAGGAACAGGCGCTGGATGAGTTCATCGCCGGGCGCATCCGCTTTACCGATATGGCGGCAGTGGTGGAAACCGTTCTGGCGCAGATGTCAGGCGATTGTGACCTCATTGACGCCGCGATGACCCTTGATAACGTCGGCCGGGTTGACCATCTCGCCCGCAAACAGGCAGCGCAGGCTGCCGCAAAACGCATAGGATAGATCCCTTGGACTTCGTTGCCATTGTGCCGCAGCTCGGCGGTTTTCTGTATACGATTGCCAGCTTCGTTATCGCTTTGTCGGTGATCGTCGCGGTGCATGAATACGGCCATTACATCGTCGGCCGCTGGTCCGGGATCCACGCAGAGGTGTTCTCGCTGGGGTTCGGCCCGGTGCTGTGGAGCCGGATGGACAAGCGCGGCACCCGTTGGCAGGTGGCGGCGCTGCCCTTTGGGGGCTATGTCAAGTTTCTGGGCGATGCAGACGCGGCGTCGGGCAAGGACGCAGGCACCATGCGGGCGGTTGCCGACGACCCGGCGGCGCTGCGGCGCACCATGCACGGCGCGCCGCTGTGGGCGCGCACGGCCACGGTGGCAGCCGGGCCGGTGTTCAACTTCGTGATGTCAGCCGTGATTTTCAGCGTCGTTGCGCTGTCCCAGGGGGTGATGCGCGATCCGCTGACGGTAGGTGACATGGTGACACTGCCGCAGAGCGCGCAGGAGTTGCAGGCGGGGGATGAGTTGATCTCCGCCGGTGGTCTGCCAGTGCCCAGCTACCGTGATGCCGACGCTTGGGAGGAATTCCGCACCGGTCTGCCGCAACAGCAGCCCTTGGAGTATGTGGTGCGCCGTGACGGCTCCGAGGCAACGGTGAAAGGCCCGTATCTGTACCCGCCATATGTGCGGGGAGTGGCGCCCCGCAGCGCCGCCTCGGACGCGGGCTTGCAGCCGGGGGACGTGATCGTGGCGGTGGATGGCAGCCCGCTGGTGTCGTTTGATCAACTGAAGACGCATGTCGAAGCCGCCGATGGCCGGGTGCTGGTGCTCGACGTCTGGCGGGACGGGCAGGTGGTGGAGATGGCCCTGGCGCCGCGCCGCACGGATGAGCCACAGCCCGACGGCGGCTTTGCCACCCGCTGGCGCATCGGCATCATTGGCGGCATGGCGTTTGAGCCGGCCACGGATGCCGCCGGTATCGGTGAGGCATTGGCAGCGGGCAGCTACCAGGTCTGGGCCGTGGTGCAGACCTCGATCTCGGGTCTGAAGCACATGATCACCGGTGCGATCAGCACCTGCAATCTGTCCGGCCCGATCGGCATTGCCGAAACCTCCGGTGCGATGGCCAGCCAGGGCGCCGAGAGCTTCATCCGCTTCATTGCAGTGCTGTCGACCGCAGTTGGCCTGCTGAACCTGTTTCCGGTGCCGGCGCTGGATGGCGGCCATCTGATGTTCTACGCCTATGAGGCGGTGACCGGTCGCCCGCCCAGCGATGGCGCGGTGCGGGTGCTGATGACCTTTGGCATCGCCATCGTGCTGTCTCTGATGGTCTTTGCCGTGGGCAATGACCTGTTTTGCTGAGACCTGACCTGAGCTGATCCGGGCGCCGACGGCCAATCCTTGCCATGTCGGCGCCCAACTGATGCCACAATCCGCGGTTAACTTTTTGGCAACCCGCCGGTGCCGCCTTTTGCGGTGACCGCCGGGATGGGTGAGACCGGGGGTGCATCATGCAGACATTGACACAATCCTGCCGTGGCTTGGGGCTGTTGGTTCGGCTGAACTGGGACCGGGCGCTGGCCGGGTGTACCATCCTTGGCGCGCTGACGGCGGGCACCTGGCTGGCGACGTTGTGATTCCCTGATCCTGCGCCTGGTCAGACGGTGCAGGTCACAGTCCCAAACGGCCTTGGTTGGTTTTGACAACCGCTTTCAAACCCGCTACGCACATGCCAAAGCTGCTATAATAATCGGGTTCTGAAAAATGGTTTGGGGGAAAAACACAGGCAAGTCCTGTGGGGCGCGCAAGTCTGGCGTCAACATATTGTATCGCAAAGTTTCTGCTCTGTCTCTGGCCGTTGCCTTGGGCTATGCCTTCGCACCGCAGATGGCCGAAGCGCAGAGCTATCGTTTCAATACGGTTCAGGTCGAGGGCAACCAGCGCATCCAGACCTCTACGATCGTGGCCTATACCGGGCTGGAGCGGGGCCAGTCCGTCAGCGCGGGTGAGTTGAACGACGCGTACCAGCGCATCCTTGACAGTGGTGTATTTGAGACAGTCGAGCTGGTGCCGCGCGGCAATACGCTGGTCATCAAGGTGACCGAATTCCCGACCATCAGTCAGATCAGCTTTGAAGGCAACGACCGCATCAAGGACGACGCGCTGTCACAGATGGTTGAATCGGCGCCGCGTCGGGTGTTCAACCCGACGGTGGCCGAACGCGACGCCGCTGCAATTGCGGAACTCTACAGCTCTCAGGGGCGGCTGGCCTCGCGGGTGACACCGCGGATCATTCGGCGCAACAACAACCGCGTCGATCTGGTGTTTGAAATTGCCGAAGGCGACACCATCGAGGTCGAGCGCGTCTCCTTTACCGGCAACCGGGTCTATTCCGACCGTCGTCTGCGCCGGGTGCTGCAAACCAAGCAGGCGGGCCTGCTGCGCACGTTCATCCGCTCCGACACGCTGATCGAGGATCGGCTGGAATTCGACAAGCAGGTGCTGCGCGACTTTTACCTGTCGCGCGGGTACGTCGATTTCCGCATCAACAGCACCAACGCAGAGGTTACCCAGGAACGCGACGCGGTGTTCCTGGTTGTGGATGTCACAGAGGGGCAGCAATTCCGTTTCGGAAACATCTCCGTCACCAGCGAAATGCCCGAAGCTGACGCTGACGTGTTCCGCTCTGTGCTGAAGGTCAAGCCTGGCGTCGTTTATTCGCCGACGCTGATCGAAAACTCCATCGACCGTCTGGAAGGGCTCGGGGTCAAGCAGGAGATCGACTTCCTGCGGGTCGAGCCGCGGATCACGCGCAATGACCGCGATCTGACGCTGGACGTGGAATTCGTCCTGAAGCGCGGCCCGCGGGTCTTTGTTGAACGGATCGACATCGAGGGCAACACAACCACGCTGGACCGGGTCATTCGCCAGCAGTTCCGCACTGTGGAAGGCGACCCATTCAACCCCCGCTCCATCCGCAACAGCGCCGAACGCATCCGTGCCCTGGGGTATTTCGCCAATGCCGACGTGGAAACACGTCAGGGCAGCGCGTCGGATCAGATGGTTGTTGACGTAGATGTCGAGGAACAGCCGACCGGTTCGCTCAACCTTGGTGGTTCCTACTCTGTCACCGATGGTTTCGGCATCAATGTTGGCCTGAGCGAGAACAACTTTCTGGGGCGCGGCCAGCGGCTGTCGTTCCAGCTTGCAACCGCGACCGAGGCGGATTCCTACATTCTGGGGTTCACTGAGCCCTACTTGTTGGGGCGCGATCTGCAGTTTGATCTGGATCTGGGCTTGAACGAGACTGACTCGAGCTATTCCGAATATGAGACCAAGCGGATCTTCTTCCGCCCGGCGCTGACGTTCAACACCGGCGAGGATACGACCCTTCAGGTGCGCTATACCTGGGCCGAGGACGAGATGCGCTACACTGAGACCGATCAGGAGCTCATCGCCGGGACGCGGACCGGTACCTTCGTGGCTGGTCCAATTGTTCAAAGCGAAATCGCCCAGGGCGCCCGCAGTTCCAGTGCCGTCGGAGCCACCTATCGTTATGATAGCCGCCTGACGGGACTCGACCCCAACGCGGGCTTCCTGGTCGAGGTGGGTGCCGACTACGCGGGACTTGGCGGCGATTCCAAATTTCTCAAGTCCACCACCAAGATGGTTGCCCAGACACGTGTCTTCAACGAGGAAGTCACCCTGCGGGCCACCCTGGAGGCGGGGTCGCTGCATTGGAAAAGCGATGGCAACAGCCGGTCTGTGGACCGATTCATCCTGACGCCGTCGATCATGCGCGGCTTCGAGCCCGGTGGCATTGGTCCGCGGGATCAGTCCGCAGGCTACAATGACTTCCTGGGCGGCAATTACTATGCAGTTGCGCGGTTCGATGCAGAATTCCCTCTGGGCCTGCCCGAGGAAATCGGCATGCGTGGCGGCGTGTTCTATGACGTTGGCAGCCTGTGGGGGTTAGAGAATGCCAACACATCCGCTGGCAATGTCGTCGGCAACCAACGTTCCTTCCGCCATGTGATCGGGGTGTCCCTGTTGTGGACCACAGGTATTGGCCCGCTGCGGTTTAATTTCTCAAAAGCCTTGCAGAAAGAGGACTTTGACGAGGAGCAGAACTTCGACCTGACCTTGCAGGCGCGGTTCTGATCGGGTGCAAGTGCGGGGCATCGTGACGAAAACCTGGCTGGCAGGGGCGTTTGTGCTTGTGCCAGCCGCACTGGCACACGCGCAGGCGCTGTCCGGCGGCACCGGAGCGTTGACGCCGCCGCAAACGCTGGGGAGCACCGCCGAGTACCAACTGGGTCTGCCGCAAAGCGGGATCCTGACCATTCAACCGGATCGTCTGTTTTCGCAGAGCGCCTTTGGCCGCCGGGTCGAGCGTGAGATCGAGGCCGAAGGCGCCGTGCTGACCGCAGAGAACCGCCGCATCGAGGCGGAGCTGCGCGCCGAGGAGCTGGAGCTGACCCGACGGCGCAATGAGATGGAGCCAGAGGCGTTTCGTGCGCTGGCGGATGCCTTTGACCAGAAGGTGCAGGATACCCGTCGCCGCCAAGACCAGAAACTGCGCGAAATTAACCAGATGGGCGAAAAGGCCCGACGCGAGTTCCTGAACGCGTCGCTGCCGGTGTTGCAGCAAATCTTGGCAGAGACCGGCGCCGGGGCGATTCTTGACCATTCCTCGGTGTTTCTCAGCGCCGAAGCCGCCGATATCACGGGGCTTGCGATCGAACGCATCGACGCGGTTCTCGGCGATGGCGCCGACGCAGGCGAGAGCGCGCCCTGAACCGGCGAACTTGCCCAAAGCCCGCCTGCTTGCTAGGGACGGCACAGCACATTTGACGAACATGGGAAATCACGCATGACCACCGAGCTGAAGAGCGCCGACATTCAACTGATCCAGCGGATTCTGCCGCACCGCTATCCGTTTCTTCTGGTCGACAAGGTGGTCGACATCGACAGCTACAAATCGGCCCGGGGCATCAAGAATGTCACCATGAACGAGCCGCATTTCCAGGGTCACTTCCCCGGCACGCCGATCATGCCGGGCGTCACCATCGTCGAGGCGATGGCGCAGACCGCCGGGGTGATGCTGGGGGTCGGCATGGATATGGTCGATACCGATCTGCTGATCTATTTCATGAATATCGACAAGTGCAAATTCCGCCGCAAGGTGGTGCCCGGCGACGTGCTGGAAATGCAGGTCGAAACTGTGCGCGGCAAGCCGGGCGGCAAGATTTTCAAGTTCACCGGTCGCGCCACTGTCGACGGCGAGGTCGCAGCCGAGGCCGAGTTCACCGCCATGGTCGACCGTCAAAGCGAAGAGGCCTGAGATGAGCAGCATCCACCCGAGCGCCATTATCGATGACGGAGCCAGGATCGGCGAGGGCTGCGAAATCGGCCCGTTCTGCGTGGTCGGCCCGGACGTGGTTTTGGGCGACCGGGTGGTGCTGAAATCCCATGTGGTCATCACCGGCGACACAGAGATCGGCGACGAGACCGTGGTCTTCCCCTTCGCGGTTCTGGGCGAGATCCCTCAGGATCTGAAGTTCAAGGGTGAAAAGTGCAGAACCGTGATCGGCAAGCGCAACCGCATCCGCGAACACGTGACGGTGAATGCCGGCACCGAGGGCGGTGGCGGCATCACCCGCATCGGAGACGACGGGCTGTTCATGGCGGGCTGCCACATCGCGCATGATGCGCAGGTGGGCGACCGCGTGATCGTGGTGAACTCGGCCGCCGTTGCGGGCCATTGCGTGCTGGAAGATGACGTCATCATCGGCGGGCTGTCCGGCATCCATCAATGGGTGCGCATCGGCCGCGGGGCCATCATCGGCGCGGTCACCATGGTGACCAACGACGTGATCCCCTACGGTCTGGTGCAGGCGCCGCGCGGCGAGCTGGACGGGCTGAACCTCGTCGGGCTGAAGCGCCGCGGCGTGACCCGCGCTGACATCACCGCGCTGCGGGCGGCGTTCCAGATGCTGGCGCAGGGCGAGGGCACGTTCCAGGAACGCGCGCGGCGGCTGGGCGATGAAAGCGACAGCCAATACGTTCA
Organism: Leisingera sp. SA32; assembly: GCF_056033425.1. NCBI lineage: Bacteria > Pseudomonadati > Pseudomonadota > Alphaproteobacteria > Rhodobacterales > Roseobacteraceae > Leisingera > Leisingera sp. SA32. The sequence continues at coordinate 361,547 of NZ_JBVYHB010000004.1, read as the reverse complement.
GGAAATCGTCGCCTTCATCACCGGTGCCAGCGATCGGTCATTTCTGACGCCGGGAGGCTGAGGCAATGCTGGCACTGATTGCAGGAACCGGCCATCTGCCGGCCGAGGTTGCCGCCTGCGTACCGGGGCGCCCGCTGATCTGCGCGATGGAGGGCTCTGAACCGGATCAGGTGGATTGGGAAATCTCCTTCCGCCTTGAGCAGCTGGGCTCCTTCATCGAACGGTTGAAGGCGGCGCAGGTCACGGAAATCTGCCTCGCGGGTGCTGTGCAGCGGCCCTCCATCGACCCGTCGGCGATTGATGCCGCGACCTTGCCGCTGGTGCCTGCGCTGCAGGCGGCCTTGGGTGCGGGCGACGATGGCGCGCTGCGGGCGGTGATCGGAATTTTCGAACAGTCGGGCTTTGCCGTGCGCGCCGCCCATGAGGTGGCACCCGATCTGCTGATGGCGGAGGGCGTGCCGACTCAGGTGCAGCCGGGCGCGCTGGACAAGGCCGACGCCGAACGCGGGGCGGAGATCGTCGCTGCCATGAGCGCGGCCGACATCGGTCAGTCCTGCGCGGTGCGCAAGCGTCAGGCGATTGCGGTGGAGAACGTCTTTGGCACCGACTGGATGCTCGCCTCGCTGGCGCAGCGTCCGGACGGGCAGGGCGGGCTGATGTTCAAGGCGCCGAAACCGGACCAGGACCGCCGCGCCGATCTGCCGGCCGTTGGCGTCCAGACGGTCGAGGCCGCGGCGCGGGCCGGGCTGTCCGGCATCGTGCTGGAGGCGGGCGGTGTCATCGTGCTGGACCAGCCGGCGGTGATTGCCGCCTGCGACCGGCTGGGCCTGTTTCTGTGGCTGCGCGCACCATGAGCCTTCGGGTGTTCATTCTGGCGGGAGAGCCTTCGGGCGACCGGCTGGGCGGGGCATTGATGGCGGGGCTGCATGAGCTGGCTCCGGGGGTGCAGTTCGACGGCATCGGCGGCCCGCTGATGGCGGAGCAGGGGCTGGTCTCGCGCTTTGCGATGGACGAGCTGTCGGTGATGGGGCTGGCCGAGGTGCTGCCCAAGTACCGTCACCTGAAGCGGCGGACCCGGGAAACCGCGCAGGCGGTGCTGGACAGCGAGCCGGACGTGTTGATCACCATCGACAGCCCGGATTTCTCCCTGCGCGTCGCGCGGTTGGTAAAGGCGCGCAGTCGCATCCGAACCGTGCATTACGTGGCGCCCTCGGTCTGGGCCTGGCGGCCCAAGAGGGCCGCACATATGGCCGAAGTGATCGACCATGTGCTGGCGCTTCTGCCGTTTGAGCCGCCCTATATGGAAGCGGCCGGCATGGCCTGCGATTTTGTCGGCCACCCGGTGGTGGCGGAACCGCAGGCAACAGCCGATGAAATCTCGGCGCTGCGGGCGGAGTTCGGACTGGGGGATGCGCCCTTCGTGCTTGCACTGCCCGGGTCCCGCCGTTCCGAGGTCGGGCGGCTGGCGCCGGTCTTCGGCGAAGCGCTTAAACGGTTTGCAGACCAGCATCCCGGATACCGCGTTGTCGTGCCCGCCGCGGCGCCGGTAGCGGCCATGGTGCAGCAGGCTCTGTCAGACTGGCCGGCAGGCACGGTGATGATCGACCCCGGGCGCTTCCTGCCCGAACGGGCCAAGGCGCATAAGCGTGCCGCCTTTGCCGGGGCGGAGCTGGCGCTGGCCGCCTCGGGCACGGTCTCGCTGGAGCTTGCGGCGGCGGCTACGCCAATGGTGATTGCCTACCGGTTCCAATGGCTGACCTGGCAGATCATGAAACGCATGGCGCTGATCGACACGGTGACGCTGGTCAATCTGGTCAGCGAGACCCGCGTGGTGCCGGAGTGCCTTGGCCCCGACTGCACGGCGGATAAGATCGCCGCGGCGCTCCAGGCGGTTCAGGACAACCCCGCGGCTCAGCAGGAGGCGATGGCGCTGACCATGCAGCGGTTGGGGCTTGGCGGCGCTGCCCCGGGCCTGCGGGCCGCGCAGGCGGTATTGGACCGGCTGGGCTGACGCCTTTGCTGGCGCTTGGGATGCGGGAGCCTCCCAAGCGCGGCTTTCGGCGGCGCGGCCGCTGCGCGCCCGCGCGGGGGGGGCGAAGCGGCACCGCTGAACAGATGCCGGCGGGGCAAGATGAAGCCATGGGAGGGCTGTACTGAGAAGCGCCGAAGGGCAGGCCTGCCCTCAGGCGCTTTTTCGATTTTGTCTAAGGATGATCCGTCAAGGACAAGCCGCGCGTGCCGCGCGGAGGCTGCGCCTTCCTTGACAGATCGCAGAGGGCATCAGTAGCCGCGCCAGATCCAGCCGCCGCCGAAGATGCGGGAGCCTTCACTAGCATAAAACACGCAGGCCTGACCGGGGGAGACGCCTTCCTCGGGCGTCAGCAGTTCAACCTCGGCGGTAGTGTCTGTCAGCGGACGGATGATTGCCTCGCGCGGGGGGCGGGTGGAGCGGACCTTGACCTTGAGATGCCATTCGTCGCGGCTGGTGAAGGGCTCATCCCCCAACCAGTTGATCTCGCGCACGGGAATGGTGCGGGTCGCCAGCAGGTCCTTGGGACCGACCACCACCTGTTTCTTGTCCACATCCAGTTTCACCACATACAGCGGCTCCGACAGGCCACCGATGCCCAGTCCGCGGCGCTGGCCGATGGTGTAGTGAAGCACGCCCTGGTGGCGGCCCAGAACCCGGCCGTCTGCATGCACGATTTCGCCCGGCTCCGCCGCGCCGGGGCGCAGTTTTTCGATCACGCTGGCATAGTTACCGTCTGGCACAAAGCAGATATCCTGGCTGTCTGGCTTGTCCGCAACCGCCAGCCCGTATTGCGCCGCCATCTCGCGGGTGGCCTCCTTGGAGGGCAGATGCCCGAGCGGGAAGCGCAGATAGTCCAGCTGTTCGGGCGTGGTGGAGAACAGGAAGTAGCTCTGGTCGCGGTTGGCATCTTCGGCCGAATGTAGTTCAGGACCATTGGCACCCATCTTGCGCTGGATATAATGGCCGGTGGCCATGCAGTCGGCCTCCAGATCGCGGGCGGTTTCCAGCAGATCCTTGAACTTGACGCGTTCGTTGCAGCGGATACAGGGCACCGGGGTTGCACCAGCGAGATAGCTGTCGGCGAACTCGTCAATCACTGCGTCCTTAAAAATGTTCTCATAATCCAGAACATAATGCGGAAAGCCGCGCTCCTCGGCGACTCGCCTGGCGTCGTGGATGTCGATGCCCGCGCAGCAGGCGCCCTTCTTGGCCAGCGCCGCGCCATGGTCGTAGAGCTGCAGCGTCACCCCCACCACGTCATAGCCCTGATCGGCCAAATATGCAGCCACAACAGAGCTGTCGACGCCGCCGGACATGGCCACCACCACCCGGGTCTCCGAGGGGGGCTTGGCAAAGCCGAGCGAGTTCAGTTGCAGGTCTTGGTCCAGCGCCATGGGGCAGCTCCTAAAGGCAAGGGGGCAGGCGTCGCAGAATATATGAAAATCCTAAGGACTCTCAAGGGGCGTGGTTCACGCGCCATTAAGCCTGATCGGAAATTCTTGCGCCAATGTCCAATCAATAAGATCTTCGGGGGAAGACGGATGTTTTTGAAGAAAGTTGACGGGCCGCGCGCAGTGACCCTTCCGGATGGCACGATCATGACGCGGGCGGATCTGCCGCCGGAAAAAACCCGCCGCTGGGTGGCGTCGCGCAAAGCGGCGGTGGTGCGCGGGGTGCTGTACGGGTTGTTGCCCCAAAGCGAGGCGATGCGCCGCTATGGGTTGAGCGAGGAAGAATTTCGCAGCTGGGTGGCCGCGGTGGCCGACCATGGCGAAGAAGCGCTGAAAACGACACAGCTCAAAAAATTCCGCAACACGGACGCGAAATAGAAGGACGCTCTTGAGTTGAATTTATAAATTAACCATCATGGTAACGGGCCATTAACTTTTTTCCAGCAAGGTTAACGAGACCTGAGGGAAACAGTGTACAGGCGGAGAAAACAACATGCGCATTCTTTTGGTTGAGGATGATCCAACCACGGCAAAAAGCATCGAACTGATGCTGACCCACGCGAATCTGAACGTATATACGACAGATTTGGGTGAGGAAGGGATCGATCTGGCCAAGCTTTATGACTACGACCTGATCCTGCTGGATCTGGGGCTGCCGGATATGAACGGCCACGAGGTGCTGCGTCAGCTGCGCATGTCGCGGATCGAAACGCCGATCCTGATCCTGTCCGGTGCCGATGACACCGACAACAAGATCAAGGGCTTTGGCTTTGGGGCAGATGACTACCTGACCAAGCCGTTCCATCGCGAAGAACTGGTGGCACGGATCCATGCGATCATCCGTCGGTCCAAGGGCCATTCGCAGTCGATCATCAAAACTGGCAAGATTTCGGTCAACCTGGACGCCAAGACGGTGGAAACCGGCGGTAAGTCTGTGCATCTGACCGGCAAGGAATACCAGATGCTGGAGCTGCTGTCCTTGCGCAAGGGCACTACGCTCACCAAGGAAATGTTCCTGAACCACCTGTATGGCGGCATGGATGAGCCGGAGCTGAAGATCATCGACGTCTTCATCTGCAAGCTGCGCAAGAAGCTGAGCACGGCCACCGGCGGCGAGAACTACATCGAAACCGTCTGGGGCCGCGGCTATGTGCTGCGTGATCCGCAGGAGGACCAGATGGGCGGCGATCAGCGGATGGCTGTAGGCGCCTGAAAGCGTAAGGATCCCAGCGGCGCATGAGCCATGCGCCGCCGGCTGCAAAGACCTGCCCTCGGGCGGGTCTTTTTCGTTTTGGCGGAGCGGGTTCCAGCGTGTCATGCCCGCGTGCGCCACAGGTGCTGGACGTGGCTGGCGCGGCACCGTATCACCTTGGGCAAGAACCAAGAGGAACCGCGCGTGGCAGACAATCGGGAAAAAGACGTGGCAGAGCTGACAGTGGAGGAAGCCCGCGCAGAGCTTCTGGCGCTGGAGCAGCATCTGCGGGACGCAGATATCGCCTATCACCAGCAAGATGCACCGGAGATCAGCGATGCCGACTATGATTCGCTGAAACGGCGTTACCGCGATCTGGCCGCAGCGCACCCCGACCTGGCCGATCAGGCAACCCAGCTTGACAGCGTCGGCGCGCCGGTGGCCTCAGGCTTTGGCAAGGTCTCCCATGCGGTGCGCATGCTGTCCCTCGGCAATGCCTTTGACGATGACGACGTGGGCGATTTCGACCGCAGCATTCGCAAATACCTCGGTCTCGGTAATGCTGCGTCGCTGGACTACACCGCTGAACCCAAGATCGACGGTTTGTCGCTGTCTCTGCGCTACGAAGGCGGCCAACTGGTGCAGGCGGCAACCCGCGGCGATGGCAGCATTGGCGAAAACGTCACCGCCAACGCGCGTACCATCGCCGACATCCCGCAGCAGTTGAACGACGCGCCCGAGCTGCTGGAGGTGCGCGGCGAGGTCTACATGAGCCACGCGGATTTCGAGGCGTTGAACGACCGCCATGCAGAGCGCGGCGGCAAGATCTTTGCCAACCCGCGCAACGCCGCTGCCGGTTCCCTGCGCCAGCTGGATGCGGAAATTACACGCGAACGGCCCCTGCGTTTTTTTGCCTACAGCTGGGGCGAGCTGAGTGAACCGCTTGCTGACACGCAAATGAACGCCATTGCAAGGTTGAAGGCGCTCGGCTTTCAGACCAATCCGCTGACGCAGCTGTGTGCCTCGACGCAAGAGATGATCGACCATTACCGCCAGATCGAGGAGCAGCGCGCCACGCTTGGCTATGACATCGACGGCGTCGTCTACAAGGTGAACGATCTGTCGTTGCAGGGGCGGCTGGGCTTCCGTTCAACCACACCCCGTTGGGCGATTGCGCATAAGTTCCCGGCTGAGCTGGCCTGGACCCGGTTGGAGGCGATCGACATTCAGGTGGGCCGCACCGGCGCGCTCAGCCCGGTGGCGCGGTTGACGCCGGTCACGGTGGGCGGCGTGGTGGTGTCCAACGCCACTCTGCACAACGAGGATTACATCCAGGGCCGCGATTCCAAGGGTGAGGAGATCCGCGATGGCAAAGATATCCGCATCGGCGATTGGGTGCAGATTTACCGTGCCGGCGATGTGATCCCCAAAGTGGCCGACGTGGATCTCTCCAAACGGCCCGCGGACGCACATGCATTTGAGTTTCCGCAGGTTTGTCCGGAATGTGGCAGCCCGGCGGTGCGCGAGGAGGGCGACGCGGTGCGACGCTGCTCTGGCGGTATGATCTGCCCGGCGCAAGCGGTTGAAAAGCTCAAGCATTTCGTCTCCCGCGCCGCCTTTGATATCGAAGGGTTGGGAGCCAAGCAGGTGGAGCAGTTTCATGCGGATGGCTGGATCAAGGAACCTGCCGATATCTTTGATCTGCAAGCGAAATATGGCTCTGGCCTGCAACAGCTCAAGAACCGAGAGGGCTGGGGCGAAAAATCCGCAGAGAATCTCTTTGCAGCAATTGAGGAGAAGCGCACGATCCCGTTGGCCAAGCTGATCTTTGCCCTGGGCATCCGCCACGCGGGAGAGGTCGCTGGGCGCGATCTGGCGTTGCACTACCGCAGCTGGCGGGCGATGGCAGAGGCCGTCGACGTGGCCCGCCCGGCGGCGCTGGCGCATCGGGCGGCGGATCAGGCGGAGGAGGCCGAACGCATGCGCGCAGCGGATGACGGCCGCCGTGCCCGCATCGCTGAGACCCGCGCCGCCGCCGTGGCAAATTGCGACGTTCCAGCCGGGGCCGCTGCTGCCTGGGCGGATCTGATCGGGGTGGACGGCATCGGCGCGGTGCTTGGGCTGTCGCTGTCAGACGCCTTCGCCAACCCCGACGAACGCGCGGCCTTTGACCGGCTGGTGGAAAAACTGACCATTGTTGCACCGGACGCCCCGGCCGCTGACAGCCCGGTGGCGGGAAAAACCGTTGTGTTCACCGGAACGCTGGAGAAAATGACCCGCGCCGAGGCCAAGGCGCGGGCGGAGGCCCTGGGCGCCAAGGTCTCTGGCTCGGTGTCCAAGAAGACCGATATCCTCGTGGCCGGGCCCGGCGCGGGCTCCAAGGCCAAGAAGGCGGCGGAGTTGGGCATCCAGACGCTGGATGAGGACGGCTGGCTGGAGCTGATTGCAGGGGCATGAGCGGACGTCCGGAAATTCTGTTTCCGCTGTTTGCGGGGGTGGAGACCCTTCCGGGGGTTGGCCCGAAAACAGCACAGTCCTTTGCCCAGTTGGACATGGAAACGCCGCGTGACGTCTTGTTTTCCCTGCCGTATTCGGTGGTGGACCGGCGTCGGCGCAGCAGTATTCAGGGGGCTGAGCTGCCCGCGACGCTGACGGTGGAGGTCACCATCGGCCGTCACCATCCGGCCCGTAACCGCGGAGGCGCCTACCGCATTCACGTCACCGATGCGGAGGTCGAGTTCCAGCTGGTCTTCTTTCACGGCCGCAGCCGCTATCTGGAGGCGCAGCTGCCCGAAGGCAGCCGCCGCGTGGTCTCGGGCAAGGTGGAGTTGTTTGACGGGATCGCCCAGATGGTCCACCCGGACCACATGGTGCCGCTGGCCGAGGCAGACAGCATTCCCGAGTTCGAGCCGGTTCATCACCTGACCCATGGGGTCACGCAAAAAACAATGTTTAAGGCGGCGCAGGGCGCATTGGACCGGGTACCGCCACTGGCAGAGTGGATCGACCCGGCGCAGCTCACACGCGAAGGCTGGCCGCAATGGCGGGCGGCCATCGCCTCTGCCCACGCGCCGCAGGGCGGCGACGATCTCTTGCCCGAAGCCCCCGCGCGGGCGCGGCTGGCGTATGACGAGCTGTTTGCGCACCAGCTGACCCTGGCGCTGGCCCGCCAGAAGGAGCGCAAGACGCGTGGCCTGCAAAGCCTGGCCACCGGCCGTCTGCAATCAAAGGTGTTGGCGGCGCTGCCCTATAGACCCACCAACGCGCAGGCCCGCGCGATCGAAGAGATCACTGCCGATATGGCCGCGGGCAAACGGATGAACCGCCTGCTGCAAGGCGATGTCGGCGCTGGAAAAACTTTGGTTGCTTTCATGGCATTGCTGGTCGCTGTTGAAGCGGGCGGACAGGGTGTCATGATGGCCCCCACCGGAATTCTGGCCCAGCAGCATCTGGAGGGGCTGGCGCCCTTGGCCGAGGATGCCGGCGTGGTGATCGAGATTCTGACAGGCCGCGACAAGGGGGCCGAGCGAAAGGCGAAGCTGGCTGCGCTGGCGCGCGGTGACATTCAAATTCTGGTCGGAACCCATGCGGTGTTTCAGCAGGATGTGGCGTTTTGCGACCTGCGCCTGGCGATCGTTGACGAGCAGCACCGCTTTGGCGTGCGCCAGCGGATGGAACTGGCAGAAAAGGGCAAGGGCGCTGACGTGCTTGTGATGACCGCGACGCCGATCCCACGCTCGCTGGCGCTGGCGCAGTATGGCGACATGGACGTCTCTGTGCTGGATCAAAAGCCGCCGGGACGCAAGCCGGTCAAAACGGCCGTCATCAGCACTGATCGCATGCAGGAGGTGGTAGATCACCTGCGCAAGGCGATTGCCGAGGGCCGTCAATGCTACTGGGTCTGTCCCCTGGTGGATGAGAGCGAGCTGAGTGACCTGACCGCTGCGGAGGAACGCTTCAAGCACCTGCGTGCAATTCTGGGCGAAGGCATGGTCGGCCTGGTGCACGGTCAGATGCCGCCCACGGAGAAAGACGCGGCGATGGCGGCGTTTCAGGCGGGCGAGACCAAGGTGCTGGTCGCGACCACGGTTATCGAAGTGGGGGTGAACGTGCCCAATGCCTCGATCATGGTGATCGAGCGCGCGGAGATCTTTGGTCTGGCACAGCTGCACCAGCTGCGCGGCCGGGTCGGGCGCGGCAACGCCCAGTCGACTTGTCTGCTGATGTATCAGCCGCCGCTGACCGAAGGCGGGCGCAAGCGCTTGGAAGTGCTGCGCGAAACCGAGGACGGGTTTCGCATCTCCGAGACCGACCTGCAGATGCGCGGAGCCGGCGACATGATCGGCACCGCGCAATCCGGCCTGCCGCGATTCCGCATTGCTGATCTGGAACGGCAGGCGGGGCTGATGGCGGTGGCCCAAAGCGATGCCAGGGCGTTGTTGGCTGCCGATCCGCATCTGAAAAGCGAGCGCGGCAAAGCGGCGCGGGTTCTGTTGTGGCTGATGAAACAGGATCAGGCAATCCGTTTGATCACAGTGGGTTAGGCGGGTTTTTAGACAATCCTAGAGGCCGACGTTCCTGTGTGTTCGCAAATGTTCTCAAAAAGTTCTTTACAGGCGGAGCTGAAAATGAGAACAAAGGGGCAACAAACTTGCCAAAGAGCGAACAGACAGACTGGAGGAGGCTCGCGCCATGATTTCACAGATCAAATCCACGATTGAAAACGCCCATTCCACGCTTTTGCAGGATGCCATCGGTGCGGCCTCGTTGTTGGTGATGCTGGTCGCGGCGCTGCACCTGCCGGGGGTGTTCTGAGCCCCGCCGCCGAGCAGAGCCGTAGCGCGCCACGCAGGCGACGGTTTGGCTGAACTGAAATTCCTGATTGCATCTGCGGTGCCGGGCTGGCCCTGATCCTGTCCCGGATTGCCTGGGGGTCACCTGCCTGTCCCGATCCCCGCCTGGATTGCCTCAAGATCCTGCCGGGCCTGCCCGGATCCCGCACCGCAGAGCTTCACTGCCGCCGCCATCTGCCCGGATGTGCGGCGGTTTTTTTGACGGGATGCGCGGTGAGATGCCAAAGATGTCTTCGCCCGCCGGTATCCACATGCACAGTCCTGAGCCCATGTATTGAGGCTGGTGCGGCAAGCGGAAAGCCATACCAAAGGACGATCGGGGCGTAAGCGTTCTGACGTTCAGAACGCTGGGATTAGCGCGCGACTGGTCAGGCGCATTGTGCCTTCGTGGCGGTCTTCATCGCCTCCAGCGTCGCCTCCAGCGCCAGCAGGATCGAGGCATGACGGTTCTTGAAGTCCCGCGCAGGCTGCAACACCTCCAGCGCGTCAAAGGGCGCGTCGGGAACCGGGCCGCCTTGCGTCAGCATCGCCTTGAGCTGGTCACGGGCGGCTTCCACCTCTTCCAGGGAACGGCCGATCACATGGGCGCCAACCACGGCCGCTGCGGCCTGACCCAGGGCGCAGGCTTTGACGTCCTGGCCAAAACCGCTGATCCGCCCGTTCGCGACATCGACATCCACGGTCACCGTCGAGCCGCACAGTGGCGAGCGTTTCTTGACCGTTGCATCCGGTGCGTCCAACCGCTGCAGGTGCGGGATATCCGCGGCCAGGGCCAGAATGCGGGTGGAATAGAGTTTGATCAGATCGCTTTCGCCAGACATCGATACCGGGCTTTCCCTGCTTGGTTGTTCCCCATACATAGGGAGCCGATCCACAGATGCAAAAGGTTTTTGACCATGTCCCGTGCCGCCCGCTTTGATGCTGACAGTCTGATTTACAACGACGCCGGGCTGATCCCCTGCATCGCCCAGGATGAAACCTCGGGCGAGGTGCTGATGATGGCGTGGATGAATGCCGATGCGGTGACCCGCACCCTGGAGACAGGCCGGGTGACCTATTGGTCGCGCTCGCGCCAGTCTTTCTGGATCAAAGGCGAAAGCTCTGGCCATGTGCAGGAACTGGTGGAACTGCGACTGGATTGTGACCGCGACTGCCTGCTGGCGGTGGTGCGCCAGACCGGGGCGGCCTGCCACACCAACCGGCGGACCTGTTTTTACACCGCGGTGCGGGAAGGCGAGGAAGTCGAGCTGATGAAGCCGATGGACTGATCACCGACGCTGAAGGAACGACCGGTGGGCCGTGCCTCTGGCGGGGATGTTTTCATCAAGAGGAAGGCGGCAGCCCGACCATTTCGCGAACCTGCTGCGGGCTGAGGCCTTCGGCGCGGTATTTGGCAATGGCGCGAGCGTCGTCGCGTTTGGCCAGCCGCTTTCCGGTCTCATCGCGGATCAGGCGGTGGTGGTGATAGACGGGTGTTGGCAGGCCCAGCAGGCTTTGCAGCAGGACATGAATCTGGGTGGCCTCGAACAGGTCGGCACCGCGCACGACGTGGGTTATGCCCTGGTCGGCGTCATCCACCACCACCGACAGGTGGTAGGAGCTGCCCATGCAGCGGCGCACCAGGATGATGTCGCCCACGGCTGAGAACAGCTGCTCCGGCTCAAGCCGGTGGGTGCCGTGAAATTCCGGGCCGCTTTCGTGGAAACTGCGCAGATCCGCGGCTGCAATCGCCTTTGTCATATTAAGACGGATCACGTCCTGAGCTGATGCGTCCGACATGGGGCGGCCGCGGCAGGTGCCGGGATAGATCCGACCGTCAGGTCCAAACTGCGGCACGCCTTCCTGTGGTGCGCCGGCTGCGGCCTCAATGTCGGCGCGGTTGCATCGGCAGGGGTAGGTGAGCCCCATTGCGGTGAGCCGTTCCAGTGCCGCGCGGTAGTGCGGCAGGCGGTCGGACTGGCGCATCACGGGCCGCGGCCAGCTGAGGCCGAGCCAGGCCAGATCCTCGTAGATCTGCGCCTCCCAGGCGGGGCGGGCGCGGGATTGGTCGATATCCTCGATCCGCAGCAGGACGCAGCCGCCGTTGGCCCGCGCCATGTCCTGCGCCAGCAGCGCGGAATAAGCGTGGCCTAAATGCAGTGGTCCGGTTGGTGATGGCGCGAAGCGAGTGGTGAATGTCACGCTTTTTCAATTACGTATACGGTAGATTTCAGGTTGATGCCCGGCAGGTGGTCACCGTAGTCCCGAAATAGCAGCCGCGCTGCGGAACAGTCCAGCCAATCATTCAGCTTGCCGGTATAGGCGCGGTCTTCCAGCGCGTGATCGTTGTAGGAAAACGCAAACAGGCCGCCGCGGTCCAGCCCGCGCATGACCAGGTCAAAGGTGGTAGGCGGCGCCGCCCCCTTGCTGAGCAAGCCGCAGCCGACGATGGCGCGATAGGTGCCGGGTGCCACTGGTGCCTTGTCGCTGATGTCCAGCTGGCGCAGCTTGCGATAGGCGCCTTTGGCGCGGGCCAACTCTAGCATCTCGGACGAGGGGTCCAGCCCGTCGATCACGTGGAAACCGGCAGCGCGCAGCGCAAGCCCGGATAGCCCCGTGCCGCACCCAAAGTCGAGGATGGGGCTTTGCATGTCAGGCAGATGCTTCTTCAGAGCAGAGGCGATCCGTCCCGGCGTTGCATAGCCGTTCTCGGCGATCTCCGCGTCATAAGAGGCGGCCCAGTTGTCATAATGGCTGCGGATCGCCTCGGGGCTGTCCAGAGAATAGGACTTTTCGAGAAACTTGTCGCTCATGCATCTGATCCTAGACCTGCGAAGGGTGCAGCGTCTAGGAAAAGTTGCCAAGCCACTCTTGCCAGACCAGTTTCGCGCGGTCGGTATAGGCCTTGTAGCGGTCCTTGCGGCCGCGGCGGCCACCCTTTAGCCCGTCCACGGGGCGAAACAGGCCGAAGTTCACGTTCATCGGCTGAAAGGTTTTCGCCTCAGCGCCGCCGGTGATGTGATGGATCAGTGCGCCCATGGCGCTGTCCTGCGGCACCTCGGGCAGCTCCTGTCCCAAGATCTCGGCTGCCGCCATGCGGCCCGCCAGCAAACCCATGGCGGCACTTTCGACGTAACCTTCGACGCCGGTGATCTGCCCGGCAAATCGGATGTTGGGCCGCGATTTTAGCCGCATCTGCGAATCCAGCAGGGTGGGTGAATTCAGGAATGTGTTGCGGTGGATGCCACCCAACCGGGCAAAGCTGGCGTTTTCCAGGCCGGGGATCATCCGGAACACCTCTGTCTGGGCGCCGTATTTCATCTTGGTCTGGAAGCCGACGATATTATAGAGCGTCCCCAGCGCATTGTCGCGGCGCAGCTGCACCACCGCCCAGGCTTTTTCGTCCGGTTTATGCGGGTTGGTCAGGCCGACCGGCTTCATCGGGCCGTGGCGCAGGGTCTCGCGGCCGCGTTCAGCCATCACCTCGATCGGCAGGCAGCCGTCAAAATAGCCTGCCGTCTCGCCTTCATGAAATTCGGTCTTGTCGGCGGCCAGCAGCGCGTCGATGAAGGCCTCATACTGGTCCTTGGTCATCGGGCAGTTAAGGTAGGCGGTGCGCTCTTCCTCTGTCTCGCCCTTGTCATAGCGGGACTGCATCCAGGCCTGCGACATGTCGATGGACTCGGCGTAGACGATTGGCGCGATGGCATCAAAGAACGCCAGCGCTTCGGCCCCGGTTTCGGCCTGAATGGCCTGTCCCAATTCGGGAGAGGTCAGCGGCCCGGTGGCAAAAATCCAGTGGCCGTCGACGGGCAGGTCGGTCACTTCCTCATAAGACACGGTGATGTTGGGGTGTGCCGTCAGCTTGGCGGTGACGGTTTCGGCAAAGGGGTCGCGGTCCACGGCTAGTGCGCCACCAGCGGGCAGGCGGTGTTCATCCGCAGTGGCCATGATGAGGCCGCCCGCGGCGCGCATTTCCCAGTGCAGCAGCCCAACGGCGTTTTGTTCATCATCGTCAGACCGGAAGGAGTTGGAGCAGACCATTTCGCCCAGGTTGCCGGTCTGATGGGCAAAGGTTTCCACCTTGGGGCGCATTTCGTGGATCACCACGGATACGCCCATGTTTGCCGCCTGCCAGGCGGCTTCGGACCCGGCCATGCCGCCGCCCACGATATGCAATGTCTGTGCCGAATGATCTGTCATGATCCGCCACATAGGGCAGGGCGCAGGGGCGTGCAATAGGTTTGGCAGGTGCAGCAGGCGTCATGACGCTGCCGCCGTTCCGTTACACCGCGGGCAGGGCGGGCCGTTTGGAGGTGCTGTGTCATGGGGGGAGGAATTTGGGGCCGCCGCTGCGGGAATAGGTACACCGGTGAGAGAGAACCGGTTGGAGGGACCCTTCCGCAGCAGCAGCCCAAATTGTGCAGACCGGCTGGCCTTGCCCAATCTTTGCCATCTTTCCGCCTAAATTGAAAGGCGATTGGCTGGCTTCTTATGGAAACAATAAGTTGCGATTGGTAAACAAAGCCTAAAAATTTCCGAAAGATTTCGGAAAAAGTCTGTAAAAATCCGGCGACGGTTCCGCCGGGTCAGTCCTGCCAGTCGGGCGCACGCTTTTCGACGAAGGCCGCCATGCCTTCGATGGTGTCGTGGTGCATCAGGTTTTCGACGATCACGTTGCTGGTATAGGCATAGGCCTGATCCAGCGGCAGTTGCAGCTGCTGATAGAACGCCTCCTTGCCGATCTTGACGGCGGAACCCAGTTTGCTGGCGATGGTTTCGGCCATGCGAGTGGTGTCCGCCTCCAGATCCGCCAGCGGCACGGCGCGGTTGACCAGTCCCAGCTCCGCTGCGCGGGTGGCGGTGATGAACTCGCCGGTGGTCAGAAGCTCAAACGCCTGTTTGCGCGGGATGTTGCGCGACAGTGCCACCATCGGGGTGGAGCAGAACAACCCGATGTTCACCCCGTTGACGCCAAATTTGGTGTCGTCCGCGGCCAGCGCCAGATCGCAACTGGCCACCATCTGACAGCCCGCGGCCGTGGCGATGCCGTGAACCTGAGCAATCACCACTTGTGGCAGGGATTGCAGCCCCATCATTACATCGGTGCAGCGGGTAAACAGATCCTCGAAATATCCCTGCCCACCGTCTGCGGCCGCGCGCCCCGCGGTCATCTGTTTGATGTCATGGCCGGCACAGAACCCCTTGCCCGCGCCGGTCAGAACCACGACCCGGATGCTGCGGTCAGCACGCAAGGTGTCGATCTGGGTCTGGAGCGCGGCCAGCATTTCATCTGACAGGGCGTTCAGCCGCTCGGGTGCGTTCAGAGTCAACCGGGCAATTCGCCCTGTGTCGCAACGTTCCAGAATTGCCATCTTGCTCTCCTCTTCCGGCTTGCCGAAACTCTAGGCGGACACAGACGAAAGGAAAAGCATGGCGCTTGCATTTGATGTCGCGGGGCTGACGCAGTACCTGCATGAGATCTTTCCACAGGTCCGGGACGATTTCGCGATTGAGGCCATGGACGGGCAGACCCTGCGAATGCGGCTGCTGACCGGTGAACGTCACCTGCGCCCCGGTGGCACGGTGTCGGGCCCGTCGATGTTCGCGCTGGCCGATTGCGCGGTCTATGCGCTGATCCTGTCACGGCTGGGGCCAGAGGCGCTGGCGGTGACCACCAATTGCAGCATTGATTTCATGCGCAAACCGGCGGCCGAAACCGACATGATCGCCGAGGCGCGGCTGCTCAAGCTGGGGCGGGTGCTGGCGGTGGCCGATGTGCTGATGTATTCCGAAGGGCAGGACACGCCGGTGGCGCGGGCCTCGATGACCTATTCGATCCCGCCAAAGCGTTAGATCGCAGTTGCCAGCGGCTGTCCCAGTTTTACCAGCGTTTCCCGGCCCTTGGCGCTGTTTTCGACCAGATCATCGGCAAGGCGCACTTTGCCTGGTTCAAACACGACCACCACGGTGGAGCCGCCGAATTTGAAGTAGCCCTTTTCCTCCATCTTCCGCACCGCGCCGGATGTGCGGGTGTTGACGATGGAGCCGACGCCAAAGGCGCCGACCTCTACAAAGCAGTAGCTGCCGATCGTGTCGGTCTCGATGAGAGTCCAGCTGCGCTTGTTCTCGCCAAAGACGTCCGGCCCCGCGCCCAGGGCAATCGGGTTCACCGAGTGCAGTGCGCCGTCGATGTCACGGGTTTCCGCTATGCGGCCGTCGGTGGGAAAGTGGTAGCGGTGGTAATCCGCCGGACACAGACGCACGATCGCCAGTGCACCGCCGACAAAGCGGTCGGCAATGCCCGGCAGCATGGTGCGCACCGACATGGGGTGGCCCTTTACCGGGACAAACACATCCTCGTCCAGCTCCGGGAACACCAGAACGCGCCCGTCGGCAGGGGAGACCACGTCGCGTGGATCCGCGCTGTAAGGGCGGACCTCGGGTTTAAGGTGGCGGATGAAAAAGTCGTTGAAGCAGGTGAAACTGTCGGTGGGCGCGGAGGCCTCCTCCATGTCGATGGACAGCTGCTCAATCACCTTGCGGATCTTGGCGCGGGACAGGCGGCTGTCGAACCATGCGCCCATCACGCGGCTGATCAGCGTCGAGCGGAACAGCAGTTTTTCGACGGGCCGTGCGCTGGCGTTCTGATAGGCCCAGCGGATCCACTTTTCGCCCAGCACCGCCTCTTCAAAGGTTTCGCCGGTGACGCGGTCGACCACAAGGATGGGCTGGTGCTGCATGAAATCCGCCATGTCTGGTTGTGCTGTCGCTGCGCCTAGCAAAACCCGGCGCGCAGGCCAAGGGCTGTTCTCGGCGGCGATGCTGCGGCACATGAAAAAAGGGGGCCGTGCCCCCCTGTCTCGCTGTGCTGCATTACCCCTTAAGGGAACAGCTTTTTCACATAGTTCGGCAAGGCAAAGGCGGCCTTGTGGACCTCGGGGTTGTAATATTCCGTCTCGATCCCGGCGGAGGCGAAACGGGTCTCCAGAACTTCCAGGCTGACGCTTCGCGCCGTGGTCGAATGGCTGCCCCAGCCAAAGGCCATCGGCCCGCCCGCATAGGTCGGGATGGTCGCCAGATAGCACGACGCATCCGCAAACAGCGCCTGAAACGCCCGGAGGGTGCCGGTCAGCTCATCGCCCTGCATGAACGGCACGCCGTTTTGTGTCACGATGATGCCATCCTCAGTCAGCGCGCGGGCGGCATGGCCATAGAATGTATCGGTGAACAGCACCTCGCCCGGCCCGATCGGGTCGGTGGAATCGACGATGATGACGTCGAACTTGTCGGTGGTCTCTTTCATGAACAGCGCACCGTCGTTGATCACCAGATTCAGACGGGGATCCTCAAAGGCGCCATCGCTGAGCATCGGCAGATACTCTTTCGAGAAATCCACCACACCGGCGTCGATTTCCACCATGGTGACATGCTCAACCGAGGTGTGGCGCAGAGCCGCGCGGGCCATGCCGCCGTCGCCGCCGCCGATGATCAGCACCCGTTTTGCTGCGCCATGCGCCAGGATCGGCACATGGGTCAGCATCTCGTGATAGATAAAGTTGTCGCCTTCGGTGGTCTGTACCACGTCGTCCAGCGTCAGGATGCGACCGAACTGGCCGTTCTGAAACACCTTCAGGCGCTGATGCTCGGTGTTGCTGTCATACAGCATCTCATCTACGCGCAGCGACTGCGCGTAGTGATCGTGCAGACGTTCGGTCATCCACTGCGATGTGCCGGTGTCGCTCATGCCGCGACCTCCTTGGCGATCAGCTCCTCACCGCGCAGCAGTTCACGCACTTCGACCATATCGGTGGCAAAGGCCTGCTTCAGCACGTCAACAGCGTTCCACGGTTCGGCATCGCCGCACATGAACACGTCAAAGGCGCCATAGCCGATTTCAGGCCAAGTGTGGACCGAGATGTGGCTTTCGGCCAGCACTGCCACGCCGGACACGCCTTGCGGCGAAAACTTGTGCGTGTGGATGTGCAACAAGGTGGCCCCGCAGACCTCGACCATGCGGCGGAAGGCGTTCTGGATACGCTCCTCGCAGTCCAGGCCGGTGCCTTTCATAACTTCGATGATCAGGTGGGTGCCGGCAAATACCTTGCCGTTCTTGCGGATAAAGTGATCCTCGCGGTCGCTGTCGACCAGAGAATCAGCAATTGTCGCGGTTACACCGCGGGCGGTATCTTCCTCATGGGCGCCTGTCTCCAGACCGATCCCCAGTTGGAAGAGGTTGGCGTCCGTCATGACACTCCCCTTCGTTCCAGTAGATGACAATCCAGCCGGCCCTTAGCGCCCCCCCGGATAAGAGTCCGGGGTTGGGATCGGTACCGAAAGTGAGGCGGCGTTTAGGCTGCATGGCAGATTCGATCAACACCTAATTTCGGCCATCCCGCCCGGCGCATGCCTGCCTGTCGCCAGACGCAGCCGAGCCAAGAAAAAAAGGCCGGGGCGAACCCCGGCCATAAGGCTGTTCCTTTGCCCAGGGGATCACGGGCGCCAGAACGGAAGAGTGGCTTCATGGTGGGCGTCCTCGCGGCTCAGCCCGATGTCTTTCAGATGCGCGTCGCCCAGATGTTTCAGCTGTCGGCGGCTGCGCTGGCGCAGGCTCCACTTGGTCAGCATCACGGCAAGGGACACGGCCCATTGTGCCAGAACCGGCAATGCGCGGCGGCCGGCCAGGTAGGACATGTTCGACTGTGCTGTGTTCAGATGCTGTGCCATGGGGCGTTCCTTGCTATTGTATTGGTACAATCCTGTTGATTTGTCGTGGTGTTCTGATACAAAAAAGCGACACACTTTGTCCAAGGAACGATTGTAATGGGTACAATTTGGCCGCCCAGTTTGGGTGACAGCAAGGGTCCGAAGTACAAAAAGGTTGCGGATACAATTCGTTCCGCGGTTCAGACCGGAAATCTGACGGCTGGTACAAAACTGCCTCCGGTGCGAGAACTTGCGTATCAACTTGGGATCACCCCGGGCACCGTGGCCCGGGCTTATACCATTCTGACGGACGAAGGCGTTCTGGAGGCCGAGGTCGGCCGCGGCACCTTTGTCGCACAGGGCAAAACGCCGGTGCAGGATGACGTATGGTCGCGGCAGTTGCATCTGCTGGAAGCCAGGGATCCCGGCCATGTCAGCCTGTTCAGCCCGCGCATCGCTGACATGGGGCAGGTGGACGCTGTGCGCAAGGCCCTACGCCAAGCCTCTGAATGTGCGCCGGAAAAGCTGCTGAACTACCCCACCCGCGACGCCTATCGCCCGGTGCGCGAGGTGGTCGCAAACTGGCTGGCGCTGTCACCGGTTGGGCCGGTAAGCGAACATGACGTGGTGCTGACCCACGGCGGGCAGAACGGGCTGATGGTGGTGCTACAGGCCATCCTCAAGGGACCGCAACCGGTCATCATGGTCGAGGATCTGACCTATGCGGGCTTTCGCCGCGCGGCTGAGCTGTTGCGGGCGCAGGTGGTCGGGGTGGCCATGGACGCGCAAGGACTCCGCCCCGACTCAATGGAGCTGGCCATCCGCAAGAGTGGTGCCACGGTGCTGTGTACCAGTCCCGAGGTTCACAACCCCACCGGCCAGTTCACCCCCTTGGCGCGCCGCAAGCAGATCGTCGAAATCGCCCGTCGACACGGGGTGCAGATCATCGAGGACGACTGTTACCGCCTGGGCGAGTCGCGCGCGCCCAGCTACCGCGCCCTGGCGCCAGAGCTGGCCTGGCATGTCTCCTCAATCTCCAAGAGCCTGACGCCCGCGTTGCGCGTTGGCTTTGCCCTGGCACCGGAAGGGCGCGCCTCAGATCTGCGTCGGGTGGCGGAGTACGGCTATTTCGGCCTCGCCCAGCCCCTGGCAGAGATGACGCGCATTCTGCTGAGCGACCCGCGGCTGCCAGAGCTGATGGCGGCCGTGCGCGGTGAGATGGCGCGCTACGTTCGGGTGGCGGTCAACGTGCTGGGGGCCTTTGATTTGACCTGGAACCCCGATGTGCCCTTTGTATGGCTACAGCTTCCGGCCGGCTGGCGCTCTGCCGCCTTTACCCGCGCCGCGGAGGCGCAGGGGGTGCAGATCCGGTCTGCGGATGAATTCGCCCTGCGGGACGGCCGTGCGCCACATGCGGTGCGCATCGCCATCAATGCCCATGTGCCGCTGAAACGATTTGAAGACGCCATGCTGCGGCTTCGGGCGCTGCTCGACAATCCGCCCGAGCAGATTAGCGTCTAGGGTGGGGTATTATTATACCTAATTTGTAAGTACCTGATAATAATGTTTTATTTATCAATCACGTCTGTTGACCTGGTTTGTGGATGGCCGTAAATACCCCCCATCGCATTCAGGCGCTTCCCGTCTCGGGATTATGCCTTCACGACAAACAGGATTGACCTGCCATGAAAACCTTCTCTGCTACTCCGGCAGATATCGAGAAGAAGTGGATCCTGATCGACGCCGAGGGCGTTGTTCTGGGCCGTCTTGCCTCGATTGTTGCCATGCGCCTGCGTGGCAAGCACAAGCCGTCCTTCACTCCGAACATGGATATGGGCGACAACGTCATCATCATCAACGCCGACAAGGTGCAGATGACCGGCAAGAAGCGCGAAGAGCACTTCTACTGGCACACTGGCCACCCGGGCGGCATCAAGTCGCGCACCAAACAGGAGATCCTGGAAGGTGCCCACCCGGAGCGCGTTGTGTTCCAGGCCGTCAAGCGCATGCTGCCCGGCAACCGTCTGGCCCGACAGCAGATGACCAACCTGCGTATCTATGCCGGTGCCGAGCACCCGCATGAAGCCCAGGCCCCCGAAGTTCTGGACGTCAAGTCCATGAACAAGAAAAACACCCGGAGCTGATATCGATGGCTGATCAGATCAACACTCTCGAAGAGCTCGCAGCTGCAACCGGTGTGGAAGCAGTGGCCGAAGAAACCATCACGCGTGAGCCGGTTCGTGACGAACTGGGCCGTGCCTATGCCACCGGCAAGCGTAAAGACGCTGTTGCCCGTGTCTGGATCAAGCCGGGTTCCGGCAAGGTCGAAGTGAACGGTTTGGAAATCAACAAGTACTTTGCCCGTCCGGTGCTGCAGATGATCCTGCGCCAGCCGTTCCAGGTTGCCGGTGTGGAAGGCGAATTCGACGTCTATGCCACCGTCAAGGGCGGCGGCCTGTCCGGTCAGGCCGGTGCGGTCAAGCACGGTATTTCCAAGGCGCTGCAGCTGTATGATCCCGCCCTGCGCGGCGCGCTGAAAGCAGCAGGCTTCCTGACCCGCGACAGCCGTGTCGTGGAACGTAAGAAATACGGTAAGGCCAAAGCCCGCCGTTCGTTCCAGTTCTCCAAGCGTTAAGTCGCGGCGAGACAGGTTTTGGAAAGGCCCGCCATCCCGGCGGGCCTTTTTGCGTTTCTGGGGTGGAATGGGCTGCCCAGGGCGCTCGTTGGAATTTTCAGGGTTCTTTTAGAAAGTTTGCCTAAACTGGAGCTGTCGTTTTCAGTCAACGGGCAAGGGCGGACCCTCAAAATGGTATCAGTAGACAGTTTCAAGACGGCGCCGATCGGCGACGGTATTCTGGAAATCGGCCGCTTTACCCATGGCTATGAAGATATGGCCATCCGCGGCCAAGGCGGTGGCACCAATGTCACCATCGGGTCGTTCTGTGTGATTGGTCCGGGGGTGCAGGTTCTTATGGATGCGGCGCCGCAAACCGACCGGCTGACCGCCTTTCCCTTTGGCGCCGCCTTTCCCGACGAACTGGGCGGCGTGGATGAGCATCCGGCTTTGCCACGTAGCGGCGATGTGGTGATCGGCAATGATGTGTCGATCGGCGCAAATGCAACCCTGCTGGCTGGCGTGACAATCGGCGATGGCGCCGTGATCGATCCAAACGCAACCGTATCCTCGGACGTCGGCGCCTATGAGGTCTGGGCGGGAAATCCGGCGCAACTGGTCCGCAAACGTTTTGAAGATACGATCTGCGCGCAGCTGCAACGGCTGCGGTGGTGGGATTTGCCGCTGCCATTGATCCGGCAGATGGCGCCGTTGCTGACCGCACCACCCACGGCGGAGATGATTGAGGGGCTGCAAGACATCGTCAGCGATCTGGTGACATTCAGCGATGATGCGGTTGCCTGAGCGGGGCAGGCACCGGTCTCAGCTGTCAGGATCGATCAGCCCCAACCCGCGCAGGTAGATGCCGATGCCGCTCTCTAGCAGATCTTCGGCCGGAAACGGCGAGGCCGCGCCTGGGGAGTTGCGGGCATAAAGCTCTACCACCCCGTGGCTCATCGCCAGCACATGTGCCGAAAACATCGAAGCGGGGGGGCGTTTCTCGGCCGGGATATGCTGGCTGAGGTCCGCAGCCGCGCGTTCCAGGATGGCCCGTGCGCGGGCGGCGGCATCGGCCAGCTCTGGTGTGCGGTTCACCGAAATGCCGCTTTCAAACATCGCGATGTAATGGCCCGGATGCTTGCGGGCAAAGGCGAGATAGGCCCGACCCGTGGCCTCGAACGCCGCCAGCGCAGAGGGCTGATACTTGTCATAGGCGTGCTGCATCAGATCGGCAAACATGACATAGCCCTGTCGCCCGGCCTCTGCGATCAGGTCTTCGCGCCCCTTGAAATGGCGGTAAACGGCGGCTGGGGTCACGCCTGCCTGCTTGGCCGCCTCCGACAGGGTGAACCCGGTCGGACCCTTGGCCTCGATCAGTTTCAGCGCGGCCTCGACCAGCGCCTGACGCAGATTGCCGTGATGATAGCCGCGTTTAGGCATCCCAGATGTCCGGGCCGCCGCAGATTTTGGGATCCGGTGCGCCGACGCGCTGATGATCCTTGTTGTCATAATCGATGCCTGCCAGAACCCGCCGGATCACCGCCAGCCGGGCGCGGCGTTTATCGTCGGAGCGCACCACCGTCCAGGGCGCCTCGGCGCTGTGGCTGCGCGCGAATGTCTCAGAGATGGCGGCGCTGTAGTCGTGCCATTTTTCCAAGCCCTGCACGTCGATTGGGCTCAGCTTCCATTGCTTCAGAGGGTCGGATTCGCGGTCCAGAAAGCGCCGCAGCTGTTCGGCGCGGCCGACATTCAGCCAGATCTTGAACAACAGGATGCCATCCTCGGCCAAGGCCCGTTCAAAATCCGGCACCTGGTGGAAGAAATGTTCGCGTTGCTCGTCGGTGCAAAAGCCAAAGACCTTTTCCACCACTCCGCGGTTGTACCAGCTGCGATCAAACAGGGTAATCTGGCCGCCAGCGGGCAAATGCTGCACATAGCGCTGGAAATACCACTGGCTCTGCTCCGCCGCGCTGGGTTTGGTCAGGGCCACCACACCGGCACTACGCGGGTTCAGATGCTCGCGGAAGCGTTTGATGGTTCCGCCCTTGCCAGCCGCATCGCGCCCCTCGAACAGGATCGCCACGCGTGCGCCACTGCGCCGTACCCAGTCCTGCAGCTTGACCAATTCGATCTGCAGCTCTTCGAGCTCACGCTCATAGGTCTTGCGTTTCATTCGCTCCCGGTAAGGGTAGCTGGGGTTCAGGATCTCCTCCTTGTCGGCAGTCTTGATCGCCTTGCTAATCTCTTTCGGCGCGCCGGTCTCGAAGAAGCGGCTGATGGCACCGTCGTATGGCAACTTCATATGCAAAACACCTCTGTCCTCAACCCGTTATTTGGGAAGGCAGTATGGAATGTTAAACGCCTTAACGCAATTGATGGCGGTGGCGTGTCGCGCGGCGCAGTGGCATCGGGGCCCCTTTAGGTGCCGATCCGGTCCAGCTCATACGGGGTGGTCTGGTAGATCTCGTTGATCCAGTTGCCATAGAGCAGATGTGCATGGCTGCGCCAACGGTTCTGCGGTTGACGACTGGGGTCGTCCTGCGGGTAATAATTGCCCGGCACGTTGATCGTGGTGCCATTTTCCACGTCGCGGTCGTATTCCTGCTTCAGCGTGTCATTGTCATATTCGAAATGGTTGAACACATAGAGCGCGCGGTGCGCCTTGTCCTCGACCAGGCAGGGGCCGACCTCTTCGCTGCCCAGCAGGGTGGTCAGCCCTGGCACGGCGTCGATTTCGGCCTGCTTCATCTCTGTCCAGCGGCTGACCGGCACCACAAAATCATCCGAAAACCCGCGCAGATAGGGCGAAGCAGGGGCCAGGTTCTGATGCCGGAAACAGCCGAACGCCTTGTGCTCCAGCATGTGTTTCTTCACGCCGTGGAAGTGGTTGATCATCGCCATGCCGCCCCAGCAGACGCCAAAGGTGGAATGCACATTGGTCTGGGTCCAGGCAAACACCTCGCGCATCTCGTCCCAATAGGTGACATCAGTGAATTCCAGATGCTCGATCGGAGCGCCGGTGATGATCAGCCCGTCGAATTTCTGGTCCTTCACCTCCTGAAAGGGGCGATAGAATTCGGCCATATGCTCCGCCGCGGTGTTCTTGGTGCGGTGCTCGCTCATGCGGATCAGGCTCAGCTCGATCTGCAAGGGCGTGGCGCCAATCAGCCGGGCAAACTGGTTCTCGGTCTGGATCTTCTTGGGCATCAGGTTCAGCAGCCCGATGCGCAGCGCGCGAATGTCCTGACGTGCCGCCTGATCCGGTGACATGACCATGACGCCTTCGTTCGTCAGAACGTCATAGGCGGGGAGGTCTGCGGGGATCTTGATGGGCATGTCACTGTCCTGAGTTGCGGATGGGTGTGCGATATAGCGGAATTTGACAGATAGGCGACCTAGCTGCGGGCCTCAAGAGCACTGGCGATCAAATCGGTGAAACCGGCCTCGTCCCGCACGGCAGAGATCTGGTCGGCCGTCACCGTGACGCCCCAGTTTTCGGCCATAGCCTGATAGCGCGGCTGGCGGTGCGCCAACGCCTGGGCATAGGTCCAGCGGATGAATGCATCGGGATCCACATCAGCCTCAGCTACCCCATGTTCCTTGAGATATTCTTGCCAGACACGATCAAGGAACTGCGGCTGATAGGACATGGGCTTGGGCGCGCGGTCAAAGCGGCGCACCAGTTCGGCCGTGTGCGCCTCGCTACCCTTGATCCAGACCATCAGCGTGTGTTTGGCGAGCTCCTTCAGGATCGGGTCGTCAGGGTTGCTGGCATCCACCCATTCGCAGATCGACCCGCCGGTATCGCAGATGAAATTGTCATAGCCATAAAGCTGCTGCGCGCGGGTCTGGAAATACTGGGTGTCCAGCAGGGCGCGGATTTCCGCGACGCGGAACTGTTCCTGTCGGCGCCGGTATTCCTCCATTGCCAGCCCACCCTTGGCGCTGTCTCCGGGCTTGCCCAGATAGGCGGCCACCGGCGTCAGGTTCTCAAAGGTGATATTGGAGCCGATGTAGATCGAATCCGACAGCAACAGATCGCGCAGGAAGGGCACTTTCATCGCCTCCGCCTTGGCGTTGTCAGCGATGTATTCCCCCATGTAGCGCGTGCCGATGCGGTAATCGATGGAATAGTGAAACCAGCTGCCCGCGCCGCGCAGGATGTTGCTGACATAGGTTTTGCCAAGCCCGGACATGCCAAAGAACAGCACCCGTTTGTTGGGCGCGTCGCGCCAGTCCTGTGCGGAAGAATAAAGCATCGCAGTCTCAAGTCGCTGAAAGTGTCAGGCCTTGCTAATCGGCTGCGCGGGCGCGGTCAATTCCATGTGCGCCCGGCGCGCAGGCGGGGAGGGGCGCAAGCCAAGAAAACCCCGCCTCCGGGACGGGGGCGGGGGTGGTTGGTTGGTGCGGGTCTTGTGCGGCTTAGAAGTGGTAGCCGATCTTGACGCCAATGCTCAGCGCATCGTTGTTCTGGAAGTTGGCGACCGGGGTGCCGCCGGGCGCGGCGACCGCATCGCCCAGATCCGTGTAGCGGATGCCCGCAGAGATGGTCATCTGGTCCTGCTTGTACTGCACGCCAAGACGGATCGCCTCATACCCGTGGGTCGGGGCCAGCGGCGACACCAGATCATCGCCATCGACGTCGGCGTAGATCAGCGCCAGCGAGCCGGACCAGTTCTCGTTGAACTTGCGCCCGACGCCCAGCGTGTAGGTGACGGAATCATCCAGATCGATCAGATCGCGGTTCAGGGTGCCCGGCACCAGGTCGGTGACACTGTGCTCGGCCCAGCGGATGTTGGCAAAGGCCAGCGTGTCGGCGGCAATGCCGGTCTGGAAGTCCAGGTTCACGGACTGCGGGGTCTTGGTCTTGGTCGTGGTGGTGGAGTTTGCGGCCGGGAAGCCGGCAAAGGTCTCGTTCAGAGTGAAATCATGCTCGATCTCGGAGCTGTAGGTCAGCGCCGCGCGCAGCGCGATTTCGGGGATCTCATAGGCGACACCGGCCACCCAGCCAAAGGCGCCGTCCTTGTTCACGACAACATTGTAGGTGCCGCCCGGAACGGCGCCGTAAGCCGCGCCCGCCAGGTTGATGGCGCCGTCGATCTCCTGATAGCGGATGCCGCCGTGGACGCTGAAACGCTCGTTGAACTTGTAGCGCAGCAAGGCGGTCAGCGCTTTGGAATCCGCCTGCGCGGAGGTGCCGCCCAACAGTGCGGAGCCGCCCACAGGATAGTTTACGTCCACGCCCCAGGGTTGATCGAAAACCAGAGCAAAGGACAGCTGCTCGTTGATGTCGCGCTTGTAGCCGGCGCCGAACATGTTGAACCGGTCGCCCACATCACCCGAGGCGGAGCCCGCCGGGTTCAGGTTGGTGCGGTCATTGCCGGTCAGATCCACCGAGGTGGTCGCGGCGGAAAACTCGACGTAGGAGCCTTCCTCAAAGATGATGCCAATGGGTTGGCCGGTGCGGTCCAGGCCGCTGGCCATTGCACCGCCCGAAATCAGCGCCAGCGCGGCCGACGTTGCAAGATAGCGTTTCATTGTTCCTCCCTCAGAAAAAGCCGTCCTGCGGCTTCTTGTCATGAAACCGTAACCGGCAGCATTTTAGCAAATCAATGTTAACGGAGCGGAAACTTGCTGAATTAGATCAGCTGACGGGGGTTGGCCGCGGCTTTGGCGCAACGATGTTGAGATAATTTGCCACGCAGATGACAGCTGCGCCGCCCAGCACCCACAGGTCCAGCGCCTCGCCGTAGATCACCATGCCCAGCACGGCGATGGCGGGCAGTCGGGCGAAATCCACCGGCACCACCACGCTGGCCGGAGCCAGAGACAGGGCCGTGGTCAGGCAGAAATGCGCGGTCAGCCCGGCAATGCCGATCAGTACCAGCCAGGGCAGCGTCGCGGCGGCGGGCAGCGCTATGTCGCCGTCCCAGCCAGCCGTCAGCAGCCCCATGGCCAATTGCATGGCAGTCAACCACAGCAGGATTGATGCGGTGGGTTCCAGCCGGGTCAGCCGTTTGGTCAGGATCGCTGTAAGGGCAAAGAAAATGGCACAGGACGCCGCCGCCAGGATGCCGGTATTCACGCTGTCCGGGCTGGGGCGCGCCACGATCAGGATGCCCGTAAAGCCAAGCACAACCGCCAGCATCCGCCGCCGGGTCAGCGCCTCACCCAGCAGCAGCGGCGACAGGATGATGACCCACAGCGGCGCAGTGAACTCCAGCGCGAATACCTGCGCCAGGGGCACCAGTGTTACCGCCAGAAACCACAGGTTCTGACCGGTAAAGTGGCAGGCATTGCGCAACAGATGCACCCCCAGCCGTGCCCGGCTGACCTGATGCCAGCGCCCGGTGACCGTCAGCACCGTCGCCACGATGAGCACGCCCACCAGGCTGCGGTAGGTCATGATCTCGAAGGTATCCAGCGTCAGCCCGGCTTCGCGCCCAGCAATCGCCATGGCGGAAAAGGAAACGATCGCCCCCAGCATCCACAACGCGGCCAGCCCCGCGCGCGCCTCTGCCTGTTCCATGATTGCCCTCTTTGCATTCTGGCGGTCAGAGAGGGGTAAATTCGCGCCGGGGTCAAGAACGCAACACCCCGGCCGTGCTTCGCAGCGGCCGGGGTGCAGGTGGTTGTGCCGCCGCAGCAGCTGCTGCAGCCGGTGATTCTCAGGCGGCAGCGGCCGCCTTCAGGCCGGGGGCGGCAAGGGATTTGCCCGAACCGATATAAGCCGACGCCAAGGCCACCGGATCAAAGTTCAGCCGGTCCAGGAGGGTGCGGATCTCATTCGTCAGCGCCTCGGTGACCTCATTTGTGTTGTGGGTGGCGTTTTTCTTGGGTGGCAAAACCGGTTCGGCCTCATGCCCCAGCGCAGCCAACAACTGCGCCGCCCCGTCGGGTTTGGTCGCGTCCTCCAGGCGGGCCTCGACAAAGGTGATGCGGTCACTGAATTTCAGCGCGTAATAGGCATAACGTGTCTCCATCTCCAGCGCGTACCAGATCGCCCAGCCGATCTGCCCCAACTGGCGGAACATCTGGGGATTCACGATGTTGTTGGCGTAGCTCATATCCAGATACCATTGCCAGGGGATGGTGATGTTCTGGAAATCATTGCGGCCTACGTAGCTGGCGCATTGCTTGGCCAGATCGCGGCGCAGGATGATGACAGTGCTGCGGTCGGCGATATCACTTGCGGCCAACGCCTCGATCAGGCCGCATTTGCCTAGCGTATGATTGGATTCGGCGTAAGGTGCCTGCAATGCGGCCAGCTTGTTCTGCCAGAAGGCCTGCATCTTGCCGTCCATGCCCAGAGAATTGAACCGCCGCATATGGCTGATTTCCGGCATCTGGGTGCCAAAATCCAGTACGCCCAGCGGCTCGTGGACCGATTTCACTGCCAGGTTGTCGCCCAGAAACTGCGCCAGCCAGGCCGTGCCGGTGCGTCCGGCCGACAGGGTAAAGATGAAATCGGTCTTCCGCTCGCGGGGCGCGACCGCCTGGGCCGGGACGATCTGCGGTTTCTGATAGTCAAATTTTTCGATCTCCGCGGCGCAGTGTTCGGCCACGATGTCCGCAGCGGCGGGAAAACGCGAATAGAGCGTTGCCGGATCGGCCCCCTCGCGCGGGCGCAGCGCGCCCTTGGCCCGCAAGCTGGAGAAACGCTCCCACAGCCCTGCGATCCCGAGTGCCGAAATGCCCTCTTCCAGATGTTCGTAGCGAAGATAGACATCCACTGCCGCGTCGCCCTCCAACGGGGCAATGGCGCAGTTCTCTGTGAGCAGGTGGGGATACCTTTGCACGAAGTCGCCAAAACTGGTGGTCGCGGCAATGGCCCTTTCCCAGTAGTAGCGTGAAATGGCGGCATCGAAGGGATCGCGCCATATCGTGACCTTGGTGTAGCTGTCCCAGATCTCTTGAGGAATCAGCGCCTTGGCCTGATCTGCCGGGATGTGGTTGAAAAACTGTGCCTCGGTCTCGGTCCCGTCGGGCCAGATCTGCGTTTGATGGTTTTGCGGGCCGGGGTAACCCAGGCTTGCGCGGGTCTGCTCATCGGCGCCGGAAATCGGAGTGATGACGCTGCTTGCATCGCAGAAACTTGACAGAGCAATCTCAAAAGATGTGCCGCCGACCTTCTTGGTCTTGATAAAGATCAGCTTCAACGGGTGGCAAATGATCATTGGGTTCTCCAAACCGGCCGTGTTTGGGGAAATATCTCAAGAACACCTGTCGGATTGGTTAACCATGGCCCAAAAAAAATGCCCCGGCCGTTGGGCCGGGGCAGTGGTGTCGGGGTTACTCCCACTCGATCGTACCCGGAGGCTTGGAAGTGATGTCGTAGGTGCAGCGGTTGATGCCCTTCACCTCGTTGATGATCCGGGTGGCGGTCTCGCCCAGGAAGTCATGGCTGAAGGGATAATAGTCCGCCGTCATGCCATCGACAGAGGTGACTGCGCGCAGCGCGCAGGCGTAATCATAGGTACGTCCGTCGCCCATCACGCCCACGGTGCGGACCGGCAGGATTGCGACGAAGGCCTGCCAGATCTCGTCATAAAGGCCATGACGGCGGATCTGGTCGATATAGATGGCATCTGCTTCGCGCAGGATCTCCAGCTTTTCGCGGGTGATCTCGCCGGGGCAGCGGATCGCCAGACCGGGTCCGGGAAAGGGGTGGCGGCCGATGAAACTGTCGGGCAGGCCAAGCTCGCGGCCTAAGGCACGGACCTCGTCCTTGAACAGCTCGCGCAGCGGCTCCACCAGTTTCAGGCCCATCTTTTCGGGCAGGCCACCCACATTGTGGTGCGACTTGATGGTGACAGACGGCCCGCCGGAGAAGGAGACCGATTCAATCACATCCGGATACAGCGTACCCTGCGCCAGGAATTCGGCGCCTTCAATGGTGTCGGCGTGCTTCTGGAACACATCGATGAACAGCTTGCCGATGATCTTGCGCTTGGTCTCGGGGTCGGAGATACCCTCCAACTCGCCCAGGAACAGGTCACTCTCATCGGCGTGGATCAGCTTGATGTTGTAATTGTCGCGGAACATCGCGACGACTTCTTCCGCCTCGTTCTTGCGCAACAGCCCGTGGTCGACAAAGACGCAGGTCAGCTGATCGCCGATCGCCTCGTGGATCAGCACCGCCGCAACAGAGCTGTCGACACCGCCCGACAGGCCGCAGATCACCTGCTTGTCGCCGACTTGTTCCCTGATCTTCTCGATCATCTGCTCGCGGTAGGCGCCCATGGTCCAGTCGCCGGCAAAGCCCGCCAGTTTGACAAAGTTCTCATACAGCTTGGCGCCATTGGGGGTGTGATGCACCTCCGGGTGGAACTGAACGGCGTAGAAATTGCGGCTGACATCCGCGGTAATGGCATAGGGCGCGTTGGGCGAGGTGCCGTAGACCTCGAAACCGGGCGCGATCTGGCTGACATGATCGCCATGGCTCATCCAGACCTGCTCGCGGTCGCCGTCATTGGCGAACCAGCCATCCAGCAGGGGCGGGCGTTCAGTGGTGGGGGTGACAAAGGCGCGACCGAATTCGGCGGTGCCGTGGCCGCTAACCACCTCGCCGCCCAGCTGGTGCATCATCACCTGCTGGCCATAGCAGATGCCCAGGATCGGCACGCCAAGATCAAAGATCTCCTGCGGCGCGCGGGGGGATCCCACGCGGGTCACGCTGTCTGGCCCGCCCGAGAAGATCACCGCCTTGGGCGCCATTTCGCGCACGAAGTCGATGGTAACATTCTGATAGGGGTGGATTTCGCAATAGACGTTCAGCTCGCGCAGGCGGCGCGCAATCAGCTGCGTGACCTGGCTGCCAAAGTCGATGATGAGTAGGCGGTCATGGGATGTCTCTGTCATGTGCGGCCAATACGCCGAAGCCGTTGCTGTGACAAGAGCCTTTGGCCGGACGGGCGGCAAAATTGCAGGCGCCCCCCGCCCGCAGCGGATGTCAGGGCACTGGTTGGCCGCTGGCAAGGGTGTAGAGCTCGAACCAGTCCTCGCGACTGAGCTTGACAGAGAGCGCATCGCCCAACGTGGGAATGCGCTCCAGGCTGTTGGTGCCCATCACCGGCAGGATGCGCGCCGGATGCGCGAGCAGGAAGGCGACGGCGATGGCGGCGCGGTCGACGCGGGCGGCCGCGGCCAGGTCGTCCATCCGGGCGGTCAACGGAGTGCTGTCGCGCATCAGGGTGCCACCGCCGAGCGGGGACCAGGCCATCGCGGGCAGTTTGCGCTGTTGCAGCGCGGTCAGGGTGCCGTCGGTGAAGGGGGAAAGCGCCACAAGGCTCAGTTCGATCTGGTTGGTGACCAGCGGCTGCGACATCGCCGATTGCAACAGCTCCAGATCCCAAGGCCGGAAGTTCGACACGCCGGCGGCCAGGATCTTGCCCTCGGCCACAAGATCATCCAGCGCGCGACCGGTTTCTTCGTGGTCCATTAAGGGGTCGGGACGGTGGACAAGCAGCAGGTCGAGGTAATCGGTGCCGAAGTCGCGCAGGCTCTGTTCGACAGCGCTGAAGATGTGCGCGCGGCTGGTGTTGTAATGTTTGACCGGGGTGTCGTAGCGCTCTGACGGCGCGACGATGCCGCATTTGCTGACGATCTCCACCTTCTGGCGCAGGGCAGGTTCGGCCTTGAGAGCTGCGCCCATGATCGCCTCGGCTGTATAGCCGCCGTAGATGTCGGCCTGGTCCAGCGTGGTGATACCTTGATCCAGGCAGGCGCGGATCTTGGCGGCAATATGCGCGGCCGAGGTGTCCGTGTCATTTGCAACCCGCCACAGGCCATAGGCGATACGGCTGAAAGACAGCTCTTCTGTCAGCGAAATCCGGTCCATAAGTGATCCTTCTCGGCCAGGGCGGGACTGCATATCGGTTCAAAATCGTTTGCCAGACTTCCGAAGCCAAAGGCAAGCACACCGGAGCAGCAATCCGGCTCTTCGACAGGCCAAGCCCCCCGCAGGCGGACGAAATGCGCCAACCATGTCGCTTTTCAACTTGAAAGGCCGCAAATCTGCGGCGCTGACCTGCTGGCGGACTATAATACCCTTGGCAATGAAATGCCTGTGGTGAGGATAAACCATGACAGAAGCAGCACCGCGCCGTCGCGCCCGGGGCGGCGGCGGCGCCGCCCGCCGTGCCGAACGCACCAGCGTCAAGATCGAGACCGCCAAATACATCGAGCGCAATATTCCGAACTTCGAGGTTCTGAATGCCGAGGCGCTGGAAATCATCGAACACAACGCCGACACCCTCCTCGAAGAGGTTGGCGTCAATTTCGTGGACAACCCGGTGGCGCTGGAGCGTTGGCGTGCGGCAGGTGCCGATGTGCAGGGCGAGCGGGTGCGCATCCCCCGCGGTCTGGCGCGCAAATTGTGCGAAACCGCCCCCGCGGAATTCACCCAGCATGCCCGCAACCCGGATAAATCGGTGGTTATCGGCGGCCGCAACCTGGTTCTGGCGCCGGTCTACGGCCCGCCCTTCGTGCGGGACCGCAATGGCGGCCGTCGCTATGCCACGATGGACGATTTCAACAAGTTCGTGAAGCTCGCCTACATGTCGAAATGGCTGCACCACTCGGGCGGCACGGTCTGCGAGCCTACCGACATCCCGGTGAACAAGCGCCACCTGGATATGCTGATGGCGCATATGACGCTCAGCGACAAACCCTTCATGGGCTCTGTCACCGAACCCAGCCGGGCGCAGGATTCTGTCGACATGGCGGGCATCCTGTTTGGTCAGGATTTCGTGCAGAACAACACGGTGATGACCTCGCTCACCAACATCAACTCGCCGATGACCTTTGACGACGTGATGATGGGCTCGCTGGAAGTCTATGCCAAGAATATGCAGGCCTGCATCATCTCGCCCTTTATCGTCGGCGGCGCCATGGCGCCGGTGTCGGTGGCGGGCACGCTGACGCAGGTGCTGGCCGAGGTGCTGGCCGGCATCGCCTACAGCCAGCTGTGCCGGGCTGGGGCACCCGCAATCTTTGGCGCCTTTGTGTCCTCGATCGACATGAACTCCGGCGCGCCGACCTTTGGCACGCCGGAGGCCTCGCTGGTTACCTATGGCGCTGGCCAGCTGGCGCGCCGACTGGGCGTGCCGTTTCGCTCGGCCGGGTCGTTCTGCGGCTCCAAACTGCCCGATGCGCAGGCAGCCTATGAGACCGCAAACTCGCTCAACATGGGGCTGTTGTCGGGCGTGAACTTCATGCTGCACGCCTGCGGCTGGCTCGAGGGCGGCCTGGTGGCCGACTTCGAGAAGTTCGTGATGGACGCCGACCAGCTGGGCGCGCTGCACGGTTTGGCCAAGGGCGTGATGGTAGACGAAAACCACCAGGCCATGGACGCCATCCGCGAGGTCGGCCCCGGAGGCCATTACCTGGGCTGCGCCCACACCCAGGCCAACTTCAAAACCGCCTTCTGGAAGTCCGACTTGTTGGACTACAAACCCTTTGAACAATGGGAAGAAGAGGGCGCCCGCGACACCTGGGCCTTGGCCTCCAACCGGGTCGAACACCTGCTGAACACCTATCAGCAGCCGGCCCTGGATCCGGCGATCAAACTGGCGCTGGACGAATATGTCGCCAAGAAAAAAGCCTCGATGCCGGACGCCTTCATGTAACGGCTCCGAAGGGTGGTATCGGTCCGGGTCTGCTGGCGGGCACGGATGGGGAGTGGCGGTCCATGGCGGCCGCCGTTTCTGTCTGTCCGCCGGCGCCACGTGGCGGACTGCGCAGGCAGGCCGCTTCCCCCACCAGCGCGATCAGCACGTCCACGTGCCGGATCATCGAATACCCCGGATCGTCGGCCTTTCGGGCGTTGTTCAGCTCTTGTTCCAGCTCCAGCAGCCGCAGCGCCGCGGCGGCCGGTTTGGGGACATGGCCATGGCCCAGGATCCGCCGCAGGTCGCGCTGCCTGCAATAGTTCTGCGCCCCCAGTCGGGCCGCACGCGCCAGAATACGCGGGCGGTGGAGCAATCTCATCCGGCTGAATACGTCCTGCATTCCCGTCTCCTTTCCTCTCTTGGTGCAGACCCTGCATAGCACAACCTTAGGTGGTGTTGCGCAAGGCGCGGTATCGGCGAACGGTACGTTTCCCGAAGATTATGTTTTGTTTGGAAACATGGCCGCCTGATCCGCTTTATTGTTGAATGCCAGCCGGGTGTTGTTTGCACAGGCAGATGCGGCCGCAGACGGCCTGTGCTGCGGCGTTCGCTGACGACCGGGGTTGAGACATGCACAACATTTTGCAGGCACCCTTGCCAGGCTGGGTGCCCCCAGAGGCAAGCCGTTATCTCCAGCATACAGAGGCCGGCCGGTCCATCCGCCAGCTTGCCCGCAAGGTAGGCTGCCACCCCTCGACCATTCTGCGTCAGGTTCGGCGGGTGGAGGCCTTGCGCGACGACCCGCTGATCGATGAGGTGCTGACGCATCTTGCCAGCTGTTATCACAAGGACGATGCGCAAGCGCAGGCGGCTGCGCGAAGGAATCACGGTGCCGCGACCAGCCCGCCCCGCGGCCTGATGTCCGGCTTCGAACGTGAGGCAATTGGCGTGCTGACGCTGCTGAGCCGCGGTGGCGCGGTTCTGGCGGTGGCCGAGGGCATGGAGATGGCGGTTGTGGTGCGTGAAGGCGCCGAGACGGACCGTCAGAAAGTGGCGGTGTCGCGACCGCTGGCGGGCGCGCTGGCCCTGACCGGCTGGATCAACTGCAGCCGCCAGGGACGGATCAGCCGCTATGCGATCACCGCCGCTGGGCGCACGGCGCTGAACCGGATCATCGCCGATCAGGAAAACCGGGCCCGGGCCCGGCTGGAAGGTGGTTTTGCCGAAGCGCAGGAGGCTTTTCTTGCCCCCGCCGGGGAGGCGGCCAGCCAGGGGCGCAGGTCGCGCTATGGGGGCGCGGAGACCCCTCTGGAAATGCTTGCGCGCCTATCCGACCGCAACGGCCAGCCGTTTCTGACGCCTGCCATGGTCAGCGCGGGAAAGCGTCTGCGCGAAGATTTCGAACTCGCCCAGATCAGCAGTCACCTGAACGACGCGCAGCTCAACTTCAGCGCCGATAGCCAGCTGCTGTGCTCCGGCAGTCACGAGGCCGGAGCCGCCGCCCGCGCCCGCATGACCCGCGCGGTCAAGGCGCTGGGCATGGGGTTGAGCGATATCGCCCTGAGGTGCTGTTGCCAGTTGGAGGGGCTGGAGGCCGCGGAACGCAGCCTTGGCTGGCCGGCGCGCTCGGCCAAGGTGGTGCTGCGCATCGCCCTGCAGCATCTGGCGGAACACTATGGCGAAGGCACTGCCTCTGCGGATGAGATGATCGGCTGACCCCGGCACGGTCGGCAGACAAGAAAACGGGCCCGCCATTGGCGGACCCGTTTCGATCATGCCGAAAAATCGGCCGGGGTTCAGGCGGGAACTGCCGCCTTGGCCGCTTGCAGGTGCTTCAGCACGTTTTCCGGTGCGGATTCGCCATAGGGGTCTGCGCCGTGGTTGTCGCACAGGCCCGGCTCTTCGAACCAGGCTTCGACAACGCCATCGTTGACGATGGCGGCATAGCGCCAGGAGCGCGCGCCAAAGCCCAGGTTGTCCTTGGCGACCAGCATGCCGATGCGGCGGGTGAACTCGCCGGAACCGTCGGGGATCACCTGCACGTTTTCCAGCTTCTGGTCACGGGCCCAGGCGTTCATCACGAAGGCGTCGTTCACGGACATGCAGTAGATCGCGTCGATGCCTTCCGTCTTGAAGTCGGCAAAGCCTTTTTCAAAACCCGGCAGCTGGTAGGTGGAGCATGTCGGGGTGAAGGCGCCGGGCAGCGAAAAAAGCACAACGCGCTTGCCGGCGAAATAGTCGGCGGTGGTCTTGTCTTCCCAGCGGAACGGGTTCGGTCCTTCGATGGACTCGTCGCGAACGCGGGTGCGGAAGGTCACGTCGGGCAGCTTAACGCCAGCTTTCATATCGGAATGCTCCTGCAATTGGATGTGGATGTTCGTTCGGCGCGAAGGCTTAAAATGATTCTAAGCGGGTATCAACATGCGGCGTTGCAGCAACTCGCCGATTGCCGATGGTTGGGGTCCCGGGCGGGCCTCCAGCCATGTCTGCGGCGCAATGCCGGGTTGACGATATGCCCGTGCCAAGCGACATCAGCTGTGTTAAACCCGCAAGAAAGCCAGAGGCCGGAAGGGAAACCCACGTGCGAGACCTAAAGATCCCGGAGCAGCGCCACCCCGAAAAGGCGCATCGTCCCGATAACGCTCAGCCAAAGAAGCCAAGCTGGATCCGGGTCAAGGCGCCGGGCGGCAAGGGCTATGCTGAAACGCACAAGATCATGCGGGACAACAACCTGACCACCGTGTGCGAGGAAGCGGGCTGCCCCAATGTCGGCGAATGCTGGAGCCAGGGCCACGCCACCATGATGATCATGGGCGAGATCTGCACCCGCGGCTGCACCTTCTGCAACATTGCCACCGGCAAACCCGACACGCTGGATGCGTTTGAGCCGGGCCGGGTGGCCCATGCGGTGCAGAAGCTTGGGCTGAACCATGTGGTCATCACATCCGTCGACCGCGACGATCT
Organism: Leisingera sp. SA32; assembly: GCF_056033425.1. Lineage (NCBI taxonomy): Bacteria > Pseudomonadati > Pseudomonadota > Alphaproteobacteria > Rhodobacterales > Roseobacteraceae > Leisingera > Leisingera sp. SA32. The sequence continues at coordinate 325,145 of NZ_JBVYHB010000004.1, read as the reverse complement.
GGAGGACGGCGGCGCCGACCACTTTGCCCAGACCATCCGCGCCGTGCGGCACCGTTCGCCCGGCACCACCATCGAAATCCTGACGCCCGATTTCATCAAATGCGACGACAGCGCGCTGGAGGTTGTGGCCGAGGCGAAGCCTGACGTATTCAATCACAATCTGGAAACCGTGCCCGGTCTCTATCCTGAGGTCCGTCCCGGCGCGCGCTATTTCCATTCGCTGCGGCTGTTGCAGCGGGTCAAGGAGCTCGATCCCTCGATTTTCACCAAGTCCGGTATCATGGTGGGTCTGGGCGAGGATGCGCAGGCAGTGAAACAGGTCATGGACGACATGCGCGCGGCGGATGTCGATTTCCTGACCATCGGCCAGTACCTGCAACCGACGCCGAAACACCACGCGGTGGATCGCTTTGTCACGCCCGAGGAATTCAAGACCTATGAGAAAGCCGCCTATGGCAAAGGGTTCCTGATGGTCTCTGCCACGCCGTTGACGCGCTCGTCCTACCATGCGGGTGATGATTTTGCGCAGCTTCGCGCGGCCCGAAACAAGAAACTGGGCCTTGCATGACGCCTGAGCGTCTGGCGCAGCTGACGCGGCTGCGCCACGCCCTGCATCAGATCCCCGAGGTGTCCGGCGCCGAAGAGCAGACCGCTGCCATGGTGATGGACTTCCTGCGCGGCTATGACCCTGATCAGCTGCTGACCGGCCTTGGCGGCCACGGGGTTGCGGCGGTTTTTGACGGCGCGACGGACGGGCCGACGGTGCTGTTTCGCTGCGAACTTGACGGGTTGCCGATCCGGGAGCTGTCCGATCGGCCCTATCGCTCGCGCCATGACGGGCGCGGCCACTTGTGTGGGCACGACGGCCACATGACCATGGTGGCGGCGCTGGCGCAGGACCTGGCTGCGCAGCGCCCGGCGCGGGGGCGGGTGGTGCTGTTGTTCCAACCGGCCGAGGAAACCGGCAAGGGGGCGGCGGCTGTCATCGCCGATCCTGCCTTTGCTGCAATTGCCCCTGACTATGCTTTTGCGCTGCACAACCTGCCGGGACTGCCGGTGGGTCAGGTGGCGCTGTGTTCCGGCCCGTCCAATTGTGCGTCGCGCGGGATGCGCATCCGGCTGACAGGTAAAACCTCGCATGCTGCTGCACCGCAGGACGGGCTGTCGCCGGCCGCGGCGATGACGCAGCTGATGCCGGGGGTGGTGGCCCTGGGGCAGGGCGATGATCTGGACGGGGAGTATGCGCTGGTCACCTTGACCCACGCGCGGCTGGGAGACGCCACATTTGGCATCGCTCCCGGCGAGGGCGAGATCTGGGTCACCCTGCGCACCGTGACCGATGCGCGCATGGAAAAGCTGGTCGCGCAAGCGACTGCGTTGTTGCACCAAGTCTGCGCCGCTCAGGGGCTGGCATATGATGTGACCTTTGACGACGTGTTCGCCGCCTGCGCCAATCACCCGGACGCGGCGCAGATCGTGGAAGCCGCCTGCGCCGCCGCGGGCCATGCGGCCCGGGTCTATGCAGGGCCGCAACGCTGGTCAGAGGATTTCGGCCAGTTCGCCCGCCAGGCCAAAACCGCGATGTTCTGGCTCGGTGCCGGCGTGGGGATGCCACAGCTGCACAACCCGGACTACGATTTCCCCGATGCGGCGATTCCGGTTGGCACGGTGATCTTCCAGCAGATCCTGCGCGACCTGCTGGGATAAACGGCCTCGTGCGCAGGCGGGGCGGCTGCCGCCCCGCGGCTGGGCGTGGATCAGCCCGCGTCGGTAAAGCGCACCTTGCCGATATGGGGCAGGTTGCGGTTGCGCTGGGCGTAGTCGATTCCATAGCCCACGACAAATTCGTCCGGGATTTCAAACCCCACCCAATCGGAGCGGAAGTCCACCTCGCGCCGCGAGGGTTTGTCCAGCAGCGCGATGGACTTCAGCCGCGCGGGGTTGCGGCTGCGCAGCAGATGAGTGACGTGGTTCAGCGTGTGGCCGGTGTCCACGATGTCTTCGACTACCAGCACGTCGCGTCCTTCGATGGCTCCGCGCAAGTCCTTCAGAATACGCACTTCCCGGCTGCTTTCCATGGCGTCCCCGTAAGAGGAAGCCTCCAGGAAATCGACCTCGATCGGCAGGTCGAGTTCGCGCACGAGGTCGGCGATGAATACGAAACTGCCGCGCAGGAGACCGACCACGACCAGCTTGTCGGTATCCTTAAATTCACGGTGGATCTCACCGCAAAGTTCCTCGATCCGGGCCGCAATGGCCTTGGCCGAGATCATCACATCAATGACATATGGACGCTGTGACATGGCTGCCCCCTTGAAATTCCCGCGCGTTCATATGACATGACGCGCCACGATCATAGCAGGAAATTTGACACAGACATGCCCAGCCACTCGGAAACCCGCCCGCTGCCCTATACTGCCCAGCAGATGTACGATCTGGTGGCGGATGTGGCGCAGTATCCGAAATTCCTGCCGTGGTGCTCCGCCGCCCGCATCCGCAGCCGCACCCCGTTGGGAGAGGCCGAGGTGATGGAGGCGGATCTGGTCATTTCTTTCAAGGTGTTTCGCGAACGCTTTGGCAGCCGGGTGACACTGTACCCGGAGCAGCACAAGATCGACACGGAATATGTGGACGGGCCGTTTCGTTACATGAAATCGCACTGGCAGTTCACCCCGCGGGACGATGGCGGTTGCGACGTGTCTTTCTTTGTTGATTTTGAGTTCAAGAACGCGGTGCTTCAGGGCATCATTGGCGTGGTGTTCAACGAGGCGATGCAGCGTATCGTACGCGCTTTTGAACGCCGGGCGTCGGAGCTATACGGGGCGCGGTGAGGCGTCTGCGTCTGCCGGAACGCACTTGCGACCTGCGTCTGGCCGTTTTCGAAACCTCGCGGCCCGTTCAGGGCAAAGCGTCGCGCAGCAGTTGCAAGGCGTGATCGCATGCGGCGGCGCGCACGTTGGCCCGGCCCAATGCGCCAAACTCGACGGTCTCGGTCCGGGTGGTTTGTCCCCCTGCCGCCAACCCAAAACAGACCCTGCCTTCGGGCTTGAAGTCCGACCCGCCCGGTCCGGCAATTCCGGTGACAGAGACGGCCAGCCCAACCCCCGAGCTGGAACGCGCCCCATCGGCCATCTCGGCCGCCACCGCTTCGCTGACAGCGCCATGGGCCGTCAGGGTGGCGGCGCGGACCCCGAGCATCTGCATCTTGGCGGCGTTGGAATAGGTGACAAAGCCCCGGTCCAACACCGCGGAAGAGCCCGGCACTTCGGTGAGAGCCGCGGCGATCATGCCGCCGGTGCAGCTCTCGGCGGTGGCGATGGTGATGCCTGCGGCTTTGGCCCGCGCGATCAGGTCAGGCATATCAACGCTCACAGACCCAGCACCCCGTGTGAAAGCGCTGCCAGCAACGCCACGCCGATGGCCGCCATGACACCGGCGATGACGTCATCCATCATCACCCCGAACGGCCCTTCCTTGCGATCGGCCCAGCCGACCGGGCCGGGTTTCCAGATGTCGAACAGGCGAAACAGCAGAAATGCGGCAATCCAGCCGGGCCAAAGCGCGGACACCGGCAGACCGTGCAGCCAGGCAGGCAACGAGACGGCCCAGAGCGCAATCCATTGGCCTGCGACCTCATCCACCACGATCTCTGACGGGTCGTGGTTGTCGCGTCCTGCAGTCATCTGCGCGGTTGCCCAGATCCCGACGGCAATGCAGGCCAGCGTTGCCAGCATCAGCAGCGGAAAGCCGCCGAGCTGATGCAGCCCGTAGGCCAGCGGCAGCGACGCCAGTGCGCCCCAGGTGCCGGGGGCGGGCCGCATATAGCCGATGCCGCAGACGGTGCCGATCAACTGCGCCATGGTCATGGTTTCACCAACGCGGCGGTTGCCAGTGCGGCAATCCCCTCGCCGCGACCGGTGAAACCCAGCCGTTCCGAGGTGGTTGCCTTGACCGACACGCGGCTGACCTCGATGCCCAAGATCTCGGCCATGACCGCCTGCATCCGCGGGGCGTGGGGGCCGACCTTGGGGTATTCGCAGACCAGGGTGCAGTCGACGTTGGAGATGTCATACCCCATCTCGCGCGCCAGACCGACGGCGTGGCGCAGGAAAATGTCGCTGGCCGCGCCTTTCCACTGCGGGTCTGAGGGCGGGAAGTGCCGCCCGATGTCCCCCTGCGCCAGCGCGCCATAGATTGCATCGGTCACCGCGTGCATGCCGACATCTGCGTCGGAATGGCCCTGTAGCGTTCTGTCATGCGGGATTTCCACCCCGCAGAGGATGACGCTGTCGCCGGGCCCGAACCTGTGCACGTCGTAGCCATTGCCAAGCCTAATATCCATTGCAGTCCCCAGAATGCGTTCCGCCCGTTGAAAGTCCTCGGGGTGGGTGATTTTGATATTGTCCGGCTCACCTGGAATGATGCGGACGTCAAGCCCCGCGGCGCGGGCGACCTCGACATCATCTGCGGCGTCGCCGGGATGGCTGCGATGCGCGGCAAGGATCGCGTCATAGCGGAATCCCTGCGGCGTTTGCGCGGCATAAAGCCCGCTGCGGTCGCGGGTGCCTGTGACGGTGCCGTTCGCCCCGGTCCACAGGGCGTCGCTGACCGGCAGCGCCGGCGCGGCCGCATCCGCGCCCTCCAGCGCATCGACAACATTGCGGATCAGCGCAACCGAAGTGCAGGGGCGGGCGGCGTCATGGATCAGCACCTTGGTGATGTTATACTGCGCCAAGGCGTCCAGCCCGCGTTGCACCGAAGCGGCGCGGGTGTCGCCGCCGGTGGCCAGCACCAGACCCGGTTTGCCGGAAAACTCTGCCCAGGCCGCGTGATCATCCGCCGATAGCACCAATGCAATCCGTTCTACATCCGCTTTTTCAAAGGATTGCAATGTCCAGTCGATCACCCGCTTCCCGTTCAGCGGGCGCCATTGCTTGGGCAACCCGCCGCCTGCGCGGGTGCCTCGGCCAGCGGCGACGATCAGGGCGGCTGTGGTCATGCAAAACCTCATGCGGGAAAGACTTGCTTTGTTTATGAGGTGGCGCGGGCTTAGGCAATCACCCGAACAGAGCTGATTAAAAATTAGGCAAGTGACGCTTTGTCGGGCCTTGCGGAGGGCGATTTCATTGCTGCATAGCAGGGGCTTCGGGTAGAAACAGCTCAACTGCACAAGGATTAGGCAATTGTCCTTCACCCTCGGAACCACCGCCATGACCCCGCCCATCGCGCTCGCGCCGATGGCTGGAATCACCGACCGCCCGTTTCGGGATCTGGTGCGCTCCTTTGGGGTGGGGTTGATGGTCAGCGAAATGGTGGCAAGCCAAGAAATGGTTCAGGCCAAACCGGGCGTGCGCGAACGCGCGGAGCTGAGCGCGGACGTCGAGAATACCGCGGTGCAGTTGGCGGGCCGTGACGAATATTGGATTGCCGAAGCCGCTCGCCAGGTCGCCGGGCAGGGCGCGCGGATCATCGACATCAACATGGGCTGCCCGGCCAAGAAGGTGACCAATGGCTATTCCGGTTCAGCCCTGCTGAAAACGCCGGATCACGCGCTGCGACTGATTGAGGCGGTAGTGGACGCCGTCGAGGTGCCGGTGACGCTGAAGACCCGGCTCGGCTGGGACGACAACTGCCTGAACGCACCGGATGTAGCGCGCAGCGCCGCCGATGCGGGTGTGCAAATGGTGACGATCCACGGCCGCACGCGGTGCCAGTTCTACAAGGGCTCTGCCGATTGGGCCGCGATCCGCGCGGTTAAGGAAGCGGTGCCGGTGCCGCTGCTGGCCAATGGCGACATTGTCGATACGGGGACTGCACGGCGGGCGCTGGATCTGTCCGGCGCGGATGGCGTGATGATCGGACGCGGCGCCGAAGGCCGTCCCTGGCTGCTGGCGCAAGTGGCGCATGACCTATGGGGCAGCCCCGCACCGAACGTGCCGCAGGGCGCGGCATTTGTGCAAATGGTGTCAGATCATTACGAGGCAATGTTAACCTTCTATGGCGTCGATCTGGGGCTGCGCGTTGGGCGCAAGCACTTGGGGTGGTACATGGATCATGCAGGCACCGACGCGGCGATGCGGCGCCGGGTTCTGACCGAAAAATCACCGGCGGAGGTGCTGGCCCTGTTGCCGGACGCCTTGATGCCCACCACGGCGGAGGTGGCCGCATGAGCGACAGTTCCGCGCTTTGGGCCTCCTTGCCGGTGCCCGCCTTTCTGATCGATGCCTGGGACAGGATAGTCGATGTAAATGGCGCCGCCGAGGGGTTCCTCAACACCTCGCGCCGGGCGCTGCTGGGGCAGCCGGTCTGGGAGACGCTGGCGATTGATGCGCCGATCGAAAGCGCCTTTGCCCGCGCCAGGGTGCAGGGTACGCCGCTGTTCGTGAACGACATCGACGTCGGTTCCGGCAGCCGCGCGCCGCTGCAATGCGGGGTGCAGGTGTCGCCCTTGCAGGGGCAGGACGGCACCATGCTGATGATGGTCACCCCGCGTGAGCTGGCCGGGCGGATGACGCAGAACCATTCCTCGAAATCCGCCGCCGCATCGGCCATTGGCATGGCCGAGATGCTGGCCCATGAAATCAAGAACCCGCTGGCGGGGATCACCGGCGCCGCACAGCTTCTGAGCATGAACCTGCCGGCCGAGGATCTGGAGCTGACCGAACTGATCGTCAGTGAGAGCCGCCGCATCGTCAAGCTGCTGGACCAGGTGGAGCAGTTCGGCAACCTGTCGCCGCCAGATTTCAAACCGGTCAACCTGCACGACGTTCTGGACCGCGCGCGCCGCTCTGCCTTGCTGGGGTTTGGAGCCCATATGACCATCACCGAAGAGTATGACCCGTCGTTGCCCATGGCCTGGGGGGATACGGATCAGCTGTTGCAGGTGGTTTTGAATCTATTGAAGAACGCCTCTGAAGCTGCTGATAAAAAAGGAGGATGTATCCACATTCGCACCTATTACGAACATTCCTTCCGGCTGCGGCGCAGCGATGGAACCGGCAAGTTGCTGCCCTTGCAGGTCGAGATCTGCGATGATGGGCCAGGCCTGCCGGACAAGATCAAGGATGACATTTTCGACCCCTTCGTGTCGGGGCGCGAGAATGGCACCGGGCTGGGTCTTGCCTTGGTGAGCAAGATCGTCTCGGAGCACAATGGCTGGATCTCGGTAAGCTCGGTTCCCGGGCGCACGGTGTTCCGGCTGTCGCTGTCGCGCGTTCCGCGTGACACAGAACTTCAGGAGAGCTGATCCATGGACGGCACCGTACTGGTCGCAGATGACGACCGCACCATTCGCACCGTTTTGACCCAGGCGCTGACCCGCGCGGGCTGCAAGGTGCATGCAACCTCGTCGCTCACCACGCTGATGCGCTGGGTCGGCGAGGGCAAGGGCGACGTGGTGATCTCGGATGTGATGATGCCCGACGGCAACGGGTTGGAGATGCTGCCCAAAATCCAGGCCGATCGCCCCGGCTTGCCGGTGATCGTGATCTCGGCACAAAACACCATCATGACCGCGATCAAGGCAGAGGAGGCTGAGGCCTATGATTACCTGCCCAAGCCCTTTGACCTGCCGGAGCTGATGAAACGCACCTCCAAGGCGCTGTCCTCCAAGCGGATTGCCCAGACCCCCAGTCGGGATGACCCGCAGGAGCGACCGGAAGATTTGCCGCTGATCGGCCGCAGTGAGGTGATGCAGACGCTGTACCGGCTGATTGCGCGGGTGATGAACACCGATCTGCCGCTGCTGGTGACCGGAGAAAGCGGTACCGGCAAGTCGTTGATTGCGCGGGCCATTCACGATTTCTCAGACCGTCGAACGTTGCCGTTTGTGCATGTGGATGCGGCCACGCTGAGCGAGCTGGAAGGCCCGGCGCGGCTGCTGGCACAGGCCAAGGGTGGCATGCTGGTCATTGATGAACTCGCTGACCTGCCGGAGGAGGCTCAGGCGCGGCTGGTGCGGATGATGGATGCGCCGGGCGATCACGCGCCGCGGTTCCTGGCCTCCAGCCAGCGCGATCTGGGGGCCGCCATGGACGCGGGTGCGCTGCGACAGGATCTGTATTATCGTATTTGCGGCACCGCGCTGCATGTGCCGGCCCTGCGGGAGCGGGTCGAGGACATTCCGCTGCTGGCGGAGCATTTCCTGACGCGGGCCGAAAACGAGGGTGCGCCGCACCGGGTGATGAGCGAGCCCGCGCGCGAAGCGTTGCGCCATTTCGGCTGGCCGGGCAATGTGCGGCAGTTGGAAAACACCGTGCGTCGGCTGGCGCTGACCGCGCGGGGCGAGGAAATCACAGAGGCTGACGTGGACGCGGTGCTGGGGCCGCACGCGGGGCCGGAGCCAACTAGCAGCGGACTGGCCAATGAAAAACTGTCAGAGGCGGTGGGACGGCATCTGCAACGCTATTTCGACCTGCACGGCGACATGCTGCCGCCGCCGGGACTGTACATGCGGCTGCTGCGGGAGGTGGAGACACCGCTGATTGAAATCGCCCTCTCGGCGACCGGGGGCAACCAGGCAAAATGCGCCGATTTGCTGGGGATCAACCGCAATACCCTGCGTAAGAAGATCACCGATCTGGATATTGAGGTGACACGCCGCCGCAAACTGATGTAATATCGCCACAGAAATGTGGCCTTGCGGTAAATTTCCTCGGCAGGGCCACGACATATGGCGGTGACTCGCAAAGAGTCACACATCGGGATGAGGGCAGTCAGTGACGCATAAGTCACATCTGAGGGCGGCATACGGGCCCTTCGCGGCGGTGGACCGCTGGCGCAGAACGCGCCGTGCGCGCAACATCGGCACCATCGGACTGGTCCTGCTGGGACCGGTTCTGGCGCTGGTGACGTTTCTCGTTATCGGCCCGCTGGGGCAGGGGGCGTCGTCGCGGTCGCTGCGGCTGATCCTGCTGGCGGATCTCGTCTATATCCTGACCATTGCGGCACTGGTGATGGCGCAGATCGTGCGGCTGTTTGCTGCGCGGCGTTCGAAATCGGCGGGCTCGCGGCTGCATCTGCGGCTGATCGGCGCCTTCGGGTTTCTGGCGCTGATCCCCACGGTGATTGTGGCGGTGTTTGCGGTGCTGACGGTGAACGTCGGGCTGGAGGGCTGGTTTTCGCAGCGGGTGCGACAGGTGATCGGCAGTTCGCTGGCGGCGGCAGAGGCCTATCAGCGCCAGGAGAAGGACGACCTGACCGAAGACGCCCGCGCGCTGGCGCGCTATCTCGACAACAGCCGCGCGCGTAGCTTTTTCATAAATGACGCGGAGCTGCGACAGGTGCTGTCGCAGGGGCAGTTGCAGATCCAGCGCGGCCTGCGTGAAGCCTATATCGTCGACAGCGCCGGGTTGATCCGCGCCCGCGGCGAACGCTCTTATGAGTTCGATTTTGAGAAACCCGACAGCAGTCAGATCGAGACCGTGCGTGAGAACGGTCTGCTGCTGATCGAGGATTGGGCCAATAACGAATTTCGCGCCCTGGTGCGATTGAACGCCTTTGTCGACCGCTTCTTGTATATCAGCCGCGACGTTGATGGAGAGTTGCTGAACCTGCTGGATGACACGCAGGAAACGGCGCATCTCTATCAACAGCTGGAAAGCGAGCGCGGTCGGGTGCTGTTTGAGTTTGCGCTGCTGTACATCGGTTTTGCGGTGATCCTGATTCTTGCGGCGATGTGGCTGGGCATGTGGTTCGCGGAACGGCTGTCGCGTCCGGTCGGGCGGCTGACGGTGGCGGCACAGCGGGTCGGTGCGGGCAATCTGGACGTCAAGGTGCCGGTGGACGACGGCGGCGACGAGATCGCGCAACTGGGCCAGTACTTCAATCAGATGACCCACGAGTTGAAGGCGCAACATGGGCGGCTGCTGGAGAACACGCGCCAGATTGAACGACGTCGGCGGCTGTTCGATTCCGTGCTGTCTTCGGTGACCTCCGGCGTTGTCGGGCTCGACGCTGAGGGGCGAGTGACGTTTGTGAACCGCTCGGCGGAACGGTTGCTGGACTGGCAGGAGACCCAGCAATCTTTGGCGCTGGCGGTGTCGGTCCCCGAGTTCGGGCCGTTGTTTTCCGAACTGCTCGAGACGGGCGCCGATGTGGTCCAGGAGGAAATCAAGGTAACCCGCCAAGGTCGGCTGGAGAACCTGCTGGTGCGGATGTCGCCGCGCCTGTCCGAAGAGGGCGGGCTGGAAGGTTATGTGGTTGCCTTTGACGACGTGACCGACCTGGTCAGTGCGCAGCGCATGGCGGCCTGGGGCGACGTGGCGCGGCGCATTGCGCATGAGATCAAGAACCCGCTGACCCCGATCCAGCTGAGCGCCGAGCGCATCAAACGCAAGTTCGCTCCCAAGCTGGGCGAGGAAAACAGCGATCAATTGCAAGCGATGACCGATGTGATCGTGCGTCAAACCAATGACCTGCGCCGCATCGTGGATGAATTCTCCAAGTTTGCCCGCATGCCGGAACCGGAGCGGCGTGAGGTGGACCTGGTCCGGCTGGTGCGCGATGCGGTGATGTTGCAGCAGCAGGGCCAGCCTGGCGTGAAGATCCAGGCCGAGCTGCCCGAGGCGGCGATGCCTGCGGATCTGGACGCCACCATGATTGGCCAGGCTTTGACCAATCTCATCAAGAATGCAGGCGAAGCGATCGAGAGCCTGCAGAACAAGAACCCGCCGCCTGGGCTGGAACCGGAAATCCGGATCCGCGCAGAGAAGGCGGGCAACGCCTATGAAATTCGCATTGCCGACAATGGCATCGGCTTGCCGGAGGACCGGGCGCGACTGTTCGAACCCTATGTGACCACCCGCGATGCGGGCACCGGGCTGGGGCTGCCGATCGTCAAGAAGATCATCGAGGAACACGGGGGCGTGCTGACGCTGGAAGATGCCCCGGTGTTTGAAGGACAGGCGCATGTCGGGGCGATGGCGGTGATCCGCCTTCCCGCCGCAGCCAAGACGGCAGCGCCGAACAAGAATACAGTGAAAGCAGGTCTGACATGAGTGACATTCTGATTGTAGACGACGAGCGCGACATCCGTGAGCTGATCTCGGACATTCTGGAGGATGAGGGCTTTGCCACCCGCAAGGCCGGCTCCTCAGACGAATGTTTGGCGCGTCTGGAAGAGGCTCAGCCCGCTCTGATGATCCTGGATATCTGGCTGAAGGACAGCGAGATGGACGGGATCGACATCCTGAAGATGGTGAAACGGGACAACCCTGAAATCCCAGTGGTCATCATCTCGGGCCATGGCAACGTGGAAATTGCGGTCGCCGCGATCAAGCAGGGGGCGTATGACTTTATCGAAAAGCCCTTCAACATCGACCAGCTGATGGTGGTGATCCGCCGTGCCATGGAAACCGCCCGGCTGCGACGCGAGAACACCGACCTCAAGCGCCGCGACAGCGGCCCGGAGGAGATGATCGGCACCTCTGCCGCTTATCGCACCTTGATCGGGCAGCTGGAGAAGGTGACCAAGTCCAATGGCCGGGTGATGCTGACCGGGCCTGCGGGCAGTGGCAAGGAAATCGCCGCGCGGTATATCCACGCCAATTCGGCCCGCGCCTCGGCGCCTTTTGTGACGGTGAACTGCGCCAGCATTGAACCGGACCGTATGGAAGAGGTGCTCTTTGGCCGTGAATCCGCTGAACGGGGGGTGGAGCCGGGGCTGCTGGAGCAGGCCCATGGCGGCGTTGTGTTCTTTGACGAGGTTGCCGACATGCCGCTGGGCACCCAGTCCAAGATCCTGCGGGTGCTGGTGGACCAGCAGTTCCAGCGGGTCGGCGGCAGCGACAAGATTCGCGTGGATCTGCGGGTGATCTCTGCCACCAACAAGACCCTGGAAGCGGAGATCGCCGCCGGCACCTTTCGTCAGGAGCTGTACCACCGGTTGAACGTGGTCCCGGTGGAGGTGCCCTCCCTGGCGGACCGGCGCGAGGATATTCCGCTGCTGGCCAATCACTTCATCGCCCAGTTCAACGAGGCGCAGGGTCTGCCGCTGCGGGAGCTGACCGACGAGGCCGTGGCGCTGATGCAGACGATGTTGTGGCCCGGGAACGTGCGGCAGCTGAAAAACCTGGTTGAGCGGGTACTGATCCTGGGCGACGGCAGCGGCCCGATCGAGGCCAAGGATCTGCCGCGCGAAGAAGAAAAGCCGCAGGAGGATGGCCGTGTGGTGCTGTCCGGCGCGCTGGCGACGCTGCCGCTGCGCGAAGCGCGCGAGGCGTTTGAGCGCGAGTACCTGCTGACTCAGATCAACCGCTTTGGCGGCAATATCAGCCGCACCGCGTCGTTTGTCGGCATGGAGCGTTCAGCGCTGCACCGCAAGCTGAAGTCGTTGGGGGTGGTGACCTCCAACAAGGCCGGCGCGCGGGTCGCGCATGTGGAGGAAGAGGAAGAACAGGCCTGAGCTTCCCAGCGCCAGCGCCAGCGGCGGCGCAGGCTCGCCATCTGGACCGCGATCAGAACAGATCCTGCCGGATCGGGTTCAGTGCAAAATGGATCTGGCCGGCCAGGTGCAGCCGGTCGATTGCGGTGGTGGGCAGGGGTTGGGTCAGGCCTGCACGGCTGGCCCAGTCGGCCAGCTGCCTGCGCGAGGCAGGACCGAACTGGCCATCAACGGTGATATCCGCACCCAGCTGCTGAAGGATGTACTGGATCCCTGCCGAGATGTCGGTTTCCGGCAGGGTGCCAAGCAACTGGCGGGCGGCCTCGGCCGCTTCGGCGTGGTTTAGCGCCATTGCCTTGCCCGCCCGCGCCGTTGCCGCATGGGAAGGCATGCGTTCCGACAATTGGTTTAGCGCCAGCCAGGCACCATTGGCACCGCCCCAGGCATCCCCGCGCGCCAGTCCCATGTCGTACCACTCCAGCGCCTCGGCGGCATCACTGCCGGGCAGGTCTCCGTTCATGATCATCCGGCCGATTTCAGCCGGTGCGTGGGGATGGCCGAGCTGCGCGGCCTCGGCAAACAGCGCGCGCGCCTGCTCCTTGTCCACTGGCAGGCCCGCACCGCCGTCGCGGTGCACATAGCCCAGATTGGCGGTGCCATAGATGTCACCGCGCCCGGCTGAGGCCTGCAAATAGGTCAGTCCGCGCTGCGGCTGCTGACCCAGCGGATCCTTGCTCCACAGGAAGAACACCCCCAGTTCATTCATCGAATACGTATGGCCCAACTCCACCGCGCGGCTGAGCAGGTCGAACCCGCGTTGTTTTTCCGCCTCGCTGCTGCCTTCGCGCAGCAGTCGCTTGCCGCGGGCATGCATCGAGAAGGGATCGCCCGCTTCGATGCCCTTGTCCCACAGCGTCATGGCTTTGCGGCTGTTCAACGGAATTGGCACGGCAGTGCGGTCTATGTTGGGAGTTTCATGCAGATATGCCAGCGCGTTGTAGGCGCGCACATGGCCAAGGTCCGCCGCGCTTTCAAAGGCGTCATACGCCTCGGTCAGGCGGCCCTGTCCTTGCAGGGCGCGGCCCAGTTGGTAGTGCAGCCGCCCGATGTCAGGCGCAGCCTGTACCGCCTCGCGGCAGGCGGTTTCGGCGGCGCGCAGATCAATCTCATTGGGGTAGCGGTAGAGGCCAACGCCTTGTAAATCCAGGAGATCCCCGGCTTCCAGGTCACATTGTCGGGCGATCATCTCCAGCTTCACGGTCACGTCGCGTGTGGTGCCTGCCTGGGCCAGCCGCAGCACCATCTGGTCGCGGCGCAACTGGCCACCATCCTTGCGGGCGGGGCGTTCGCTGAGCCGCGGTGCATAGCTGAGGCTGAGTGTGCCACCGTCGTCGGCATCCAGTGACGTCACCCCCTCGCCGGGGGGATCGACGATGGACACCGTGGTGCTGGCATCGACGTAGGGTTGCAGCTCTGGCGCCAGTTGCAGGGCCCGGCCCAGCGGCATCTGCACGGACAGTTCCGCAGGCAGCTGTTCCAGGCTGGTGGTGCGGGCCTGTGGCTGGGCCGTCGCGACCTGCAATCCGCGGGTCTGCGGCCGCAGATAGATCTTCTGCATCAGGGTGGAGCTTTCCCACGGCACCTGCGTGTTGCCGGTGCTGCTGTAGACGTCGCCGCGGATCGCTGCCAGCACTGTCAGCGCGTCCTCTTCGGGGCGGTCGGGAAAATGGCGCACCACAGAGGCGGTATAGGGGCTGTTGCGGCCCGGCTCTCCGTCCAGTGCGGTGGCGCCGGGCGAGGTGGAGAAGGCAACCAACGTGTTCAGCGGCGGGCGGAACACGTCAAACCCCTCGCGTGCCTCGAACAGTTCGGTGCCCAGCTCCGCGTTCAGCCGCGCGTCGGGCACCGGGTTGTCGCGGCAGGAATCCAGCATCAGGATCTGGCTGCCCGCCTTGCCGCCCAGGATGGCGGACACCTGGTCGAGGGTGACCGATTGAAAGGGCAGGTCATGGATGCCCGACAGCTGCGCGTCACGGGTCAGCAGGTAATTGCGCCGCCCCAGCTGGATACCGTGGCCGGCGTAATAGAAGAACACCTGGCTGCCGTCCCGGATGTTCAGCGCAGCCTCCCGCAGCAGTGTTTCGAAGCCACGTTTGTCGAGATCGTATCCTTCGTGGACGGTATAGCCAAAGCTGCGCAGCATCGCGGCAATCGCTTCGGCGTCCTTGCGCGTGTTGGTCAGATCGGTGACGTGGTCGTAGTCTTGGATTCCCACCACGATGGCGGTCTGCGGAGCAGCGCCCCGTTCGCTGGTTTCATAAGCGGCCGCAGCCGGGCCAGGGGTCAGAGGGGGCAGAAACGCTGCCGCGCAGAGCAACAGGCCTGCAAGCAAAGGACGGGCGGGAAGGGACAGGCGCATGGCGGTAGCCGGGGTTAACCCCAGCCTCCTCCGCCGCCACCACCACTGCCGCCACCACCACCGCCGCCGCCTCCGCCGCCACCGCCGCTGCCACCACCACTACCGCCGCCACTGTCGCCCCCGCCGCTGCCACCACCACTACCGCCGCCACTGTCGCCCCCGCCGCCACTGCGGCTTTCACCGCCGGATGGGGGAGGGGTGCTGACCGGAACTGTCGGCACGGCAGGGGTTGCGCGCTGGGTGGTTGCGGCCGGAGCGGGCGCGGGCGCGGCGGGGGTGTCGTAATACGCGGGTTCGGGGAAACAGGCCGCGGTCAAGGCCGCCATCGGCAGGGCAGCAAACAGGGGGTGGATCCGCATGGGGCACCTTTCTATCCAAAGAATACTCATCAGCAACACGAGCCATGAATCCTGCTCTCGGGAGCAGGCCACACAGTCATGACCTAGCCCGGATGGCCCGCGCAGCAAGAGCTGCGCCCCATCGGCGAATATGGTTTAGCTTCGGTCGCGGATGCTGACGGTGCCATCGCGGTTGCGCACGGCGCAGGAGTTTCCGTCGAGCGGCCCCAGCACCGCCGACGGGGCTCCTTCTGACACTGTGCTCTGGCCGGTACAGCGTTTCAGCTCGATCTGCTGATAGCCTTTGGCGGCCATGCAGGATTTGGCAAGTCGCTGGCGCAGCGGCCGGTTGGTATCCACGGTGTAGATGCCGCCATCGGCCCAGTAACCGGGTCGGTAATAGCAGTGGCCGCCGGTGCAATAGCGATGTCCGGGGTAGAAGACCGCCGGGCGCTGGCGGATCTCATTGGCCACTGGCGCGTCCTTCAGGGCGCTGGCCTCGCACGCCAAGGTGTCGGCCTCAAGACGGGAGACCGCGGCGCCGGGTTTGTAATAGACAGGCAGCGGCCCGCAGGCGCTGGTCAACAGCAGAGCGGCGCTGCCGAGGGCGCGGCGAAATGAAGGTGTCATGTCATCAGGATGGGCGCAAGCGGAGGATTTTACAATTAATTTGACCGTGAAAGCGGCATCTGTCATGCACGGTGCGCGAAACTCTGCCCCTCATTCCGTCAAGGAACACGTACATGAAGGTCATTATCTGTGGTGCGGGCCAGGTTGGCTGGCAGATTGCCCGGCACCTGTCCGGCGAGCACAATGATGTCACGGTCGTCGACAGCAACCCGGATCTGGTGCGGCGGGCCACTGACACGCTGGACGTGCAGGGGATCCATGGTTTTGCCTCCTACCCAGATGTGCTGGACCGCGCCGGGGCGCGCGACGCGGATATGATCATCGCCGCCACCCATTCGGACGAGGTCAACATGGTGACCTGCCAGGTGGCGCATTCGGTGTTCAAGATCCAGCGCAAGATTGCCCGGTTGCGGGCCAAGAGCTATCTCACGGCGATCTATTCCGATCTGTATCAGCGCGAACATCTGCCGATCGATGTGGTGATCAGCCCCGAACGCGAGGTGGCTGCGGCGGCGATGCAGCGGCTGTCGGCTCCGGCCGCCTTTGACACCGAGACCTTCATGGGCGGCATGGCGCAGCTGCTGGGAATCCGGATCGACGAAAGCTGCCCGGTGGTGAACACCCCGTTGCGGCAGCTGACCGACCTGTTCTCCACCCTGCGCGCGATTGTCGTGGGGGTGCGCCGGGATGGCACGCTGTTTGCGCCGGAACCGGGTGATCAGCTGTTCGTTGGTGACAGCTGCTATGTGTTCTGCCACGCCGATGACGTGTCCCGCACAATCGAGGTTTTCGGCAAACACGAGAAGCGACAGGACCGTGTGGTCGTGGTCGGCGGCGGCAATGTAGGGCTGGAGGTCGCCAAGGCACTGGAAGGCAGCACCACGCGCATCCGCGCCAAGGTGATCGAACGCGACCGGCGCTGTGCCGAACGTGCCGCCGAAGAGCTGGAACGCACCATCGTGCTGAATGGCGACGGACTGGACCGGGCGCTGATGATCGAGGCAGGCATCGACAAGGCCGACGCGATGCTGGCGGTGACCGACGACGACAAGACCAACATGCTGGCAGCGGTGCGCGCCAAGGCCGAAGGCTGCCCGCTGGCGATTGCGCTGATCAACGATCCCACGCTGGTGCCGTTGCTGCCGCATCTTGGTATCGACGCCTACATCAACCCGCGTTCAACCACCGTAAGCTCGATCCTGCGCCACATCCGATATGGTCGGGTGCGGCAGGTCTACTCTCTTGGCGATGCCGAGGCAGAGATGATCGAGGCCGAGGTTCTGTCGACCTCGCCCATTGCGGGGCAGATGATCCGCGAGACCGATTTCCCCGAGGGCGTGCTGGTGGGCGGCGTGCTGAAGAATGGCGAGATGCTGCGCCCCTCTGGCAAGATGCGAATCGAGGAGGGGGATGTGATCGCCCTGTTTGCGATGGCGGATGACGTGCCGGAGGTCGAGCGCCTGTTGCAGGTCTCGATCGACTATTTCTAGAATGCGCCGTTCCGTCAAAACCCCGGTCGGGGTGCTGCGGCTGCCGCTGTTTCTCTTGATCTGGGGCATCGCGTCACTGGCGATGTGGTTGCCGGCCTTTCACGCGCTGGTATTGGACGATCACCACACCTCGCGCAGTTTCTTCTACTCCGGCATCCTGGGGTTGATGCTGGTGGTGATGATCGGCCTGGCGCTGGGCAACAACGTGCCGCGCTACAGCATGACAGGACAGCTGTTGTCCTTGCTGGCGACGTTCACGGTGCTGCCGCTGTTTCTGGCCGTGCCGGTGCAGGACGCGCTGGTCAGCACCCATTATCTGAATGCCTATTTCGACATGGTCAGCGCCGTCACCACCACCGGCGCCGACATCTGGGCCAATCCTGCCCGTCTGCCGCCCAGTGTGCATCTGTGGCGGGCCATGGTCGGCTGGCTGGGTGGGCTGCTGATGTGGATCGCCGCCTCGGCGGTTCTGGCGCCGATGTCGCTGGGTGGGTTCGAGGTGACGGCCAAGGGCCAGCCGGGCGGCGGCACCGCTGCGCCCGCGCATATGGAAAAGGCCGATCCGCGCCGCCAGCTGGTGCTGGTCACCCGCACCCTGACGCCGGTGTATGCCGGGCTGACGCTGGTGCTGTGGGTGCTGTTGATGATCACCGGCGAACAGGCGCTGACCGGGCTCAGCCATGCGATGTCGGTGATGGCAACCTCCGGTATCTCGGCCAGCGGCGGTGTGGAGCGGGCCGGCAGCGGGCTGGCGGGCGAAATGGTCATGTTCCTGTTCATGTTCTTTGCGCTGTCGCGACTGACCTTCTCCAGCGATACGGTGACATCTGGTCAGGGGCGGCTGGATAAGGATCCGGAGTTTCGCACCGGGCTGTTGATTGTCTTCGGGGTTCCGCTGCTGCTGTTTCTGCGCCATTGGGTGGCCGCCTATGAAGTCAACGCGGGCAAGGATATGGCGCTGGCGCTGCGGGCGCTGTGGGGGACGGTGTTCACGGTTCTGTCGTTCCTGTCCACCACCGGTTTTGAAAGCGCGCATTGGCAGGCCGCGCGGGAATGGTCCGGGCTGGAGACGCCGGGGATGATCCTGCTGGGGCTGGCGGTGTTCGGCGGCGGCGTGGCTACTACCGCGGGCGGGGTCAAGCTGCTGCGGGTTTATGCGCTGTACCTCAACGGCCTGCGCGAGATGGAACGGTTGGTGCATCCCAGTTCTGTCAGCGGCGAGGGCGACCGGACGCGGCGGCTGCAGAAGAACGGTGCCTTTGTGGCCTGGCTGTTCTTCATGCTGTTTGCCCTGTCGTTGGCGGTGATCAGCACGGCGCTGGCGGCGGTGGGGTCGGATTTCGAGCAATCGCTGGTGTTGGCCATTGCGGCCCTGTCCACAACCGGTCCGCTGACCGAAGCCGCCGCCAGCGAACCGATCGTGCTGACCCTTCTGACCACTCCGGCCAAGCTGATCCTGTGCTTTGCGATGGTGCTGGGGCGTCTGGAGACGCTGGCCTTCATCGCGCTGCTGTCGCCAAATCTGTGGCGCAGCTGAGCCGGGGCAGGGCCAGGGCGCGTTTTTTATGGTGGAAACTTGCCAAATCTGCGTTCATAATCAGATGCAACATGCGTGCTGGTCCGCAGGGCGCTGCAAGAACAAAGGCGAGATAATAAAAAATGGCTTCGGACAGACAGAATCTTCAGGATGCCTTCCTGAATCACGTTCGCAAAACCAAGGTTCCGGTTACAATATTTCTGATCAACGGGGTCAAATTGCAGGGTGTTATCACCTGGTTCGACAATTTCTGCGTGCTGCTGCGCCGCGACGGACAGTCGCAGCTGGTCTACAAACACGCGATTTCGACCATCATGCCGGCCCAGCCGATCAGCCTCTATGAGGGTGAAGACGCCTCTTGATGGAACATGACAGGAAGCGCACCCGCGCCTGGGTGCTGCATCCGGAAATCAAGTCAGACAGCGGGCGCCGCGATGCCGCCCCCGCACTGGAAGAGGCCGTTGCCCTGGCAGCGGCATTGCCCGATCTGGATGCGATCGGATCTACCGTCGTGCGCCTGCCAAAGGCGCATGCCGGTATGTTGTTCGGCTCGGGCAAGATCGAAGAGCTGGCAGACCTTTTCAAACAAAACGAGATTGAGCTGGTCCTGATCGACGGGCCGGTGTCCCCCGTCCAGCAGCGCAACCTGGAAAAGGCTTGGAAGGTCAAGATCCTCGACCGCACCGGGCTGATCCTCGAAATCTTCTCGGACCGGGCGGCAACCCGCGAAGGCGTGTTGCAGGTGGAAATGGCGGCGCTCAGCTATCAGCGCACCCGGCTGGTGCGGGCCTGGACACACTTGGAACGGCAGCGCGGTGGTTTGGGATTTGTCGGCGGACCCGGCGAAACCCAGATCGAGGCGGACCGGCGCGCCATTGATGATCAGCTGGTGCGGCTGCGCCGCCAGCTGGACAAAGTGGTGAAAACCCGGACCCTGCACCGCGCCTCGCGGGCCAAGGTGCCATATCCGATCGTGGCGCTGGTGGGTTATACCAATGCTGGCAAATCCACCCTGTTCAACCGGTTGACTGGCGCCGAGGTGATGGCCAAGGACATGCTGTTTGCGACCTTGGATCCGACTATGCGCCGGGTGCAGATCCCCGACGGGCCGGAGGTGATCCTGTCCGACACCGTGGGCTTCATCTCGGATCTGCCGACGGAATTGGTCGCCGCCTTCCGCGCCACTTTGGAAGAGGTGCTGGCCGCGGATGTGGTCCTGCATGTGCGCGACATCAGCCATGATGAGAGCGAGCAGCAGGCCGAAGACGTGGAGGCAATTTTGGCCTCGCTGGGGGTGGAGGAAAACCGCGCCCGCATTGAGGTCTGGAACAAGCTCGATCAGTTGCCACAGGAGGAGGCCGAAGCGCGCCGCCAGCGCGCCGCGCGCGAGGAGGGGATCCATGCGATTTCCGCACTGACCGGCGAGGGGCTGGATGGGCTTCTGACGGATATTGCCGAGCAGCTGCAAGGCGTGCGCCACGAAGAACTGCTGCAGCTCAGCTTTGCCCAGGGCAAGCAACGCGCCTGGTTGTTCAAGCAGGATCTGGTTCAGAAAGAGGAGCAGACCGATAGCGGCTTTGACATTACCGTGCTGTGGACCGACCGGCAGAAGACGCGGTATCTAAAACTGTAACGCCGCCGGAACTTTACTGGAAAACGGGCGCTTTGGCGCCCGTTTTGGTGTTGTGGCCTCAGTCTCTGGGGACGATCCTGGTGATCCCCACTGCGGCTGCGCGGGCCAGGTCTTCATCCAGCGACATCGGGATGTATTCCCCCCGCCGCCACAGCTGCGCCATGTCGTCATAGTAACGCGATAGCGGGTGGCCGGACTGGCCGGTGGAGGTGATGAACACGGAACTGTCGGGATCGGCAAAATCATAGACGCCGCGATAGCCGGCCGCATGCACGTTGTGGAATGGGTCGGGATCGCGGCCGGAGGTCTTGCCGCGCTGCAGGGTATTGTCGCTGCCACTGGTGGATTGGCGGATGTTCACGAAATAGCGCAGCACCGGAACCTCTCCCAGCACCGGGTGGTCCTGCGTGGCCTGGTGCGCGTCGCCCCAGCGCAGCGATTCCAGCGCCGTGCCATAGCGTTCCGCGATCCAGACCAACGCGTCGTCCAGGGCCAGCCGGGCCATGTCCTCGCAGGTCTCCTTTGGTGCGCTCTGGCGGACATCACACCAGACAGCGGCCCCGTCGATATTGCGGTAGACACGTTCGATGAACAGCGGCTCCACATGGCGAAAGCTCTTGGCCAGTGGTCCCAGCTCGTCGGTGATTAGACGTGCCTGCAACGCGCGCAGCCAGGCGGCATAGATCAGCGGCTCCGGCAGGTGCTCGTTCATCTCGCCGTTCCATTCCGACAGCAGCGACAGGGCGATCTGGCGTTGCCGTTCCGGCGTTCCGGCAGGGGCCGCTTCGCCGGTGAACCACAGGTTGGCACCGATCAGCGGCAGCAGGCTGCGGGCAGTGTAGGACACGGTGTCCAACTGCGCCTCGATGAAGCTGTCGCGGGTGTGGACCGCACGCGTCTGCATCAGCTTTTGCCAGCGGTGAATGCGCTGCGTGTCGCCCCAGTCAAAGGACATGTGCTCAGGGAAGGGGCGGTCCAGCACCTTGTTGTTGGTGTTGCCCAGAATGCCACCGGCGGGGGCGATGTATTCAGGGTTGTTCGAATAGGGCGCGCGACCCTGCCAGCGGTTCTCCGGGCGCCAGCCTTGGCTGGGCATCCGGCCGCGGCTTTGATGAGCGGCGTCACGTTGCGGAAAGGCGCCGACGGTCTTCAGGGCGATGGTGTCGTGGTCAACCAGCGTCAAATTTTGCGATGGGGCGACGAAGTCTTCGCCGACGGTGATGGCCTCCGTGACGGAGGTGCTTCGCATCAGGGCCAGGGCAGCCGTTATCGAGGTGTCGCGGGGGCTGAGCGCCGTCCAGCCGAGCGACACCACATGGCCGGGCGGGGTGATCTCAGCCAGGTTGAACAGCGAGCCGGGCAGCACCGGCCCGTTGTCGGTCCAACGCAGGGTCAGGGTGACGGGCGGCTGGTCCTTGATCTTGATGATCGAGGGGCGGGTGATGAACTCCTTGTAGCCATCAATGGCCTGATATTCCTGTGGGTTGTCCGGGTTCAGCCGTTCGATGAACAGATCCTGGTCATCGAGGTAGGAGGACGTCACCCCCCAGCCCAGGGCATCCGAGCGGCCACTGATTACGGCCGGGATGCCGGGGATGGTGCCGCCGATCACGGCGCCGGTGCCGAGTTCCAGCCGGGCCAGATACCAGACGCCGGGGGCGGTCAGGCCAAGGTGCGGGTCGTTGGCCAGCAGGGTGCCACCGGCAGCCGAACGGCTGGGCGCGGCGGCCCAGGCATTGGACGCCCCGGCCAGCCCGCGCGGTGCGCTCGGAAACAACAGGCTGTCCTCAGCCGGGCTGGTTCGCGTGGCTTGGCGCGACTCGGGCGCGGCCAGATCCGCGCCGGGGACCAGCGCGGCGTATTCCGGCAGTGCGGTCAGCCCGGTGCCGGGGGCATCGGGCAGAATATCGCGCAGCCGGTCATCTTCCCGCAGCGCCAGAGAGGTGCGGGCGCGCAGGATTTCCTCTTGCATGTGGCCGGAGAGCTGAACGGCCATCAGTTTCATCACGGCAATGCTGTCCGCAGGCTGCCAGGGAGCCATCGGCATGTTGAACAGGAACATCTCCGGCGCGCCGCGCCCCAGGGCATTCTCGTTGATTTCCTGGAGCCGGGCGTTAACCCCGGCCGCATAGGCCCGCAGCGCGGCCATGGCTTCTGGCGACTGCACCTCCAGGGACTGCTGCGCCAGCCGGTAGAGATCCAGTCGCCGCAGATAGGTGTCGGTCTCGACCGTGCGTGCGCCAAAGACCTCTGACAGGCGGCCTTGCGCGGTGCGGCGCATCACGGCCATCTGCCACAGCCGGTCTTGTGCGTGGGCATAGCCGAGACCGAAGTAGACGCTGTCGTCGCTGGCGCCGAAACTGCCGAAGATATGCGGCACGTTGGCGTTGTCCCGCACGATTTCAACCGGCGAGCTGAGGCCGGGGAGGGCAATCTCCTTGTCGTAGTCGGGCAGCGATTGAGACGCCAGGTAATACGCCAGGGCAATGGCCAGCACGCTCAACAGGATGAGGCCGGCGCTCAGGCGCAGAAGCCAGCGAAAGAGATGTCGCATCAAAAGTGTTTTTCCGGTTCTTTTTTGTCAAATCCGGCCGTCGGCAGATTGCACGCGTGAGTCCGGGTGGTAGGGTCGGCGCCAACATATGCGAAGACTGAACAGGGGAAAAGCACATGGCGAAAATCGCGTTTCTGGGTCTGGGTGTGATGGGCTATCCGATGGCGGGCCACTTGCAGGCGGCGGGCCATACGGTCACCGTTTACAACCGCACCACCGCCAAGGCCGAGGCCTGGGCGAAAGAGCACGGCGGCGCGTTTGCCACCACGCCCCGTGCGGCGGCCGAGGGCGCCGAGTTCGTGATGGCCTGCGTTGGCAATGACGATGATTTGCGGGCGGTCTGCCTGGGCGATGAGGGCGCCTTTGCCGGTCTGGCGTCAGGTTCGGTGTTCGTCGATCACACCACGGTGTCGGCCAAGGTCACCGCGGAGCTTTATGCCGCGGCGGCGCAGGCGGGCATTGCCTTTGTCGATGCGCCGATTTCCGGTGGCCAGGCTGGGGCCGAGGGCGGCGTCCTGTCGGTGATGTGCGGCGGCGACCAGAATGCCTATGCGCGGGCCGAGCCAGTCATGGACGCCTACGCCCGCATCTGCCGCCGGATCGGCGGCAGCGGCGCGGGCCAGAAGACCAAGATGTGCAACCAGATCGCCATTGCCGGTCTGGTCCAGGGGCTGAGCGAGGCGCTGCATTTTGCCGAGAAGGCGGGTCTGGACGGGCGCGCGGTGGTCGAGGTGATCAGCCAGGGCGCCGCAGGCAGCTGGCAGATGGCAAATCGCTATGAGACGATGCTGGACGATCATTTCGAGCATGGGTTTGCCGTGGACTGGATGCGCAAGGATCTGGGCATTTGTCTCGACGCGGCGGACGAGACCGGCGCCAGCCTGCCGGTGACTGCGCTGGTCGATCAGTTCTACAAGGATGTGCAGAAGATGGGTGGCGGCCGTTGGGATACGTCGTCATTGTTCAAACGGCTGCGTGAACTGGGCTGAGCGCGCGCAAAAAATGGCCTTTCCACATGGAAAGGCCATGCCTCCGGCGGCAGTATTTCTGACCAGAAAGAAACTGGGTCCGCTTAAAATCTGCGACCCCGGGTCTGGTGGGGTCAGGGGATGATGCGGGTGTATTTGGTGCCTTCCACCGTGGCCCCGATGCGAAACCCTGCCTGTCCAAACACCACCGCCAGCACCGGCGATGTCAGTGTGTTGGTGTCGGCGGTGACGGATTCGCCTTCGTTGTTGGCCACGGCTTCGATGTCGGCACCGGCCACCCAGCCGCTGGAGCGGCGGAATTCGGCCAGCGCCTTTGGGGTCATGAAGAACAGCACATGCGAGTGCTGCTGCGCCCCAAGCTGTAGCCCGGCGTTGCCCTTGATGGCGGAGTAATAGTCTACTGTCGCGCCGTCGATGCGCAGTACCCCGCGGCCATAGGCGCCGCCCAGCATGAAGCCTGCCTCTGTCACCAGGGGCATGATCAACATGCCGCTGGCCTTGTTCGCGAGGGTGCGGGTGTTGGGGTATTGGCTGTACATCTGCCGCAGGGTGGCATCGGCGCGGGCATCAATCACCGCGCCGTTGTTGCTGCCGATACCATTGCCGCAGGCGGCGGTGACGCCGGTGGCGGCCAATGCGCCGAGGGCAAAGCCGCGACGGGTCAGGGTGGAAGAGGAAAAGCTGCTCATTTTCTTGGGTGCCTGTAATGGTTTGTGCCATGGCCGGTTGGCTCCGGCTCTGGCGCGGTTATACGCGGAAAACCGCTGGCTGTCATCTGCCGCGCGGGACGGGGTGGCGGCTTCTTGCTGAGGCCTGCGCGACGCGTTCAGCCGTTCAACAGCCGCGCGGCCTCAGGCGCGAAATAGGTGAGCACGCCGTTGCAACCTGCGCGTTTGAAGGCCATCAGGCTCTCCATCATCACCTGTTCGCCGTTGATCCAGCCGTTCTGGGCCGCGGCCTGGATCATCGCGTATTCGCCTGACACCTGATAGGCAAAGGTTGGCACGCCAAAGGTTGTTTTCACCCGCTGACAGATGTCCAGATAGGCGATGCCGGGCTTGACCATCACCATGTCGGCGCCCTCCATCAGATCGCGTTCGATCAGCCGCAGCGCCTCGTCGCTGTTGGCGGGGTCCATCTGATAGGTTTTCTTGTCGCCCTTCAGCGCCCCAGATGCCCCCACCGCATCGCGGAACGGGCCATAGTAGCCGGATGCGTATTTGGCCGCGTAGGACAGGATCGTCACGTTGGCATGGCCCGCCTGCTCCAACGCGCGGCGCATGGCGCCGATGCGGCCGTCCATCATGTCGGATGGGCCGATGATGTCGGCGCCCGCTTCGGCCTGGGCCAGCGTCATTTTGACCAAGGCCTCTACCGTGGCGTCATTGACGATCTCGCCGTCGACCACATAGCCGTCATGGCCATCGATGTTATAGGGGTCCAGCGCAACATCGGTCATCACCGCGATGTCCGGCGCCGCCTGCTTGATCGCGCGGATGGCGCGGTTGGTGAGGTTGTCAGGGTTCCAGGCCTCGGCGCAGTCCTGGGTCTTCAACGAGGCGTCGGTATAGGGAAACAGGCAGATCGCCGGAATCCCCAGCGCCTGTGCCTCGGCGGCGGCCTCGGCCACTTTGTCGACCGAGCGGCGTGTGACGCCGGGCATCGAGGCAATCGGCTCCTGCTCGCCTTCACCATCGCGCACGAAGACCGGCCAGATCAGATCGCCGCTGGTCAGGGTGTTCTCGCGCACCAGGTCGCGGAGGGGCTGGCTGGCGCGGGTGCGGCGCAGGCGGGCGGCGGGAAAGGGCGCAACGGTAGGCTTCATGGCGGTCTCTCAGGTTGATTGGCCCATGGGTGACATACCTGCGCAGGGCGCACAAGCGGCAGTGCGTTTGCGGTGCCGTTTCGCCGCGACGCAGAAGTTATGCGATCCATGGTCTTGCCTGTGCGCGCCGGGCGGTTGATATAGGGCCGGTTGACGCAATATCGGCCCGATTGTCCGCGGCCGCAGAAGGGGGCTGGCGTGGATCTGCTTCAGATTATCTACGAGATGATTGAGCTGCGGTCGTTTTCCAACCTGTGGTACTGGATCGCGCTGGCGGTGCTGTGGTCCTCGGCCAGCCATTGGATCCTTGGCGTGCCCTACGACATGGTGCACCGCGCGGCGCGCAACGGCGGCCAGGCGGAGCGCGATCTGGAGGATATCACGCGGGTCAACGTCAACCGGCTGATCTATATCGCCGACGTCTCCGGCCCCTGGCTGGTGGCGCTGTCGTGTTTCCTGTTGACCGGGCTGGCGATGCTGGGGTTCGGCTATTATCTGGAGATCGCGCAGGCGGTATTCCTGCTGTTGTTTCCCATGGCGGTGGTCAGCCTGATCTCCTTTGCCACCGCCCGGCGCATTGTGCGCGACGCGGCCAGTGGCCAGGCCTTGCGGCGGCGGTTGGCGTTCTGTCGACTGTATGTGCAGATGGTCGGGGTTGTCGCGATCATCACGACGGCCTTTTGGGGCATGTATCAAAACCTGACAATCGGCGCATTTTGATCCGCGCCCGACGCCGGGCAGGACAGGTGGCTTGAAGAGGAATGTGGCATGGCACAGCGAGCAATCACCATGGGCGGCGCGCCCGAGGGCTTTGATGCCCGGCTGATCCTGAAAGAGGTGCAGACCTCCGGCGCGCCGCTGCTGCACGTCGCGCGCGACGACAAGCGGATGGAGGCGATGCGGGCGGCGCTTGCCTTTTTCGCGCCTGAGATGCCGGTGTTTGTGTTTCCAGGCTGGGACTGCCTGCCTTATGACCGGGTGTCGCCCAATGCCGATATTTCCGCCGCCCGGATGGCGACGCTGGCGGCCCTGGTGCATCAGATGCCCACGCAATTCGTGCTGTTGACCACGCTGAACGCCGCCAGTCAGCGGCTGCCGGCGCGCTCTGTGCTGCGCGAGGCGGCCTTTACCGCCCGTGTCGGTGGTCGCGTGGATGAGGACGCGCTGCGCAAATTCCTGGTGCGCATGGGTTTTACCCAAAGCCCCACGGTGATGGAGCCGGGCGATTACGCCGTCCGCGGCGGTATCATCGACATCTTTCCACCCGGCGAAAGCGGCCCGGTGCGGCTGGACCTGTTCGGCGACGTGCTGGACGGTGCGCGCCGCTTTGACCCGGCGTCGCAGCGCACCACCGAAAAACTGGAGGTGGTGGAACTGGCACCGGTGTCGGAGGTCATTCTGGACGAGGCCGCAATCACCCGGTTCCGGCAGAACTACCGCATCGAATTTGGCGCCGCAGGCACCGATGATCCGCTGTATGAGGCGGTGAGCGCCGGGCGCAAGCACCAGGGCATCGAGCACTGGTTGCCGTTCTTTCACGAAAAGCTGGAGACGCTGTTCGACTATCTGCCGCAGGCGACGGTGACCTTGGACGACCAGGTGACACCGGCGCGGTTGGCACGCTGGGACACGATCGAGGACCAGTACCAGACCCGCAAGCACGCAATGGCGCAAAAGGGGCGGATCGACACGGTCTACAAACCGACACCGCCGGGGCTGCTGTACCTGGATGACGCGGCCTGGGAACGGGCGGTGGCAGACCAGCGCGTGGTGCAGCTGCATCCCCTGCCGCAGGCCTCTGGTCCCGGCACGGTGGATGCGGGCGGGCGCATCGGGCGCAACTTTGCACCGGAACGGCAACAGGAAAGCATCAGCCTTTTCGGGGCTTTGGCCGATCATATTAAGGCGCGCATGCAGACGGGCCCGGTGGTTGTGGCCTCTTACTCCGAAGGGGCACGCGAACGGTTGGCAGGGCTGATCGAGGACGAAGGCCTGGCCGAAGCGATCCCGGTGATGGATGGCACCCGCATCGGCAAATCTGGCCTGCACTTGGCGGTCTGGGCGCTGGAACACGGGTTCGAGGCGCCGGACATGACGGTGATTTCCGAGCAGGACGTGCTGGGTGACCGGCTGATCCGCGCGCCCAAGAAACGTCGCAAGGCAGAGAACTTCCTGACCGAAACCCAGTCGCTCAGCCCCGGCGATCTGGTGGTGCATGTGGACCACGGCATCGGCCGCTACAAGGGGCTGGAGGTGGTCACCGCCGCCGGTGCTGCGCATGAGTGCATCCTGCTGGAATATGCCGAAGAGGCGAAGCTGTACCTGCCGGTCGAAAACATCGAACTGCTGTCGAAATACGGCCATGACGAGGGCTTGCTGGACCGGTTGGGCGGCGGCGCGTGGCAGGCCAAGAAGGCCAAGCTCAAGGAACGCATCCGCGAGATGGCGGATAAGCTGATCCGCATCGCGGCCGAGCGCGCGTTGCGCAAGGCGCCGGTGATGGATCCGCCGCCGCACGCCTGGGAGGAATTCTCGGCCCGGTTCCCCTATCAGGAAACCGACGATCAGCTGCGCGCCATCGAGGATGTGATGGAGGATCTGCACTCCGGCCAGCCGATGGACCGGCTGATCTGCGGCGATGTGGGTTTTGGCAAGACCGAGGTCGCCATGCGCGCGGCCTTCGTGGCGGCCATGTCCGGCTTACAGGTTGCCGTGGTGGCGCCGACGACGCTGCTGGCTCGCCAGCACGCGGCGTCATTTGCCGAACGGTTCCGCGGGTTTCCGTTGCAGGTCAGGCAGTTGTCGCGGTTTGTTTCCACCAAGGAGGCCAGCCAGACCCGCGAAGGCTTGGCCAAGGGCACCGTTGACATCGTGGTGGGCACCCATGCAGTGCTGGCCAAGAACATCAAGTTCCAGAACCTCGGCCTGCTCATCATCGACGAAGAACAACACTTTGGCGTTGCCCACAAGGAGCGTCTGAAACAGCTGCGCAGCGACATCCATGTGCTGACGCTGACCGCAACGCCGATCCCGCGCACGCTTCAGCTGTCGCTGACCGGGGTGCGGGACCTGTCGATCATTGGCACCCCGCCGGTGGACCGGTTGGCGATCCGCACCTATGTCAGCGAGTTCGACGCGGTCACCATCCGCGAGGCGCTTTTGCGCGAGCACTACCGCGGCGGGCAAAGCTTCTATGTGGTGCCGCGCATCACCGATCTGCCGGACGTGGAGGAATTCCTGAAAGCGCAGCTGCCGGAGCTGACCTATGTCGTGGCGCACGGCCAAATGGCCGCCGGTGAGCTGGATGACCGGATGAACGCCTTTTACGACGGCAAATATGACGTGCTGCTGGCGACCACGATCGTGGAATCCGGCCTCGACATTCCCACCGCCAACACGATGGTGGTGCATCGCGCCGACATGTTCGGCCTGTCGCAGCTGTATCAGATCCGCGGCCGGGTCGGGCGCTCCAAGACCCGCGCCTATGCCTATCTGACCACCAAGCCGCGACAGCGACTGACACCCGCGGCGGAGAAACGCCTGCGGGTGCTGGGCTCGCTCGACACGCTGGGGGCGGGCTTTACCCTGGCGAGCCAGGATCTGGATATTCGGGGCGCCGGCAACCTGCTGGGCGAGGAACAGTCCGGCCAGATGCGCGATGTGGGGTATGAGCTGTACCAGTCGATGCTGGAGGAGGCGATTGCCAAGATCAAATCCGGCGAGACCGAGGGGCTGGCCGAGAGTGATGACCAATGGGCGCCGCAGATCAATCTCGGCGTGCCGGTCCTGATCCCCGAGGACTACGTGCCGGATCTGGACGTGAGGCTGGGCCTCTACCGCCGCCTGTCGTCGCTGTCTACCAAGGTCGAGCTGGAAGGCTTTGCCGCGGAACTGATCGACCGCTTTGGCAAGCTGCCCAAGGAGGTCAACACGCTGATGCTGGTGGTGCGGATCAAGGCGATGTGCAAACGCGCAGGCATCGCCAAGATGGACGGCGGCCCCAAGGGCGCGACGATCCAGTTCCACAACGACAGATTCGCCTCGCCGCAGGGGCTGGTGGAATTCATTCAGGCCCAGGACGGTCTGGCCAAGGTCAAGGACAACAAGATCGTTGTGCGTCGCGATTGGAAGAAGGACAGCGACAAGATCAAGGGAGCCTTTGCCATTGCCCGCGATCTGGCAGAGAAGGTGGTGGCCGAGAAGAAAAAGGCCAAGACCAAGGCCAAAGCCAAGACCTGAGGCGCACCGCGCGCGGTCGGCTTCCGGTCTCGGGTCTCAGGTTTGGGACGTTAGGCGGCCGCACACTGTCCACAGGGCGCGGGCCGTTGCCGTCAGGATTGTGTGGCGGTGATAGCCGCCGCGCCTGCCTATTCGGCGGGCAGCCGCGCCTCGACCCGCGCCATCCGCAGCATCAGCGCAAAGGCGAGGCAGGTCATCGTCAGCAGCCCGCTGGCCAGCGGCAGCAGCGTGCCGTTGAACAGCAGCCCCACCGGCGCGGCAATCGCAACCGCCAGCACGGTAGAAACCGCTCCGGTGACCGACGCGGCCATGCCGGCGATATGGCCCATCGGCTCCATCGCCATCGCATTGAGATTGCCCAAGGTGGTGCCTGCCAGAAAGAACACGCTGGTTTGCCAGGCCACGAACAGGCCGAACATCAGCGCCTGCGGCAGCGCCAGGTTGCTTAGCAGCAGCATTGAGGCGGAAAACGCGATCTGCGCGCCCAGCGACCATGTGACGATCCGGCGCATGCCAACCCTGACCACAATCGCCGCGTTCAACAAGCTGGCGCTGCCGGCCATCAACGCGACGAAGCCGAACCAGAACGGAAAGCTGGCGCCGCGGTCAAAAATCACGTCATAGACCTGCTGCACCATTGTCAGCATGGTGAACAGCATGCCAAGGCACAGCGTCTGGACCATGATCGACAGCCGCACGGAGGGGTGGGCGAACATTTCACGCACCGCCCCCATCAACAGCGGCAGGCGGAACGGGCGACGGTTCTGCGTCGGCAGGGTTTCCGGCAGGCGCAGCCCCATCCAGGCGATGATCACCAGCGCAAACAGGCTGAACGCCAGGAAAATGGCGCGCCAGCTGGACACCGCTATGATCCCGGCCCCCAACATCGGCGCGATGGCGGGCACCAAGGTAAAGATCATCATCGCGATCGACATGATCCGCGCCATCTCGCGGCCCGCGAACAGGTCGCGCACAATTGCCAGACCGACCACACGCGGTCCGGCCGCCCCCAGCCCCATCACCACGCGCGACACCAGCAGAAGTTCCAGCGATTCCGCCCGCCAGGCCACGAGTGCTGCCGCAATATACAGCACGGCACCGCCCGCAATCACCCGTTTGCGCCCCAGCGCGTCGGACAGCGGACCGGTGAAAAACGTGCCCAATCCCATGCCCAGCACAAAGGCCGTCAGCACCAATTGGGCGCGGTTGATGTCACCGGGGCTGAGCGTCTGGCCGATCTCAGGCAAGGCGGGCAGCATTGCGTCGATGGAAAAGGCAATGGTGGCAAACATCATCGCAATCAGGGCGATGAACTCGGCTTTGGAAAGGCCGGGCTTGGCGGAAATAGTCATCTGAAACCTCTAACGGGGCAGCAGGCGGCGCCGGGGATCGGGGCCGGTCTGCGTACCGTTCAGTTCCGCTAGCACGGATGCCGAAAACGGGCCAGAGCCCGGTTGCACAAAGCACTGTGCATTGTTGCGATGCTAAGCATTTTATCGCCGCCGCGAGAGACCGTGCCTTTACGGCGCCTCAGCCGGACCGTGGCCGTCGGCGGCATCCGTCCCTGACAACTGCTGTTGCAGGTCTGCGATGACCTGTTTCCACAGCTCCGGCGGTTGCGCACCGGGGACGGCGTGCTGATTGGCGACGATGAAGGTCGGCACCGAGCTCACCCCCATCTTGCGCGAATGGGCGTCGCGGTTCCGGATCTCTTCGACATCGCTGTCCCCCTCCAGTAACCGCTGAATGGCGGCGCCATCCAGGCCTGCATCGCTGGCGATTTCCACCAAAACGCTGTGATCGCCGATGTCCCGGGCCTTGACGAAATAGGCGTCGAACAGGGCGTCCACGATCTCAGTCTGCTTACCTTCGATTCCGGCCCAATGGATCAGACGGTGGGCGTCCAGCGTATTCGGTGTGCGTTTCATCGCCTCGAAGTTGATCGACAGCCCCGCCTGTTCGGCGTGCTGCACCACCGGCGCATAGGCCTTCACCGCGCCTTCCTTGCCACCGAACTTGCGCTCCAGATAGTCGCGCCGGTCCATCCCGCCGCGCGGCATGTCCGGGTTCAGCTGGAAAGGGTGCCATTCGATGACAAATGGATGGTCAGGGATGTCTGCCAGCGCCTTGTCCAGATGGGTTTTGCCGATATAGCACCAGGGGCAGATCGGGTCGGACAGAATGTCGAGTTTGACAGGGGTCATCATGTGCTTCCTTTGAACAGGGCGGGCAGGGCGCGGCGCAGCAGTTTTCCGTTGGCGCCTGCGGGCAGGCTGTCCAGGTGGACATAGGCGCGGGGCTGCTTGTAGCGCGCCAGTCGGGCAGAGGCAAAGGCGTCCAGCGCGGCATCGCTCAATTCTTCGGGACCGGTATAGAAGGCGGCGATGATCTGCACGCCGGGCTTGATCTCAATCGCCGCGACGGCCACCTGGCTGACGCCCGGGTGGGCGGCCAGTGCTGTCTCCACCTCGATCGGGGAGACCCGGTAGCCGCCGGCGTTCATCATGTCGTCGCCGCGCCCGGCATAGCGGATCTGCCCGTCCGGCTCCATCACGCCCAGATCGCCGGTCCGGAACCAATCGCCCTGGAAACGTGCCGCAGTGTCACCCTCGGCGTT
Source organism: Leisingera sp. SA32 (assembly GCF_056033425.1). Lineage (NCBI taxonomy): Bacteria > Pseudomonadati > Pseudomonadota > Alphaproteobacteria > Rhodobacterales > Roseobacteraceae > Leisingera > Leisingera sp. SA32. The sequence continues at coordinate 292,492 of NZ_JBVYHB010000004.1, read as the reverse complement.
GAGGTAGCCCAACATCAGGCCCGGGTCGCTGCGGTGAATGGCGATGGTGCCGGTCTCGCCCCGTGGCACCGGGCCGTCGGGCCCCAGGATGGCCACCCTACGCCCTGGCTGCGGTTGCCCCAGCGTACCGTCACGCGCCGGGCTGGCCGGGCTTGAGGAAATGAAGGTCGAACACTCCGACATGCCAAAAGCCTCGTGCAGCGGGCGGTTGGTTGCGGACTGCCAGTCGGCGTGCAGCGGGGCGGTCAGCTTTTCACCTGCGCAAAGCCCGTGCCGCAAATCGGGCAACGGCGGCAGGCCCGCCTGCAACAGTTTGCGGTAGACACCGGGGGCGGCGGCAAAGAGGCTGGCGCGGTGCTGACGCAGCAACTGGGGCAGCGCCTCGGGCGGGGTGCCGGGGGCGGGAACCAGGGCCGTGGCTCCCGCCGCCCACGGGTCCATCAGGCCGGTGCCCAGGGTGAATGTCCAGTTGAAGGCACCCGCGTGCAGCAGCCTGTCCGAGGCGCGCAGATCGTACCAGCCTTTGACCATCATCTGCCGTGCCCAGACCGCGCGATGGGCATGTGCCACGGCGCGCGGATTTCCGCTGGTGCCGGAGGTGAAGACCACATAGGCCAACCGGTCCGGGCTGCCCAGAGCGTAGTCACAGGGGGGCAGATCGAACATCGCCGCGAGGTCTTCGCTGGCGATCTGGCCGGGGTGACTCGCACAGGGCACCGCCGCGTCGCGCAACACCGCGACCGGGTTCAAGTCTGCGATCATGCGTGCGGTCTCTGGCTCTGTCAGCTGGGCAGATGTCGGTACCGGCACCAGCCCGGCCGCAATTGCACCGAGGTAGGCAATGGGAAACTCCACCGTATTGCCCAGCCGCATCAGAACCAGATCCCCCGGGCGCAGACCGGCCCGCAGCAGGCCGGTGCCGGTGCCGCGCACCGCAGCCTGCAGCCGGGCATAGCTCCAGTCATCACTGGCTGCGCCGTCGAGGATCGACAGCGCGGTCTTGTCCGGTTGCATCCCGGCGTGGCGCAGCACATGCGCGGCCATGTTGAAGGGCGCTGGGCGGGGCGCGGCAACTGGAGTGTCGGAAATGGACAGCATGGCACTTGGCTAGCCCGCGCGCTGCCGCGTTGCAAGCGGCGCAGGCGCGGATTATAGAGAGCGCATGAAAGCTCGTGATCCCAAATCCCTGATAACCATCGCCCGTGCCAGCGGCAGCGACGAGGCAGCCGAGCCGCTGGACCTTGGTGCCCGCGTGCGCGAGTTGCGCAAGGCGCGAGACTGGACGCTGGAATATGCGGCGGGTCAGGCGGGGCTGGCGCGCTCCACCCTGTCCAAGATTGAAAATGGCCAGATGTCACCCACTTACGAGGCGTTGAAGAAGTTGGCGGAAGGGCTGGAAATCTCCGTGCCGCAGCTGTTCACTCCGCCGCAACGGGATCAGGTGAACGGGCGTATGACCGTGACCAAATCCGGCGATGGTGCGGCCCATGCCACTGCCACCTATGAACATGAACTGCTGGCCGACGGGCTGTCACGCAAGCAGATGCTGCCGTATCGCGCCCGCGTGCGGGCCCGGTCCATGGAAGAATTCGACGGTTGGGTGCGCCACGACGGCGAAGAATTCCTCTATGTGCTCACCGGGGTGGTCAAGCTCTATACCGAGTTTTACGAACCGATCGAAATGCGCCGCGGCGACAGCGCCTATTACGATGCGGCCATGGGGCACAACGTGATCTCCGCCAGCCCTGAGGATGCGACGATCCTCTGGGTGACGTCACTGGCCTGAACCAACCTGACGGCTGCTCCACTGGCCTGGCCCGGTGGGGCTAGTGCTGTGCGCGACCGTCCAGCTCGCGCAGTAGACTTTCGACATAGAGAAAATCATCCACCTCTTCCCTGGCTTCGGTAAGCGTAAGGTGGTGGGTCCGCGCAAGATAGGCGACGAATTGATCGCGGTCGTCCAGCAGCGACGGCGCGTTGCTCGCCTTCAGATGCGGAAAACGCTGTTTGATGCGTGGCATCCTGTCAATCCAGCTGGCAGCTGCTGCTTGTACAGGCATGGGGGGCACTCCCTGACAAACGGTTCCTGATGGTCGGACCCTGATCGTAACATCTTTTTTGCCACTTGGTAACAGCGCCGAAATCGGAGCCGCGCCGAAGGCCCAGGATCACGCGAAACGGCGCGGCAAATTGCCGGTTCGGCAGTGGCGGAAGTGCGCGTTCAGTGGATGATGACCCCTTGCGCCGGTGGGCAGTGGGCCGGGGCCACGGCCCTCAACAGACCATGCCCAAGCCTGAGGGCCGCGTTCGCGGTAGCGACATCGTGGGGCGGGCAGAGCACGCCTGAAAAGCGCCCGGACTGCATGGTATGCCGACGCAGCCGTCGGCCGTCGGCATGGCTGTAAAAGGCGGCGCAATGTCACCGATTGCAGGCGGACGCAAGGACCGGAGGGACGGTTTTTCAGGCGGATAACGGCCGTGTTTTCTGCACTGTAACTTTGCGAAATTGCAAAACCTGACGTGCCTGTCAGGCCAATGTGCTTGGCCCGTGTGTCACCGCCGTCGCCGCCAACTGCGCACCAGGGAGGCGACGGCAAACGTCCAGGTCAATCGGGCTGATACCACCAGACATGCGGCATGAATCCGGTCCGATCACCATAGATCGGCAGGGTGTCCGGGAAGCGCAGTTCTTTCTTGTGGGCGATCCGGCCGACATCATATTTCCAGAACGGGATCACATAACGCCCGGCGGTCAGAACCCGGTCCAGCGCCCGCACCGCATAGGTAAATTCATCGGGGTCCGTGGCTGTCAGCATGGCATCAATCATCGCTTCGGCCGCGGGGCTGTCCATGCCCATCAGGTTGCGGCTGCCGGGCTGGGTGATGCCCGCGCTGCCCCAGTAGTAGCGTTGCTCGTTGCCGGGGCTCAGCGACAGCTCGCGGCGATAGCGGCTGAGGTCGAAGTCATAATTGGTCTCGCGTTCGACAAACTGGGCATTGTCGACGGTTTCAACCTGCAGGGTGATGCCCAGCCGCTCCAGTGCGCGCCCATAGATGCCGATAACCGTGTCCATCTCGCTGTCGCCCTGACGGATCAGCACGTTCAATGTCAGCGCGGTGCCGTCGGAATTGCGCAGCACCCCGTCCTGTACGGTCCAGCCTGCCTCCGCCAGAAGTTTTGTCGCGCGGCGCAGATCGCGGCGGTTGCGCTCGCTGCTGTCGCCCTCGGGCAGGGAGTAGCCTTCCAGTGTACCGGGCAGCAGCGTCGCGGCAAAGGGTTCCAGCAAAGCGCGCACGGGACCTGTGGTCGGTCCGGGGCGCAGGCCCAGAACTGACCCGGAATAATAGGAGGTGATACGCGACTGGCTGCCGCCGGTGATGGTGCCGTTGATGTATTCGAAATTGAACGCAAGCATCAGCGCCTCGCGCACGCGCCAATCATCGAGCGGGGCGCGGCGCGTGTTCATGACCAGCCCGGTCATGCCGGAGGGGCGTTGATGCGGGATTTCGGTTTTGACGATATCGCCGCGCGTGGCGGCGGGAAAGTCATAGGCGGTTTCCCAGCGCTCGGCGTTGAACTCGCGGACCGCGCTCAGTTCACCCGCCTTGAAGGCTTCGAACAGCACGGTCTCGTCACCGAAGAAGTCGATGCGCATCTCGTCGAAATTCTGCGTCCCGGTGCGGAACGGCAGATCGGCCCCCCAGTAATCGGGATTGCGCCGCAGGGTGACATGGCGGCCCGGCTCATAATCCGCGACCACATAGGCGCCGGTCCCGATGGGGGCGCCGTCGACAGTATCCTTGGCGAAATCCTTGCCGTCCCATTGCTCCTTTTTCAGGACCGGGCGCATCCCGGCGATCAGCGCCAATTCACGATCCTGGGTGTTGAAGGTGATCCGCAGCTTGCGTGGTCCGGTCTGTTCGATTGTCTCGACCCGGGTCCAGAAACCGCGGTAACGCGGATGCCCCTTGGTGCCCAGCGTTTCATAGGACCAGATCACATCCTCGACCGTGACCGGGCTGCCATCGGCGAATCGAGCCTCCTCGCGCAGGGTGAATTCGACCCAGGAACGGTCCTCGGGCACCTCAATCGATTCGGCCAGCAAGCCGTACAGCGTGAAGGGTTCGTCCCAGGAACGGCCCATCAGGCTCTCGTATCCCCAGAAGCGCAGCTGCCAGGGAACGGTGCCTTTGACTGCAAACGGGTTCAATGAGTCATAGCCGCCGGTGTTGCCGAACACGACCCGACCGCCCTTGGGGGCCTCCGGGTTGGCGTAGGGTAAAGACACAAAATCCGGTGGCAGCGCGGGCGCCCCATACATAGCTATGCCGTGTGATGATTCTGCCAAGGCGAAGTTGGCGGCAAAAGCCAAGGTGATTCCCGCCAGTGCAGTGCCAAGTTTCTGGAAATTTTCTTTTCTCATTCTGACAACAATCCCCCACTGCCCTTGTTTTCCTGCGCCATCACGCTAGGCCCGCTTTTTCGTCTTTTCAAACTTTTAGCTTGGATGAAAGCCGGAAATTGCTTATAAAGATCTCACTGCTCGATAGGTTTCTTGCCTGTATGAAACCTGCCTCAATAACTGACGCCCGCCTTGCGCGGGCGTTTTTTTTTGGCCGCCTCGCCTGGTCCAGTGCTGACGTATGGTTGATGAAATCGGCGGGATCTTTCCGTAGTCCTACGCGTTTATTTTGCAGATGCAGCATGTCACAGTGCGGCCAGAAACCGACAGCTGAGGGAATTTGCAAAATGTCGTTGAACGGAAAAACCGCCGTCATCACCGGATCAAACTCCGGCATCGGGCTCGGGATTGCGCGGGAACTGGCGCGGGCCGGGGCGGATGTGGTGCTCAACTCCTTTACCGACCGGGGGGAGGATCATGAACTGGCCAGTCAGATTGCAGCCGAGTTCGGCGTCAATGCGCGCTACATTCAGGCGGACATGTCCAACGGAGACGCATGCCGCGCCTTGATCGAACAGGCCGACGCCTGTGACATTCTGGTGAACAACGCAGGCATCCAGCACGTCGCCCCGATAGAGAGCTTTCCGCAGGACAAATGGGAGGCGATCATCGCCATCAACATGACCTCGGTCTATCACACCATGGCGGCGGCGTTGCCGCGGATGCGGGCCGCGGGCTGGGGGCGGGTCATCAATATCGCGTCTGCCCACGGGCTGACCGCGTCACCCTATAAATCGGCCTATGTGGCGGCCAAGCACGGGGTCGTGGGCATGACCAAGACCGTGGCGCTGGAAACCGCCGAGGAGCCGATCACCTGCAATGCGATCTGTCCGGGCTATGTGCTGACGCCGCTGGTCGAGGCGCAGATCCCGGACACCATGGAAAAATACAACATGGGGCGCGAAGAGGTGATCAAGAAGGTGATGCTGGAGCGCCAGCCCAGTCGCGAATTCGCCACTGTCGAACAGATGGGGGGCACCGCTGTGTTCCTGTGTTCCGATGCCGCGGCGCAGATCACCGGCACGACCATCAGCGTCGATGGTGGCTGGACCGCGCTGTAGGGGCATGTGTCACGGGGGGGAGGGGGTCGGCCCCCTCTTGCCTCTTGGGGGCACTTCACCCCCGGAGTATTTTGACAAAGGTGGAGAAAAGGCAGGTGTGCGGTGGTGAAACGGATTGATCTGGCCCTGCAGGGCGGCGGTGCCCATGGGGCGTTTACCTGGGGTGTTCTCGACCGTCTGTTGGAGACCGACGAGATCGAAGTGGCCGCAATCACCGGCACCTCGGCCGGGGCGCTGAACGGCGCGGCCTTCAAATCCGGCATGGTTCAGGGGGGGCGCGCCGGGGCCAAGGCGGCACTGGATGGGCTGTGGCGGAAAATGGGCGCGGTGGGCGACATGCGCTTTGCCAATTGGCTGACACAGTTTGACGCGGTTGCGGTGGCCAGCGCTTGGGAAGCGGCGGTGCCGTTTTCACCGTTTGATAGCCTGAGCCAGATGGTTTCCCCCTACCACTATGGCCCGTTTTACAAGAACCCTTTGCGCGATGTGGTGGAGGCGCTCAATTTTTCCACTGTCCGGGCCGATGAGGGACCGGAGCTGTTCATCTGTGCGACCTGCGTGCGCACCGGCAAGATCCGCGTGTTCCAAGGCAACGAAATCGGCACTGAGGCGGTGCTCGCCTCTGCCTGCTTGCCGGACATGTTCCAAGCGGTGGAGATCGAAGACCCGAAGACCGGCCGGATGGAGGCCTATTGGGACGGCGGTTTCACCGGCAACCCGGCCCTGTTTCCGCTGTTTCGCGAGGAGCTTCCGGGGGATGTGGTCATCGTGAACATCAACCCGTTGGAACGCGAGGAAATCCCCACGACACCACAGCAGATCCGCAACCGCGTGAACGAGATCAGCTTCAACTCTTCGCTGCTGCGCGAGCTGCGGGCGATCAATTTTGTGCAGCGGCTGTTGGCAGATGGCACGATGAAACCGGGCCGCATGAAGGCGGTGCGGGTACACATGATTGCCGACGATGATTTGATGACGCAGCTGTCGGTGCGCACCAAGCTGATCCCGGTGCCACAGATTCTGGCACGGTTGAAACAGGCCGGGCGGGACGCCGCCACGACGTTCCTGGAGCGTGATGGCCACAATATCGGCCAGCAGTCCTCGGTGGATCTGCCGGCGATGTTCAGTTAGGCGTTTTCTTTCAGCGGCGCGGTGTGGCTCGGCTCCGGCGGCTGACTGGGATCTTTGGGGTTGGGGTAGACCAGCCCGGCAGAGATCACCAGTTTGGCTGAATCTTCCACCGACATATCCAGTTCGATGACGTCTTCGACGGGCACGAACAGCAGGAAACCCGACGTCGGGTTCGGCGTTGTGGGCAGGAAGATGCTCATCAGTTCGCCGCTGGTTTCGGCGCGGCGGGCGATCTCGCCCTTGGCGGTGGTGGAGATGAAGCCGATGGCCCAGATGCCCTTGCGCGGGTATTGAACCAGGCAGGCCTTCTCAAAGCTGCGTTCGGACTGGGCAAAAACGGTTTCGGAAATTTGCTTGATGCCGGAATAGACGGTGCGCACCACCGGCATGCGTTCGACCAAGCTCTCGGCAAAGCCGATCATCGAGCGACCGATGATGCCTTTGGCGGTCCAGCCGACAATCACCGTAAACAGCAGGAAGATGATCAGCCCGACACCGCGCAGGTTGATACCGATGTACTGCTCGGGACGAACAGTGTGCGGCACCAAGGGCAGCACAACGCTGTCGATCCAGCCCATCACCGACCACAGGAGCCAGATCGTTAGTCCCACCGGGGCAATCACCACAATGCCGGTAAAGAAGGAGGCACGCAGGCTTGCAAACAATCCGGGGCGGCGGTGGGGTTCGTCGTCGAAGGGCGTTGTCATTTGGTCTGCTTTTACGGAAATGTCCAAATGAACCTAGGCATTGATCGGGGGCGGAGCAATGGGTTCCGCCCCCAAAATCAAGTCATTGTGCCAGTTTGTTCAGTTCCTGGGCAATCTGCGCCGCCAGTCGGGCGTTGTTGCGCACCAGGGCGATGTTCGCGGTCAGCGAACGGCCTTCGGTCAGCTCGAAAATACGCGACAGCAGGAAGGGTGTCACATCCTTGCCGGCCACGCCTTGGGCATCCGCTTCGGCCTGGGCCTGGGCGATCACCGGCGCCAGGTCCTCGGCTGCGATTTCATCCCCGGCGGGGATCGGGTTGGCCACCAGCTGGCCACCGGGCAGTTCCATCGCCTGGCGCGTGGCATGGGCGCGGGCGATCTGCTCGGCGCTATCCATCCGCAGCGGCGCTTTCAGATCGGACTGTGCAGACCAGAAGGCCGGGAAGCTGTCCTGCCCATAGGCAATCACGGGAACGCCCTGGGTCTCCAGAACTTCCAGCGTCTTGGGCACATCCAGGATCGCCTTGGCGCCGGCTGCAACCACGGTGACCGGTGTCTGAGCCAGCTCCAGCAGATCGGCGGAGATGTCGAAAGAGGTCTCCGCCCCCTTGTGGACGCCGCCAATGCCGCCGGTGGCAAAGACGTCGATGCCTGCCAGCCGCGCGGCGATCATGGTGGCGGCCACGGTGGTGGCGCCTGTGCCGCCGGTGGCGATACAGGCGGGCATGTCAGCGCGCGAGATCTTGGCGACGCCCTTGGCCTGACCCAGCGATTGCAGCTGGTCCGGTTCCAGCCCGACGTGCAGCACACCGTCGATCACCGCCATTGTGGCAGGCACGGCACCCGCGTCGCGGATGTCCTGCTCGACCTGGGCGGCGACCTCGACATTCTGGGGGTAGGGCATGCCGTGGGTGATGATGGTGCTTTCCAGCGCGACGATGGCGCGATGCTGTTCCTTGGCGGTCTGGACCTCGGCGGAATAACGGATGTCGATCACAGCGGGGGTTCTCCTGAAACGTAGGTGGCGGCGGCTTTCAGCGCCGCGGTCAATGCGGTGTGGCGGTCGGCGCCGTCGGCTTCGGCGGCGATATGCGCCGCCATGAACGTGTCGCCTGCGCCGGTGACGCGGGCAACGGTGACGCGGGGCGGCGCCAGGGTGATGGCCCCTTTGAAGGTGGCCTCGGTGGCGGATTTGCCGCCGTCGGTGACCAGCACCCGTGCAGCGCCACGTGCCAGCATTGCATGCGCGGCGGTCTCACTGTCGGTGAACGTTGCCTGGCACAGGATGCCGGCTTCTTCGAGGTTGACATACAGCGTGCCGCGGCTGCGGCTGAGGAACGGGCGCAAGCGTTCGGCCTTGCCGGGCGAGGCCGGAGCCACCCGCAGATCAGCGGCTGCAAAGGCCGGGCTGGTGGCAATCTCGTCCAGCAGCAACAGCGTCAGATTGCCGTCCAGGGCGACCTTGCCGCCATAGGGCGCCGCGGGCGAACCCAGGGCACCGTCGGACAGGGGGCGCAAAATCTTGTCGCCCGCCGCCTCCAGCGAATGGGCATCGGCAATGGCGGCGATCAAGCCATTGGCACCCTCAACCGCCATATAGCGGTCCGTCGGGAGATCCTCGGAGCGATAGATGTGATCGGTGTTCAGCCCCAAATGGCCGCAGGCGTTGATCAATTCGTCGCCTTCGGGATCGCGACCCACCGAGGTCAGCAGCGCGGGCCGCATGCCGAAGCGGGCCAGCGTCATGGCGATATTCATCGCAACGCCGCCGGGCAGACGGGTAATGCGGCCCGGCATGTCGGAGCCGCGCTGCATCTCCATCGAGGAGCGGCCAATGATGTCCCACAGGACGGAGCCGATGCACAGGATGGCGGGGGCAGATGTGTCAGGCGCATGTGTCATGTCGATCTATTGCCGCCTTTGACCGTCATTCGCAAGCGCCTTCACCGCGGTGGCACCGCGAAGGTGAGCGATGCCCAATGGCTTTCCCATACGTAATCGGCATCCTGCGGGGCGGGGCGTAGAACAACCGCATCTAGCAGGTATTGGTAGCCGGGAAGAACGAGCAGGGTGACGGTTCCCTGGGCATCGGTCTGCCGGGTGGTGACGGTGACGCTGGCATCGGGCGCCTTGGCAAAGATTTCCACCTGCGCATGTGGGCGCGGCGCCCCGCGGTAGTGGAGCTGCACCGGGAAGCCCTGCGCCAGCTGATCGGTGTAGGGGTTCGCCAGTGCCACGAACTCTGTCTCCATCCCCGTGGGACGATCTTTGCCAACGCCTGCGCCCACCGCAACCAGGGCCTTGGCGTAGCGGGTATAGTGCTCTGCAAACCCGGAGTCGGGCAGGCCACGGGCGCGGTGCGCCTGGCGGATGGCGCCGAGCCGCTTGTGGTCGATGAAGGCTTCGAACGTCTCCCAGCTGTCATAGACCAGCCGGTGCGGTCGGGTCTGATGAACCAACACCGCCAATCCCTCCTGCAAGGTGGCGGTCGCAAAGGCTGGCATGTCGCCCATCCGGCCGCTGTATGGCACGGCGCCGTCGCTCTGGATCACCTCGAAGCGGGCGATGCGGTGATCGAGATAGGGTTGCTCCGCCCCGCGAAATCGCTGGCCGTTGCGCAGCCGTGCCACAACGCTTTCGCCAGAAGCCACTTGATATCTTTCCGGCGCTATCCAAAACTCATGGGAGAACGCGGGGCTGCAGAGGATCGCCAGCCCGGAACAGAGCAGCAGCTGGCGGAACAGGCGGTTTAGCATGACGATGTCCTTGGGATTGGGGCGGTATCTGGGATGGCTGCGGGCGTATGTTGCGCTGTTGGTCATGCCCCTTGCAATAGCTGCCGCGCCAACCCGCGCCCATGAGGTGACCCCGGCAGTTGCTGATTTCACCGTTGCGGAGGGGCAGATCAGCCTGCACCTGCGTCTCAACGCAGAGGCCTTTGTGGCGGGGATCAATCTTGACGGGGTCAGCGACACCAACGAGACCGCGCTGTCCGCCGACTATGATGAGCTGCGGGCGCTGGACCCGGCCGAGCTGGAGCCGATGTTGCGGCTGTTTGTCGAGGACTGGTTGCAGAATTTTAGCGTCAGCGCCGAGGGCGACGTCCCGCTGACGCTGCAATCTGTCTCCATCCCCGAGACCGGCGATACCGCCTTGCCGCGTGCGTCTGTGTTGCACCTTTCCGGCGCGGTCCCACCTGGTGCCCGCAGCCTGCGCATCCACTGGCCTGCGGGGGCGGGCGGTGTGGTGCTGCGCCAGAACGGGGTCGCAGACCCCTATACGGGGTATTTGCAAGGCGGCCAGCGATCCGCGGCCATCCCGCTGGGCGGCGGCGCGGCCAAATCCCCGATGGAGGCTTTTGTCGAGTACATCCCGGTTGGGTTTACCCATATTCTGCCCAAGGGGCTGGACCACATCCTGTTCGTGCTGGGCCTGTTCTTTCTCAGCCCGCGGATGCGACCGCTGCTGGTGCAGATCAGCCTGTTTACGGTCGCGCACACCATCACGCTGGCGCTTGGGGCGCTCGGGCTGGTCAACGTCAACCCCGCGGTGGTGGAGCCGCTGATTGCCCTGTCGATTGTCTTTGTCGCGGTGGAGAATATTTTTGCCCGCAGGCTGCACAGCTGGCGCGCGGCGGTGATCTTTGGCTTTGGGTTGCTGCACGGGCTGGGCTTTGCCAGTGTGCTGGGGGCGTTTGGCCTGCCCGCCAGCCAGTTTCTGCCCGCGCTGATCGGGTTCAACGTCGGCGTGGAGCTGGGCCAACTGGCGGTCATTGCCGCGGCCTATCTGGGCGTGCGCCTGTGGTTTGGGCGGCACCCGAAATACCGTGGCCGGGTGGCGATCCCGGCCTCGGTTACGATTGCCCTGATCGGCGGATACTGGTTTGCAGAGCGCGCCCTGCTCTGAGCCGCGCGCGCTGAAGGCGGGCGGTCTTAGCCCATCGCCCGCGTCAGGACCTTCATCGCCGCCAGCGGATCCTCCGCGTGCCAGATCTCGTCGCCGATGCCAAAGAAGTCGGTGAACGGTGCCACGTCGCGCACCAGATCCTCGGTCAGACCGCCCTCGGCCACCACCGGCACCTCGACCATTTCTGACCACCACTGGAACAGATCCGCCTCGGCCCGCGCGCCGTCGCCCAGACCGGAGGTGCCCACGGGGCCAAAGCTGACGTAGTCGGCGCCCGCCTCGCCGGCGACCATGCCGTCATGCTGGGATGCTCCGCAGAAAGCGCCGACAATGGCGTCCGGCCCCAACGCCTTGCGCGCCGTGCGCACCGATTTTGACGCATCCGTCAGATGCACCCCGTCCAGCCCCAGCCGTTCTGCCAGGATCTGATGATCCGAGATCACCAGCGCCACGTCGCGCGCCATCGTTACCTCTCGCAGCGCGTCCCCCGCACGGCTGAGAGTGTCTTCGTCGCGGCTCGCCAGATCCAGCCGCACACATGCGACCTCGACCGCATCAAGCACCCGTGCCAGCTGTTCGGGGAACCTGCCCAGCTCGAAACTGGGCGGGGAGATCAGGTAGATCTGCGGCTGCTCAGGGGCTTCGGCAGGGCTTTCCATCGGGGCGCTCCTTTGTTCAGGCAATTGAACGGTGTTTAGCCGATTTACTGCGGGACGCAAGGATTTGCGCGGGCGCAGGCGCAGGAATTGCACCGGCGCGGGTGCAGGAAATGGGCGCAGCGGGGGTGCTGGACCTTGCCCCGCCGCCGCCGCGGCAGTAGAGCTGTGCCGATTTTGTCGGAGATGAAGATGCCCAGCGAAACCCCACAACCCGCCTTTGTCCTAGTGCGCCCGCAAATGGGCGAGAATATCGGTGCCGCCGCGCGGGCGATGTGGAACTTTGGCCTCGACCGGATGCGCATCGTGGCGCCACGCGACGGCTGGCCGAACCCCAAGGCGGTGGCGATGTCCTCCGGCGCGGGCCGCCTGCTGGACGAAGCGCAACTTTGCGCAGATGTGCCCGAGGCGCTGGGCGACTGCACCTATGTTTTTGCCACTACCGCCCGGCAGCGCGGGCTGACCAAACCGGTCTACAGCCCCGAACGCGCGATGCAGATCGCGGCGGAAAAAATCGCCGCCGGCGAAAAGGTTGCGGTGATGTTCGGCCCCGAACGCGCAGGGCTCGAGAACGAAGATATTGCCAAGGCCAATGCCATCATCTCGGTGCCGGTGAACCCGCTCTATGCTTCGCTTAACCTAGGCCAATGCGTGCTGCTGACGGGCTATGAATGGATGCGCCAGACGGGCGACGTGGTGCATGAAACCACCGATCTGGGCCGCAAGGGCGACTGGGCCAGCGGTGTCGAGGTGGAAAAGCTGGTGGAACATTACGAGCAGCGTCTGGACGAGGCCGGGTTCTTCTTTCCACCGGAAAAAGCTGACAGCATGAAAACCAACCTGCGCAACCTGTGGTCCCGCATGCGGATGACCCGGTCTGACGTGCAGATGCTGCATGGGATTATGCGGCAGATGGTCCGCTGGAAAGAGCGCGGCGGCGAATAAGCCGCACTGGACCAATCCCAACACCATCCCTAGCTTGGCACCACAGACAAAGAGGCAAGCATGAGCAAGCGCAGCATTTTCCAAGAAGTCGAGGGCGAGAAAACCGATACGCCCGCAGTGCAGCCCGGTCTGATCGACCGCGGTCGAAGCGGCGCGCGCAAGGCGATCCGCGCCTGGCTGATGGTATTGTTCGCGCTGGTCGTCGCGATGATCGTGGTGGGCGGGTTGACCCGGCTGACCGACAGCGGTCTGTCGATCACGGAATGGCGCCCCGTCACCGGTGCGCTTCCGCCCATGTCCGAAACGGACTGGCAGGCCGAATTCGACAAGTACAAACAGATCGACCAGTGGCGGATCCAGAACCAGTGGATGCAATTGTCCGATTTCAAGGAAATCTACTGGTGGGAATGGGGGCACCGCCAGCTGGGCCGGGTGATCGGCCTGGTCTGGGCGGTTGGCTTTCTGGGGTTTCTGGTGGCGCGCAAGATTCCGGCGGGCTGGACTGGGCGCCTGCTGCTGCCGGGGCTGCTTGGCGGCGTGCAGGGGGCCATCGGTTGGTGGATGGTTGCCTCTGGGGTGACGCAGGGCGAGGGCATGACCGCGGTTGCCTCCTACCGGCTGGCGACGCACCTTGGGCTGGCTTTCGTGATCCTCGGGTTTATCGCCTGGTACGTTCTGATGCTGGGCCGCGAGGAGCGCGAGCTGATGCAGGCGCGCCGCGCCAAGGAGGCGAAGCGGTTCAGCCTGTCCACCGGTCTGATGCATTTTGCCTTCCTGCAAATCCTGCTGGGGGCGCTGGTGGCAGGTATCGACGCGGGGCGCTCTTATACCGACTGGCCGCTGATGGGCGGGCAGGTGATCCCACCGGATCCTTTTATGATCGAACCTTTGTGGAAGAACTTCTTTGAAAACCCCGGGCTGGTGCAGTTCATTCACCGGGTTGCGGGCTATCTTCTGTTTGCCTTTGCCGTGGTCGCCTGGCTGCGCGGGCGTGGCTCGGCGCATGCGCGCACCCGTTTTGCCTTCAACGCGGTGATTGCGGCGATGTCAGTGCAGGTGGTTCTGGGCATCGTGACCGTGCTGTATGCCGCGCCGCTGCATGCGGCGATCACCCACCAGCTGGTGGCGATTATCGTCTGGGTGCTGATCCTGCGGGCGCGCTTCCTGTCGGCCTATCCCATTGCAACCTCTATCAAGGATCATTGAGACCATGACCGCATTTGACGAATTGATGGCCTTTGAGCGCGAGACCCAGGCGCTGGGACAGATTGCCGGGCGGCTGGGGTGGGATCAGGAAACCGTGATGCCGCGCGGCGCCGCTCCGCAGCGGGGCGAGGAAATGGCCGCGATCGAGGCGGTGCTGCACGCCCGCCGCAGCGATCCGCGCGTGGCGGAGTGGCTGGAGCAGGCCGAAGCCCCGGATGAGGCCGGCGCGGCGCAGCTGCGGGAGATCCGCCGCAGCTATGAGCGCACGGTGAAAGTGCCTGCGGATCTGGCCAAGCGGCTCGCCCGCGTGACCTCCGAAGCGCAGGGCAAATGGGCCGAGGCCCGCGCCGCCGAGGATGTGGCCGCCTTTCTGCCGGTTCTGTCTGAAGTGGTCGCCCTGAAGCGCGAGGAAGGCCAGGCGCTGGCCGCGGGCGGCGATGTCTATGACGCCATGGTGCAGGACTATGAGCCCGGCATGAGCGGCGCGGGCATTGCCGAAATCTTTGACGCCATGCGCCCCGGCCTGGTGGAGCTGCGCGCCAAGGTCCTGGACAAACCCGCCCCCATGGGCGTCGAGGGCACCTTTGACGAAGCCGCGCAGATGCAGCTCAGCCGCAAAATTGCCGAGGCGTTTGGCTACGACCTGCACCACGGGCGCGTCGACAAGGCGGTGCATCCGTTCAGCTCCGGCTCGGGGCTGGATGTGCGCATAACCACCCGCACCAGCGAGACGGATCCGTTCAACTGTTTTTACTCCACCATCCATGAGGTTGGCCACGCCGCCTATGAGCAGAACATCAGCCGCGATTACCTGCTGACCCCGCTGGGGCGTGGGGTGTCGATGGGCGTGCATGAAAGCCAAAGCCGGATCTACGAAAACCAGATCGGCCGCAGCCGCGCCTTCACCGGCTGGTTGTTCCAGCAGATGCGTGACGCTTTTGGCGACTTCGGCATCGCCGATGCGGACGTCTTCTATGCAGCCGTGAACCGGGTCGATAAAGGCTATATCCGAACCGAGGCGGATGAACTGCAATACAACTTGCATGTGATGCTGCGCTTTGACCTGGAGCGCGCGCTGATGGGCGGCGATTTGGAGGTCGCGGATCTTGAAAGCGCCTGGAATGACCGGTTCGAGGCGGATTTCGGCTATGCGGTAGACAAGCCCTCCAACGGCTGCCTGCAGGATGTGCATTGGTCGGTGGGGCTGTTCGGCTATTTCCCAACCTATGCCCTGGGCAACGTCTATTCCGGCTGCCTGTACCAGGCGCTGCGCCGGGATGTGCCGGGGCTCGATGCGGATCTCGCGGCGGGCGACACCACGGCCGCGACCGGCTGGCTGCGGGAGAACCTGCAGCAGTTCGGCGGATTGCGCAGCCCGCGTGAAACCATCGCCCGCGCCGCAGGCATGCAGCCCGGCCATGAGCCTCTGCTGGCCTATCTGAACGAGAAGTTCGGTCTGATCTATGACCTCTGATACGGGCGATGGCCCGTGACCGCGGCGGCCCGCACTCGCCGCCCCGGAAATGCCGCAATTCCGGTGTACGCTCTCTGACCATGGTGAGTTGAGAGAGTGATGTGATGCATACAGCCGTAGCCTATCTGCTATTTGCCAGCTTCGTTCTGGCACCGACCCTGATCTGAGCCCTGTCGGCCGCGCGGCGGCCGCCGGTCAGATCAGCGCCATGCGTTCCGCCCGCTCAGGGTCGGGAAAGGGGCGGTAGAGGCCGATTTCCGCGCCTGAAATCAGTGCCGAGACGTTGGAATACAGCCGTTCGACCTCTTCATCGTGTTCGCCGAGGACGCGGAAGGCCTGGTCCAGCTGGGTCATATCGGCGAACTCGATCTCCAGCAGGAAATCGCGCGACTGGCCGCTTGCCAGGTTCAGCTTGCGCCGCAGCAGCCGCCAGCTTTGGACGACTCCGCGCTCCTGCAGATACCCCATCCACTGATCGACGGCGCTGGCAAAGCTCAGCGCCTTGGCCTCGTGGTGCAGGTCGATGGCGCAGTGATACAGGTTCATCGGGCGTCTCCTTGCAGATGGTCAACCTCAGGATGACGCTGGCAGAAAAGGGTTAGCGCCCGGTTAAACGGCAAGCGCCGCCCTGAAGACCAGGACGGCGCTGCCGGTTCTCATATCTGCAGGCGGGGCGTCAGCTCTCTTCTTCTTCCTCGCCGTTCTCCGCGATCCAGGCGACGGAGACGACCTCTTCGCCCTTGCCGGTGTTGAACACGCGCACCCCGCCGGCCGAACGCGACCGGAAGGAGATGCCGTCCACCGGCACCCGGATGGACTGCCCCTTGGAGGTGGCGAGCATGATCTGATCATCCATCTCCACCGGGAAGGAGGCCACGATCTCGCCGCCGCGCATCGCCTTGTCCATCGCGGTCACACCCATGCCGCCGCGTCCGCGCACCGGATAGTCATGGCTGGAGGACAGCTTGCCCGACCCGCCAGAGGTGATGGTCAGGATCAGGTTTTCCGCCGCGGACATTTCCGCATAAAGCTCGGTCGAGAAGTTGGGATCTTCCACCGCCTCTTCGTCGCTGTTCTCGGCGTCGTCGGTCAGCCCGGCCATCGCGCGGCGCATCTTGAGGTACGCGGTGCGCTGTTCCGGGGTGTATTTCGAATGGCGGATCACCGACATCGACACCACGCTGTCCGCGCCTGTCAGCCTGATCCCGCGCACACCGGTGGATTCGCGCGAGTTAAACACCCGCACATCGGTCGAGCGGAAGCGGATGGCGCGGCCCGAGTTGGTGAACAGCATAACGTCATCGTCTTCGGAGCAGATCCGCACGTTGACCAGTTTCACGCTGCCATCCTCGGGCAGTTTCATCGCGATCTTGCCGTTGCGGCGCACGTTGGTGAAATCCGACAGCCGGTTGCGACGCACGTCGCCGCCGGAGGTGGCAAAGACCACTTGCAGGTTCTCCCATTCCTCATCCGGGACATCGACCGGCATGATGGCGGCGATGGAGACGCCCGGCGGGATCGGCAGGATGTTGACGATCGCCTTGCCCTTGGAGGTGCGTCCCCCCTGCGGCAGGCGCCAGGTCTTGAGCTTGTAAACCATGCCGTCTGTGGTGAAGAACAACAGCTGCGTATGGGTGTTGGCCACAAAGAGGGTCGTGATGACATCCTCTTCCTTGGTCTGCATGCCCGACACACCCTTGCCGCCGCGCTTCTGGGCGCGGAAATCGGCCAGCGGGGTCCGTTTGATGTAGCCGCCGGAGGTCACGGTCACCACCATGTCCTCGCGCTCGATCAGGTCTTCGTCTTCCATATCGCCGGACCAGTCGACGATCTCGGTGCGGCGCGGCACCGCGAAGTTGTTGCGCACTTCGCGCAGCTCATCGCCGATGATGCCCATGATCCGCTCGCGCGAGGACAGGATCTCCAGGTATTCCTTGATCTTGCCCGCCAGCTCTTCCAGCTCGTCCGTCACCTCCTTGACGCCGATCTGGGTCAGCCGTTGCAGGCGCAGTTCCAGAATGGCGCGGGCCTGAGTCTCCGACAGGTTATAGGTGCCGTCGTCGTTCATCTTGTGGGTCGGGTCGTCGATCAGCCGGATGTAATCGGCAATCTCTGCCGCGGGCCAGCGCCGCGTCATCAGCTTTTGGCGCGCTTCGGCGGCGTCGGCAGAGGACCGGATGGTGGCAACCACCTCATCCACGTTGGAGACGGCGACAGCCAGACCGCACAGGATGTGGCTGCGTTCGCGCGCCTTGCGCAGCTCAAACGCGGTGCGCCGCGCCACCACGTCCTCGCGGAACTCGATGAAGGACGTCAGGAACTTGCGCAGCGTCAGCTGCTCCGGCCGGCCGCCATTCAGCGCCAGCATGTTGCAGCCAAAAGAGGTCTGCATTGGGGTGAAGCGGAACAGCTGGTTCAGCACCACCTCCGGTGTGGCGTCGCGCTTCAGTTCGACCACGACCCGCACACCGTTGCGGTCGGATTCATCCTGAACGTGGGCAACCCCTTCGATCTTTTTGTCGCGGACCTGTTCCGCGATTTTCTCGATCATCGCGGCCTTGTTCACCTGATAGGGAATTTCGTCCACGACAATGGCATAGCGGTCCTTGCGGATTTCCTCCGTCCGGGTCTTGGCACGGATAATCACGCTGCCGCGCCCCTCCAGATAGGCCTTTCGGGCACCGGACCGGCCCAGCATCACACCGCCGGTGGGGAAATCCGGCCCAGGGATATAGTCGATCAGCTGTTCACTGGTCAGATCGGGCTCTTCGATCAGCGCCAGCGTGGCGTCAATCACCTCCCCCAGGTTATGGGGCGGGATGTTGGTGGCCATGCCAACCGCAATACCGCCCGCACCATTGACCAGCATGTTCGGAAAACGGGCCGGGAGCACCGTCGGCTCACGGTCCTTGCCGTCATAGTTGTCCTGGAAATCGACAGTCTCTTTTTCGATGTCCGCCAGGAGCGCCGCGGCGGGCTTGTCCATGCGGACCTCGGTGTACCGCATGGCGGCCGGGTTGTCGCCGTCCATCGAGCCGAAGTTGCCCTGACCGTCGAGCAGCGGAAGCGACATCGAAAAGTCCTGCGCCATCCGCACCAGCGCGTCGTAGATCGCGCTGTCGCCGTGCGGGTGGTACTTACCCATCACGTCGCCGACCGGTCGGGCCGACTTGCGATAGGCCTTTTCGTGGGTGTTGCCGGATTCGTGCATGGCATACAGAATCCGGCGGTGCACCGGTTTCAGCCCGTCGCGCAGATCGGGGATCGCGCGGCTGACGATGACCGACATCGCATAGTCGAGATACGAGGTGCGCATCTCGGACTCGATGGAGACCGTGGGACCGTCATAGACTGGCCGTTCCGGCAGATTTTCATCCATATTTTCAGGAGTTTCCGGCGTATCGCTCACGTTGGCTGCCCGCTCTTTCTTCTGGCTCTATATCTTGTGCTAGCACCCTATCAGATACCGTATATGAGGCGCAAGCAAACAGCCTGCCCGCTGGGGGCGGGCGATGATTTTAGCGGTAATCTCTTGTTTTAACGGAAATTAACCATTTGCATCCTAGCATCATACAGAGGGGGACAGAACTGGAGGCGAAAATGGAGACAACCGAGACCGAACTGATGCTGAAAGGCTATGGGCTGACCACGGCCGAGCTGACTTACCACATGCCGGATTATGTTCATGTGCTGAACACCTTCGTCTGGCAGGAGTACGACCTGATGCCGGACCATCCACGGCTGTTTGAATTCATCGAATTCTGGCAGCGCGAGATCGAAGGCCCGTTGCATTCGGTGCGCTTCAGTCATCGCAAGATGATCGGGCCGGGCGAATGGCGCAACGTGGTCGGAGAGTTCCCGCTGCACTGACAATCTGCGACCGCCGTGATCGCGGTTGTCGCCGACAATTGGTGCTGTTTTGCGATTGCCGGGCCAGGGCTCGCGCAATAGGGTCGCACGTGCTGGCGTCAGCAGGCGCTGTGGTTGTGTTGTCAGACCGGCCTAGCCTGCGGACGCCAACGGATATTATTCGAGGCAAGGCAGGTTTCCATGCGGACACGCGTTTACGGCACAGATGTTGATAACAGGTTTAAGGCGACCACTGAAATCCGCGAGAGCTTCTATGGCCGCGGCGGTGATGATGTTTTCGAGATCTTCCACCATGAGTTTGATTCGAACGTGGTTGGCCGCGAATTCGGCGCAGACCAGTCCGACCGGTTCTTTGGCGGCACGGGGAACGACACGCTCGAGACGCTGTATTTCGATTTCACACAGGGTGCGCGTTATAGCGATTATCGCCAGATCAGTTTTGATGGCGGGCGGGGATACGACACCGTTTCATCGGACGTGACCGTAAACGCGGGGAACGAGGATCGGCTGGAGCTGCGCCTGATTGAAACCAGTGTCAGATCCGTTGAACACTGGGATTACGATATCTCCCTCGGGAGCAACGATGCAGAGATGGCGGCCTTCAACGAGGGCGACTTTGCAATCGTGGCGGGCGCGCAGGACGACACGTTGAGGATCGCCCAGTTCCAGGATTGTTCCGGGGCGGAGATCAACGTCGACACCCTGAATGGAAATGATGCGATCACCTACATGGCCTATCGCAGTGTTGGGATTCTGAATGTCGATACAGGCCGAGGTCACGATTATTTTGACTTCAGTGCTCGCTGGGCGGTGTCTGCCGATGTCCGCGTCAACACCGGAAACGGCAATGATACGGTGGTGATCCACGGCTCGACGGTCAGCCACGCGCAGGAACTGGACGTGGATATCCGTACCGGCAAGGGCAAGGACACCATCGTGCTGGAGGGCATGCACAGCGAGTTCGTGTCTGCAGGATCTGGCAACGATGACATTTACATCCTCACTGGCAGCTTTGCGAATGCAGCCGACACGATCAAGACGGGCGGCGGCCGGGATCGGCTGTTTGTTGAACTAGATGCCTACTCGACGGTGGCGGTTGTCCGGGATTTCGATGCCGACAAGGATGTATTTGTTTTCGACAGGCAGGAAGCCAGAGAACTACTGCCGCGCGATGCCACTGTGACCTTTGACCGGCAGGACTGGCAGGATGCGGAGGAAGACCGCCTGTTCATGGATAATGACGCCGACAAGCTGTATTACGGCGATAACGTGCTGGTGGAATTCAGCAGTGACGTCACCCTGACAGACGCCCACTTTACCACCGGCACCTGGGACTTCTTCGCCTGATCCCGCCTAGGCGCGCCCGTGCTGGGCGCGCCGCCGGACCGGCTGTTGGTGTTTGGCTGGAGGCCCGTTCATGCAGAGCAGCTGGCACCGCCAAGAACGCAGAACTTGGCGCAATGGGGGTGGTTCAGCTGCACCGGCGCTTCGGCCTCCGCCAAGGTTTCGCCCAGCTCGAATTCCTCCGCATAGGGCAACAGGGTGCAGGCCAGGACCGCAGGTCGCTCGGCGCCCCGACGTTTCACCACCATGCGCGACGAGGCACACATCACGCTGTCCGGCGACTTGTTCAGGATCTCCCAGCATCCGGTTGTGATTTCCGGAACGTCGACGGTTTCATCCATCTCCGGAAACAGCACGGTCTGGCCCGGGTCATGGGCGTCGATGGCAAAGCCATGCGCGGCGAACAGCGCCGCGTAGCCTGCGCGCGCTTCGGAGTCGGTCTCACCCCAGACTGTGCGCCCCGCAACCGTCATGGAGAACCCGTTTTCCCGCAGCCACTGCATGCCCTCAAGAGTCTTGGCAAAACTGCCCGAGCCGCGTTCCTTGTCGTGCAGCGCCTCACTGTGGTGGTCCACCGAGATCCGCAGTGTCAGCAGGCCGGGATACGCCTGTTGCAGCTCCAGCAGGCCGGCCCGCACCGTTTTGCGCATCATCGGCCGCATCGCGTTGGTCAGGATCAGCACCTTGTAACCGCGTGACAGCGCTGCGCGGGTCATGGCAATCATCTGCGGGTTCATGAAGGGCTCGCCGCCGGTAAACCCGATCTCCTGCACCGGCCAGCGCCGCGCGGCCAATTGGTCCAGATAGTCCTCGACCTCTGCTTCTGTCAGATAGACCAGCGCGTCATTGGTGGGGGAGCTGAGGATATAGCAGTTGCTACATTCGATGTTGCACAATGTTCCGGTGTTGAACCACAGCGTCTGCGGATCGCTGAGCGGCACAGAGGCGCGCTGCTGACCGTCTGCGGTGAAATAGGGATCCTGGAACTTCCCGACATTCGCATCGGGTTTTTGCAGATCTTTCATGCGGATATCCTTTGCGGCAGTTCCCTTCGGCGCAAGCTACCTTATACTGGCCGGGAATTGAAAGGCACCGCGCCGCAACATGACAGGGATGTGAGCGGCGGTGTGCCGCGCAAGCCCCAGCCAGTGGGGGCGGCGAACAGCGGGAAGAGCAAAATGGTTTCGCGTATCATACCGGTCGATCCTTTTGATCTGGTGATTTTTGGCGGCACGGGGGACCTTGCGCAGCGCAAGATCCTGCCTGCGTTGTTCCGGCGCCATTGCGCGGGCCAGCTGCCAGGAGGGGAGCGGATCATCGGGGCTGCGCGCGCCGCGCTGAGCGGTGAGGAATACCGCCGCATCGTGGCCGCAGCGGTGCGCGACCACTGCGGAGCAGGGGAATGCGACGACGCTGCTTTGGACAGTTTTCTGAAACGGATCAGCTATGTGGCGCTTGATGCGATGGGCACACAGGGCTGGGCAGAGCTGTCGGCGCAGGTGCGCCCCGCCGAACAGGTGCCGGTGCGGCTGTTTTATTTCTCTGTCGGCCCGGCCTTGTTTGCGCCCTTGGCAGAGCGGCTGCACAGCTATGGCCTGACCAATGCGGCGACGCGGATCGTGGTGGAAAAACCCTTTGGTCGCGATCTGCAAACCGCCAAGGCGCTGAACCGCACCCTCGCCAGCCATTTCGACGAAGGGCAGATCTATCGCATCGACCATTACTTGGGCAAGGAAACGGTGCAGAACCTGATGGCGGTGCGCTTTGGCAATATGTTGTTCGAGCCGCTGTGGAACAGCCAGTACGTCGACCACATCCAAATCACCGTTGCGGAAACCGTCGGCATCGAGGGGCGCGAAGACTATTACGAACGCTCCGGTGCCATGCGCGACATGATGCAAAACCACCTGATGCAGCTGCTGTGCCTGATCGCGATGGAGCCGCCGGCCAAGTTCGACCCGGACGCGGTGCGCGACGAAAAGCTCAAGGTGATCCGGGCGCTGGATCCGGTGGAGCCGCATCACATCGTGCGCGGCCAGTATCAGGCGCGCGAGGCGGACGCGGCCGCGCATCCCTCCTATCGCACGGCGGTTGGCAATCCACGCAGCCGCACCGAAAGCTACGTGGCGCTGAAGGCGCATATCAGCAACTGGCGCTGGGCTGGCACGCCGTTCTATCTGCGCACCGGAAAGCGGCTGGCGGCGCGCTCGTCGGTGATCAGCGTGATGTTCAAGGATGCGCCGCACTCGATCTTTGGTGCCGAGGCGGGGCGCCATGCCAACCACCTGAAGATCCGCTTGCAACCGAATGAGGGCATCACGCTGAGCGTGACCATCAAGGAACCAGGGCAGGGCGGCATGCGTCTGATCGACGTGCCGCTGGATATGAGCTTTGCCGAGGCGCTGGGCCCGGAGGGTGGCGATCCGCCAGACGCCTATGAGCGGCTGATCATGGATGTGGTGCGCGGCGACCAGACGCTGTTTATGCGCGGCGACGAGGTGGAGGCGGCCTGGGCCTGGACCGACCCGCTGATCGGCGGCTGGGAAGCGCGCGGCGATGTGCCCAAACCCTATGAGAGCGGCAGCACCGGACCGGGTGACGCTGATTTGCTAATGCGCCGGGATGGGCGTGAATGGAGGGGGATAAACCCATGATGTTCAACGAGTACGCGGATCGGGACATGTTGGCGATCGAGGTCGCCAACGAGATGGCCGGCGATCTGAAAACGCATCTTCTGCACCGCGAGAACGTGTCGCTGGCGGTTGCGGGCGGCACCACGCCCGGACCGATCTTTGATGACTTGTGTGCGGCGGACATCGACTGGGCGCGGGTGCAGGTGATGGCCACCGACGAGCGTTGGGTGCCAGAGGACAACGCGCGCTCCAACGCGGCGATGATCCGGGCCCGCTTGATGCAGGACCGCGCGGCGGCGGCGCAGTTCGTGCCGTTCTACCTGCCCGGTCAGGAGCCAGACGCGGCGCTGGCTCAGCTGGAGCAGCAGCTTCAGGACAAGCTGCCGCTGTCCGTGGTGCTGCTGGGCATGGGCGATGACATGCACACGGCCTCGCTGTTTCCCGGTGTTGCCGGGCTGGAGGCTGCATTGGCGGCCGATGCGCCCGCCTTTGCGGTGATGCGGCCGGACAGCCAGCCGGAAGCCCGCATCAGCCTGACCGCACCGGTACTGGACGCCGCCATCGCCAAGCATCTGGTGATCTTTGGCGAGGCCAAGCGTGCGGCGCTGGAACGCGCCATGACCTTGCCACCGGAAGACGCGCCGATCCAGGCGGTGCTGTCCGAAGCGCGGGTGCACTGGGCGCCCTGAGCCAGCGCCGCCCGCGGGTCGCCGTTGGCGACTGGTCGGAACGGCTCTGGTCGTTTCGGCCTTTCGTCGGGCGGGTGAGTGCGGACCCGCTGCGCCGCAGTTCCGCGGTCGGCACGGCCTGAGCGGTTCGACTCGCACGGTTCGAGACACAACCGGTTGCCGTTGTCCCCGCGGCCTGTGCTGCGCGCAAGGCTTGCATCAGACTATGTTCCTCGGCGAAGGTTGGTCCGCACGGCCTAGTTGCCGATCACAGGGGGAATTGATGAATACCTCGGGTAATCTCAACGCGTATCTTGCAGCGGTTGTCGAGAGTTCCGACGACGCCATCATCACCAAGAACCTTCGCAGCATTATCCAGACATGGAACACCAGTGCCGAGCACCTGTTCGGCTACACGGCAGAAGAGGCTGTGGGCAAGTCGATCATGATGCTCATTCCGGAAGATCGCCACCACGAGGAGGTCGATATCATCGCGCGGCTGCGCCGGGGAGAGCGTATCCGACATTTTGAAACGTTTCGCAGACGCAAGGACGGCAGCCTGGTGCCGATTTCGCTGACGATTTCGCCGGTTCGGAGCGCTGCGGGAGAGGTGGTCGGCGCCTCCAAGATCGCGCGGGACATCAGCCTGCAACGCGAGGCGGCAGAGCGTCAGCGCATGTTGTTGGCAGAAATGCGCCACCGGGTGGGCAATTCTTTCGCTGTCGCGGGAAGTCTGATCTCCGTGACTGCACAGCGGGTCTCGAACGCAAGCGAGTTGGCCGCACTGATGCGAGAGCGCCTGGTGGCGCTGTCGTCCGCGCACCGACTGGCAGTGGTTGACCCGAGCGGCGGAAGCCTTGGCAAGACATCGCTGCGCGAATTGGTCATGGCAATCGTGGCGCCTTTTGCGGGGGGCGAGGGGCCGGAGGTCGACATCGAGGATGTGTACCTCGGGCCGGATGCCGTCACGCCGCTTGCGCTGATCCTTTTTGAACTTTGCACCAATGCAACGAAATACGGTGCCTTTGGCGTGACCGGTGGCCGTCTTGCCGTTCGGGCCCGTCGAACCGGTGATCGGTTCGTCATTGATTGGCAAGAGAGTTGCTGCATTGACCCGCAAAGCGTGAATACCGAAGGGTTTGGCACCAAGATGTGTCAAAACGTGGCGGAGACGGCGCTTGGCGGCTCCATCTCCCGCGCGTTTACGGCCTCAGGGATGCGGGCGACGATAGATCTCGATTTCGCGGCACTCCAGGCCTGACAGATCCGGGCCCGCGGGAATGGCCCTGCTTGCCGGGCGCCCGGACAGCGTGGGCCGGTATCGCCGCAATCCGCGCGCCGTCTTGCAGCCTCAGCGCATCGCCGGAATCGCGCCTGCTGTGCGCCGGTCAGTCGCGGATAATTGACCACTATATAGCGCCTGCGCGGCAGGTCGTGGCACAGGCTGTGCTGCTTCGGATAGCGCCTTGCATATCGCGCATTGCTGCTATGTTCTGGGTGCAGTTTCTTATGTGAAATAAATTACTTAACGCTTTGAGGTCAGGCGGAAAATAGCCGCTACCAGCAGGGCGTAAGCGGAAACTTGCCGACCGCGAGACCCTGTTTTGGTCGCCGTTTTTCAACCCCTCAAATCCCCGGAA
This sequence comes from Leisingera sp. SA32, assembly GCF_056033425.1. Classification (NCBI taxonomy): domain Bacteria; kingdom Pseudomonadati; phylum Pseudomonadota; class Alphaproteobacteria; order Rhodobacterales; family Roseobacteraceae; genus Leisingera; species Leisingera sp. SA32. Next base: position 266,788 of record NZ_JBVYHB010000004.1, on the reverse strand, counting down.
TCCACGCATTACCTGTGGCCTGTGCCAGCGGCCCCAGGGATGGAGGGGCTGGCTGGCCAAAGGAACAGGAGACTCAGGAACATGAGCACCAAATTCACGGCACGAGCGGGCGCAGCATCTCTGGCGGTTGCAGCCCTCGCAGCACCGGCGTTTGCCGGACCAACCTATACCAACGACACCGGCGGCAGCTTTACGTGGTATGGTCACCTCAACCCCTCCTTCCAGTCGTTCGACGACGGCGTGGAGGACTACAATCGTCTGGTGGACAACTCCGGCTCCAGTTCGCGTATCGGTTTCTGGCTCAACCAGCAGTTCGGCGAGAACACCCTGCGCTTTCGCTTTGAGACCTCTTTCGGCTTCCGTGGCAGCGACGGCGTGAACCAGGTCACCACCGGTGACAATGTCAGCTGGGATCGCACCAATATCCGCCACGTTGACCTGCAATTTGACACCGCCAATTACGGTCGCTTCTCGGCAGGTCAGGGCTCGATGGCGTCTGACGGCATCACCGGCACCGATTTCTCCGGCACCGGCCTGGGTGCCAGCGTCGCGGTCGCCGACCCGGCAGGCGGCTATGCGTTCCGCACCAGCGGTGGCGCGCTCAGCACCATCGAAATCGGCGACGTCTTTAATGACTTTGACGGCAGCCGTCTCGGCCGTGTCCGTTATGACACGCCCGAACTGGCGGGTTTCACCCTGTCGACCTCCTACGGTACCGACATCCTGAACGAGAACAACGACCGCGAGACCTATGACGTGGCCGTGCGTTACGCCAACGATCAGGTCGGTGCCTTTGCCATCGATGCAGGCCTTGGCGCGGCCTGGGCCGAACAGACCGGCCAGCAAGATCGCCGTGACATCTCCGGCTCCTTCGGGGTGCTGCACAAGGACAGCGGCGTCTCGCTGAACCTAGCTGCGGGTGAGCGCGACATTGCTGGCAGCTATGCCTACGCCAAGCTGGGCTATGAGGCGAACCTGATCTCGGCCGGTTCCACTGCGTTCTCGGTCGACTATTACGACGGGTCTGATATGGCCAGCACTGGCGACAGCGCGGAATCCTGGGGTGTCGCCGCGGTCCAGAAAATCGACGCCTACAACGTCGAGGCCTATCTGGGCTACCGCAACTACTCCTATGCCGACAACAGCGCGACCACCTATCAGGATGCCGATGTGATCCTGGCGGGTGCCCGCTGGAAGTTCTGAGCGTCTCCTCCCTAGCGTTCAGACCGGAAACACGCCCCTCTTGTGGGGCGTGTTTTTGCGTTGTAGGGGCGAATTTACGGGGCGATTGCGCAAAAACTGCCAATTCCCGCCTCATACGGGCAATGCCCCTTGCGCCGCCGGCTCTGGGGAAATAGAAGACCGCAAATTGTCTGGGGGCGCCTGCGCGCACGCGCCCCGAATCTCTATGGGGAATAGGATGCAGGTCACCGAGACGCTGAACGAAGGTCTGAAACGCGGCTACGCCATCACCGTCACAGCTGCTGAGCTGGACGCGAAGGTCAACGAAAAGCTGGTCGAAGCCCAGCCGGAAGTTGAAATGAAGGGCTTCCGCAAGGGCAAAGTGCCGATGGCGCTGCTGAAGAAACAGTTTGGCCAGCGCCTGATGGGCGAAGCCATGCAGGAAGCTGTTGATGGTGCGATGAACCAGCACTTTGAAGACAGCGGCGATCGCCCGGCGATGCAGCCCGAAGTCAAGATGACCAACGAAGACTGGAAAGAGGGCGACGACGTCAACGTCGAAATGTCCTATGAGGCGCTGCCGGAAATCCCGGACGTCGACTTCTCTGGCGTTGAGTTGGAAAAGCTGGTGGTCAAGGCTGACGAAGATGCCGTCAACGAAGCGCTGACCAACCTGGCCGAAACCGCCCAGGACTTCGAAGCCCGCGAAGAGGGTGCGGCTGCCGAAGAAGGCGATCAGGTTGTGATCGACTTCCTGGGCAAGGTCGACGGTGAAGCCTTTGAAGGCGGAGCAGGCGACGACTACCCGCTGACCCTGGGCTCCAACTCCTTCATCCCCGGCTTCGAAGAGCAGCTGGTCGGCACCAAGGCCGGTGAAGAAAAAGACGTGACCGTGACCTTCCCGGAAGAGTACGGCGCAGAGCACCTGGCCGGCAAAGAAGCGGTCTTCACCTGCAAGGTGAAAGAGGTCAAAGCCCCGAAAGCGGCCGAGATCAACGACGAGCTGGCGAAGAAGTTCGGCGCCGAGGATCTGGAAGGTCTGAAAGCCCAGATCTCCGAGCGTCTGGAAGCCGAATACGCGGGTGCCGCCCGCGCCGTGATGAAGCGTGCGCTGCTGGACAAACTGGACGGTCTGGTCTCCTTTGACCTGCCGCCGTCGCTGGTCGAGGCCGAAGCCAAGCAGATCGCGCATCAGCTGTGGCACGAGGAAAACCCTGAGGTTCAGGGTCACGATCACCCCGAGATCGAGACCACCGAGGAGCACACCAAGCTGGCAGAGCGCCGCGTGCGCCTGGGTCTGCTGCTGGCCGAGCTGGGCCAGAAAGCCGAAGTCGAGGTGACCGACGCCGAAATGACCCAGGCGATCATGGCGCAGGCGCGTCAGTATCCGGGTCAGGAACGTCAGTTCTTCGAATTCATTCAGCAGAACGCCCAGATGCAGCAGCAGCTGCGCGCACCGCTGTTTGAAGACAAAGTGGTTGATCACATCGTTGAGCAGGCCAAAGTCGAGGAGAAAGAAGTCTCCAAAGACGACCTGCAAAAAGCGGTTGAGGCCCTGGACGACGAGTAATCGTCTCTGCTTCGTGCGTTACGGAAAGGCCGCCCTTGGGCGGCCTTTTTGCATTTGGATCTTGCCTAACCTGCCCAACAAAAAAGGCCGCGCAGCAGGTGCTGCGCGACCAATACCGTTCAGCGCAAGCGCCCCTTACAGGTCGATGCGGAAGCGGGCAAAACCGTCCGGGCCTTCGCCTGCGGCCTGGATCTTCACGCCGGGTACCGCATCGGCATAGTCGGCCGCCTTGGGGCCAGTGTCGAACAGAACGGATGTGCCGGGTAGGGCGGCAAAGCGCCAGTTGGCATCTGCCTTTGGGCTGACGGTGCCCTGTTCGACGATATAGCGCACCAGTACGTCGCGGTTGGTGTCGGGGCCTTCGAACACGGTGGTGTCGCCCTTGGCGCCGGGGAAACTGCCGCCGCCGCCCGCGCGGTAGTTATTGGTGGCGATAATGAATTCCTGCTCGGGGTCCAGAGGCTTGCCGTTGTACTGGAGGTTCACGATGCGGTTGGCGTCGGGGTTCGCCATTTCGCCCTTGGGCGTGAACATAGACGGCTGGCTCAGGTCGATCTCATAGGTCACCCCATCAATCACATCAAAGTTGTAGGACGGGAACGCCGGGTTCAAAAGCACCTGATCGGCCTTGCCCGGCTCGACCTGGTTGAACATGCCCGCCGACCGTTCCAGCCAGCCCTTGACCTGTGCGCCCGTTACCTTCACCGCGCGCACGGTATTGGGGTAGAGATACAGGTCGGCAACGTTCTTGATCGCAACATCCCCTACCGGCACATCGGTGTAATACTCCGGCCCGCCGCGGCCACCGGCCTTGAACGGCGCAGCGGCAGACAGGATCGGCAGGCCCTCAAACGCGCTGCCTTTCAGCATCTGCTCAATATACCAGGTCTGTGCCTGCGACACGATCTGCACAGACGGATCGTCCGCCACCAGCGCGAAATAGCTGTGCAGCGGCGCGTCAGTCTTGCCCACCGCGCGGCGCACATAGGCCAGGGTTGCGTCATGTTCGGCCTGCACCGCGTCCAGCACCTTTTGCTGGCTGTCGACCAGCGCCGTGACAGAGCGGTCCTCGTTGCGCTTGGAAATCGGCCGCGCCTCTGCCGTGTGGCCAACCACCCGCCAGCCCGCGCCATCGCGTTCCAGCATCAGGTCGATCAGCCCCATGTGGCTGCCCCAGAAACCGCCCATTACGGCGGGCTTGCCGTGGATAGTGCCCTTGTCCACATCGACGCCCGCAAAATCCGCATAGTTGGAGGAGGGGAAAACCAGGTGGCTGTGGCCGGTCATGATCGCGTCAATGCCCTCCACCGCCGCCAGCGGCACGGAGGCGTTTTCCATGTCGTCGCCGCCCTCCGCCGCGCCAATGCCGGAATGTGACAGTGCCAGGATGATGTCGGCACCTTTCTCTTTCATCTCAGGCACATAGGCGCGGGCGCACTCAACAATGCCGCGCGCCTGCACGTTGCCTTCCAAATGGCGACGGTCCCAGTTCATCACCTGTGGCGGCACAAAGCCGATGATACCGATCTTGATCGGATGGCTGTTGCCCGCGCCATCGGTCAGGGTGCGGTCCAGGATCTGATAGGGCGGCAGCAGGGTCTCATCCTGGCGCGGGGTGGCGCCAGTCTTTTTGACCACATTGGCACAGACCACCGGGAAACCCGCGCCCGCCAGTGATTTCTCCAGGAACGACAGGCCATAGTTGAACTCATGGTTGCCCAGCGTGGAGGCGTCGAAGCCCACGGTATTCATCGCGGCGATCACCGGGTGCATGTCGCCCTCCTTCATGCCCCGTTCATAGGCGATGTAATCGCCCATCGGGTTGCCTTGCAGGAAGTCGCCATTGTCCAGGAGCAGCGAATTGGTCGCCTCCGCGCGGACCTCCTCGATCAGCGAGGCAGTGCGGGCAAGACCGACGGTGTCCACCGGGCGGTCGCCATAATAATCATAGGGAAACACATGCACATGCAGGTCGGTGGTTTCCATCAGTCGCAGATGGACCTGCCCGGCAGCGGCCTGGGCGGAAAACGGGTGCAGGGCAATCAACCCGGCGCTGCCGGCCAGAAATGCACGGCGGTCAAGTGTGATGGGCATGGTCGTCTCCTTGTCTTTAAACGGATCCGCAGGGCGAAATCTTTGCACCTGCGGTAGTGGACAGATGTAACACCTGCATTGCGACCCGCAGGCAGAGACGTGTTTTGCCGTATCTGTCTCGCAGGTCAGCTGAGTCCGGTCTCTTCCAGCATGCCGCGCCGCTTGGCCTCAAAGTAGTAGCCGCGCGAATAATGCTTCACAGCTTGATCTTCGCTGCCGTCTGAAATCAGCCAGGCACCGCGAAGATACTTGCCAGCGTATTTCAGGTTGGTCTCCGCATCCAGAAGATCCTTCGGCCTGCCTCGAAACCCCATGGAGCGTGCGGTTGCCGGCAGGATCTGCAACAGCCCGAAATAGGGCCGGTTGACCGCCCAGGGGCGATGGGTGCTTTCGCGCACGGCCAGTCGATGCACCAGGCTGCGGGGCACCTTATAATGATCGGCCCAATGGTTGATCTGACGGCGCAATTCAGGGGTCTCATTCGGGTAGAGCGGCGGATCGAAGGTCGGTCGCTCCGGCGTTGCGGCGGTGCTGCCGCAGGCGGTCAGGGTGGTGGTGGCGAGGAGGGATAGCAGACAGGTCCGGCGGTTCATGCGCGCTCCGAGAATGGGAAACTGCCGTCAACCTAGCCGGAATGCGCGCAGCCGCAATGCCCGCAATGGCCAGCACAAGGCCCACGGGCGGGGAACCGCCGCTGCGGACCGGCTGTTTCGGCAGGTTTATCAAAATTTAACAATTCAACGTTTGTTAAATATGTTCATCCCCCACATATTGGGGTCGCGCATTGAGGCAATACGACCCTCAGGCAGTCTGCCCCTCTCGCCTGGGGGGCTGACTGACCAGATCGGGCAGCGGGGGCCGCGGCTGTTTCCCAATTTTCGCGGTCCCCAACAGTGCCAGGATGCCCGGGTCAGGGCGTTGCTGTCGGCCCGTGCCGAGCGTCCTGCGTGGTTGGTTCGAACAGCCCATGCCCCGGCGCGATCATGCCGCGGCGAACGAGCTCGGTGATCGGTTCACCGCGCAAACTAGGTTTGTCGAACGTGTTCCCCCGCAGCAGCCGAAACAGCAATCTGCGGCGTAGCGTCAGCTCTTCGCGGTCCAGATCGGTTTCTGTCCTTGTCATGGGCACCCCCTTTCCTTGCTCCCGTCGCCATGCTGACAGAGGTGGGCAAAGGGAAAGTTAGGGCGATCGTGGAAAATTTCTAAAGTTTGCTTTGCATTGGCAAGCTGTGCCCAGACAAAAGAAAAGGCCGCCCGGCTGGGGCGGCCTTTCCAGATCTCACCAATCCGATTGGGATCAGTTGGTTTCGTCTTCGCCAGCGGCCTCGGCTGCCGGTGCATCGTCGTCGTCGTCGGATGCGGCGGAACCGATGTCGTCAAACAGTTCGGAAATCTCGAACTCGGCAGCGGCTTCCTCTTCGGCGGCCAGCTCCTGGATCGATTTGCCGGATGCCTGCAGCTCTGCCTCTTCGGCGGAGCGGGCGACATTCAGCTTGATTTCGACTTCGACTTCGGGGTGCAGCTTCACGGAGACAGTGTGCAGACCCAGGTACTTGATCGGGTTGATCAGGGCGACCTGTTTCTTGTCAACGGAGAAGCCTTCCGCGGTGGCGGCGTCGGCGGCGTCACGCGGGGTGACCGAGCCGTACAGCGCGCCCGCATCCGAAGCGGAGCGAATCACGATGAACTGCTGGCCGTCCAGCTTCTCAGCCAGGGCCTCGGCCTCTTTCTTGGTTTCCAGGTTGCGCGCTTCCAGCTGCGCTTTCTGGTCCTCGAAGGCGGCGATGTTGGCGTCGGAGGCGGTTTTTGCCTTGCCCTGCGGCAGCAGGAAGTTGCGGGCAAAACCGGGCTTTACGTCGACGACGTCGCCCATCTGGCCCAGCTTTGCAACGCGCTCAAGAAGGATAACTTGCATCTGCTTCTCTCCTTACTTCACAGCGTAGGGCAGCAGGGCGAGGAAGCGGGCGCGCTTGATCGCACGAGCCAGCTCACGCTGCTTTTTTGCCGAAACGGCGGTGATACGCGAAGGAACGATCTTGCCACGCTCAGAGATGTAGCGTTGCAGCAGACGGGTGTCCTTGTAGTCGATCTTCGGCGCGTTGTCGCCCGAGAAGGGGCACACCTTGCGGCGGCGGAAAAACGGTTTGGCTGCCATGATTTAGCGTCCTTTACTCAAGCGTTAGATCAGCGGCGTTCGCGACGGTTGTCGCGTTCGTCACGTTTCTGCATCTGGACCGAGGGGCCCTCGGCGTGCTCGTCGACCTTGATGGTCAGAACGCGCATCACGTCGTCATGCAGGCGCATCAGGCGTTCCATTTCCTGGATCGCGGTTGCCGGAGCATCGGTGCGCAGGAAGGCGTAGTGGCCCTTGCGGTTCTTGTTGATCTTGTAGGCCATCGTCTTGACGCCCCAGTACTCGTTGTCGACCAGCTTGCCGCCGTTGTCGGACAGAACAGCACCGAAATGTTCGATGAGGCCTTCAGCTTGCGAGTTGGACAGGTCCTGACGCGCAATCATGACATGCTCATAGAGTGGCATGCGAACTCCTGTTTGTGTCTAGGCGCATTTCATAGACCGGGCATCTGATGCTTCCGCTGCCGGGTCACGAGAGGCTGCGCGGATCGAAAGAGGTGCGAAAGCAGGGCCTCCTATACAGGCTGGCGCTGAAAGAGCAAGGCAAAAGGGCCAGACGGTCGTCGGCGCAACGGGATCAGCCGCCGCGCCAATTCCGCGGTGGTGCCACACTCCTGCCTGAATGCCACGTTCATCTTGGTTAACGAAACATTACCTTGATCCCGGTCCGCAATGCCACAGGGGGCCTGCCGGGGTCGGTGCGAAAGGGCAGGACGATGGCATTAGCAGAACAGGTTCAGACGTCTGGCGCCCCGATGCGTCGCAGCGCGGCGTTCGGCGCCATGACCGCCGCCGTGCCGTTGAACCTGCGGCTGGAGGCGAGCTGGACTTTGCGACTGGTGTTGATGCGGTTTCTTGGGGGGGCGATGATGGTCAGCGCGATCGGCCTTTGGCTGATGCCGGAGGCCGGTGCCGGGCATGACCTGACGCTGGTGCGTTTGGGGATCTCGGTGGCGCTGGTACTGGTCGGCCTGGCGCTGCTGAGCGCGCGCGATGACAGCAGCCGTCCCGAGGCCTGCTTTGATCCGATCCGCCGCGAGCTGCGGGTGTTGCAATGCGATCCACATCGCCGCCCGCGCATGGTCCTGCGCCGCAGCTACGACAGCCTGGGCGGCGCGCGGCTGACGGCGGCCACCGTGCAGCTGTTTGAGAACGACGGTCGCCTGTTGATCGAACTGCCGCTCGGTTCCGCGACGCTGCGTGGCCAGCTGCGTGACCAGCTCAGCGGTGCGGTGCGGCTTTTGTCCTGAGAACCTATCACGTTTGCGCGAGTCGCGCCCCGGCGCCTCCCACACCGGGTTTAGTGTTCGCGCGCTCACAGGTAGTGTTGGAATTTGCGGGCTTCCCGTTTGGGGGGCATACGCCACATCTGGTGGCATAAGAATTTATGAAACGGAGCCTTACCATGCAAAAGACCCTGTTTGCCGCCGCACTGGCCGCAATCGCCGCAACCGGCGCTGCCGCCGCCCCGGAAAAATACGTGCTGGATTCCGGCCACAGCCAGGTATTGTTCGACTACAATCACCTCGGCTATTCCACCACCTACGGGATGTTCTCGGGTTTTGAAGGCGAGATCATGTTCGATCAGGAAGATCCTGCGGCCTCCAGCGTGTCCGTGTCGATGCCGCTCAGCAGCATGTTCACCGGCTGGCAGAAGCGCTTCGACCACTTCATGACCAAGGATTTCTTCGACGCAACCGAGGATGAGACCATCACCTTTACCTCCACCGCGATCGACGTGACCGGCGAGGACACGGCCAAGATCACCGGCGATCTGACCCTCAATGGGGTCACAAAGTCTGTGGTGCTGGACGCCAAGCTGAACAAGGCTGGCGAGCATCCGATGGCGAAAAAGCCCTGGGCCGGGTTCGACGCCACCACCACGCTGGTGCGCTCGGAGTATAACCTGGGCCAGTTCGCGCCCTTCGTCAGCGATGAGGTCAACGTCAAGATCTCGGTCGAGGCGATGAAAGCCGAAGAGTGATCTGCCACGGTTGACCACCTCAGTTCGACAACACATTGACCGCCGGTTCCATCAGGAGCCGGCGGTCTCTTTGTTTTCCGACCCGCCGCCAAGGTCGCAGACCTGACGGAAAAAGCCCCCGGCGGGTGCCGGGGGCTGCGGGTCTGTCAGGCGGGTGGTGATGGCTCAGGGGCTGCGGTTGGCCTCCAGCTCCACGATCACATCAACAGCAAAGGCAAGCGAGCTTTCATCCGGCAGGCTTTGTCCGATGCCGAAGTCCAAGCGGTTCAGGGTCATTTTGCCCTGCATCCGGGCGGTGTCGCCGTCCAACTCCAGCGTAAAGGGCAGGGTGACCGGCACCTCCTGTCCCTTCAGCGACAGGGTGCCGCGCGCCTCATAGCCGGTCTCCAGCTTTACGATCTGAGCGGCAAATCGGGCGGTGGGAAAGCTGGCGCTGTCAAAATAATCGGCGCCCATGGCCTGCTGGGTGACCGACCCCAGTTCCAGCGAGGGGATTGCGACGGTCACCTCGACGTCCCCGGCTGGGCCGGGGGTGGCGGGGTCTTCAAACTGGATCTGCGCTGACCAGTCGGCAAAGCTGCCGCGGACTGCGCTGCCCATCTGGGTGACCGATATTGCCAGCGTGCCGGATTGCACCTGCCAGGTGTTGGCGCTGGCGTCAGCGGGACTGCCAGCGGGCTGCACGGCGGTCACCGGTGTGGCGGCGCCGCGGTCATGGCTGTGGTCGTGCCCCCCAAGAACACCCAGCAGCGCGCCGCCGCTCAGCACCCCGGCCCAGACCACCAGCGCCAGCACCAGCGGCATCACGCTGTGGGTTTGCGGCGGCGGAGGGGACACGTCGCGCGTGCCCGGCAGCATTCGCCGCAGGGTCGCATCGCGGTCAATAACATGGTGTTTTACGGCCCCGGCAACATGCAGCCCCAGCGCCACCGCCAGGGTCCAGACCAGCAACCAATGCAGCCCGCCAAAGAAACCGGCCACCGCCTCGGACTTGGGCACAAACGGCAGGCTCTGGCCGAAGGGCCACCAGATTGGCGCAAAGCCGGTGGTGGCCGCATGGTGGATCCAGCCCGACAGCGGCACCGCAACCAGCGAGCCATACAGCAGCCAGTGCACCACCTCTGCCGCCAGCGCCTCGGCCTTGCGGTCCGGGTGCAACAGGCCGGGCTTGGGCTGGCTCAGCGTCCAGAGAATGCGCAAGGTGGCGGTGAAAAATACCGCAACACCAAGAGTTTTGTGCAGCGAGAACAGCCATGTGGCGCGTTCGATCACCGCCGGGCTGCCGTCAAATCCGGCGCTCTGGATCTCATGCGCCAGCTCATTTGCGAAATACCCCAGCGGAAAGGCCGTAAGAATGAGCAGAGCTGTCAGCCAGTGAAAGGTCTTGGCGACGCTGCCGTAGCTGTGAGCGGTGTTGTGGCGCGACATTGGCTGGCGGTCCTTCTGATGTCCGATGCTGCGACAAACCTAGCGACCTCACGCCCCTATGCAACACGCGCCTCGGGCTTATCAGCGCACAGTCTTGGTGCGTAGGCTGCGGCTTTGCTTGTACGCGGCGTCAAGGGCCGTTACATCAGGAAAAACACTCAATTACACGAGGTCATCAATGACGATCGCATTTGTGTTCCCCGGACAGGGCGCCCAGACCATCGGGATGGGCAAGGCGCTGGCAGAGGCCTATCCGGCGGCCAAGGCCATCTTTGACGAAGTCGACGACGCTCTGGGCGAAAGCCTCAGCCAGCTGATCTGGGAGGGCGACATCGAGACCCTGACCCTGACCCAAAACGCGCAGCCTGCGCTGATGGCCACTTCGCTGGCAGCCATGCGCGCGTTGGAGACCGAGGGCGTCAGCATCGACAAGGCGGCTTTTGTGGCCGGACACTCGCTGGGCGAATACTCCGCGCTGGCGGCGGCGGGGTCGATTTCCGTGGCGGACACCGCGCGGCTGCTGCGCACCCGTGGTCTGGCCATGCAAAGCGCCGTGCCGGTGGGCGAGGGTGCCATGGCCGCGATCCTTGGGCTGGATCTTGAGGCCGTGCGCGCCGTCGCTGACGAGGCCGCGCAGGGAGATGTCTGTCAGGCTGCGAATGACAATGATCCCACACAGGTCGTGGTCTCCGGCGCCAAGGCAGCGGTGGAACGCGCCGCCGCGATTGCCAAGGAAAAGGGCGCCAAGCGGGCGGTGATGTTGCCGGTGTCCGCGCCGTTCCACTGCGCGCTGATGCAGCCCGCGGCCGATGCGATGGCCGAGGCGCTGGCGGGTGTGGATATCAAATCCCCCGCGGTGCCACTGATAGCCAATGTGCGGGCCGATGCGGTGACCAACCCGGACGAGATCCGCCAGCTGCTGGTCGAACAGGTGACCGGTTCGGTGCGCTGGCGCGAAAGCGTGCAGGCCATGGCCGCGAAGGGCGTGACCGAGTTCTGGGAGATCGGCGCAGGCAAGGCGCTGTCGGGCATGATCCGCAAGATCGACCGCGCGCTGACCAGCCGCCAGGCAGGCACGCCTGAGGACGTGCAGGCCCTGGCCGCCGGGTAACCGGAAGTTTGCAGAAAATCCGGCCCGTGTCCTCGCGTCGCAACACGATGCCCATGACGGGCCGGCATTCATAACCGAGGAAAAGACATGTTTGATCTGACTGGCAAGACCGCCCTGATTACCGGCGCCTCCGGCGGCATCGGCGGCGACATCGCCCGCGCCCTGCACAAAGCAGGCGCTACCGTGGCGCTGTCGGGCACCCGCGAAGAACCGCTCAAAGCGCTGGCCGAAGAACTGGGCGAACGCGCCCATGTGCTGCCCTGCAACCTGTCCGACGCCGAGGCGGTCGAGGCTTTGCCGAAACAGGCGGCTGAGGCGATGGGCTCTGTCGACATTCTGGTGAACAACGCAGGCATAACCCGTGACAACCTGTTCATGCGCATGAAGGACGAGGAATGGCAGAGCGTTCTGGACGTGAACCTGACCTCCACCATGCGGCTGTGCCGCGGTGTGCTGCGCGGGATGATGAAGGCGCGCTGGGGCCGTATCATCAACATCTCTTCGGTCGTTGGCACCACTGGCAACCCCGGCCAAGGCAACTATGCGGCGTCGAAGGCGGGCATGGTCGGCATGTCCAAATCGCTGGCTTATGAGGTCGCCAACCGTGGCATCACCGTCAATGCCGTCGCGCCGGGCTTTATCGCCACCGCGATGACAGACAAGCTGAACGACGGCCAGAAAGACGCGATCCTGACCCAGATCCCCGCGGGCCGCATGGGAGATTCGCGCGAAATCGCCTCGGCCGTTCTGTATCTGGCCAGCCCCGAGGCCGGCTATGTCACCGGCACCACGCTGCACGTGAATGGCGGCATGGCGATGATCTGACCGCTAGCTGGCCGTAAACTGCTCGGACGCGGGCAAAAAGCTGGCCGAGGCAAAATCCAGGCGCTGCAGGGCCGCTGCGGTGCCTTTCCGCTGCCGCACTTGCCCCGGCAGAAGGTTGAACCGTCCGGCAGGCCATTGAAAAGCTGACCATTTGGAAAAAAATTCCCGCCGCACCCTTGCAAGGGCTTGATTGGAGCGCCATCTGCACGCTTCATGGCTGCCAGGTGCAGGTTGGCCGTGCAGGCGTCACCTTGCGAAACCGTTTGCCTTGGCTGCGGTCTATGCTATAGGCGGCGCATATTCGCGGTGGCCTTCACTTTGGGACATGCCGCACCGTTCCCGCTCTGCGGGAATGACACCGCCCGCTCCGGGCAATAACCACGCCGCCCGCAGGGGCTAGGGCAGAACTGGGCATAGTGCCCTGAAAAACGAGGAAGAGACATGAGCGACGTCGCAGATCGCGTTAAGAAGATCGTTGTTGAGCACCTGGGTGTTGAAGAAGACAAAGTCACTGAAAACGCCTCCTTCATCGACGATCTGGGCGCAGACAGCCTGGACACCGTCGAACTGGTCATGGCCTTCGAAGAAGAGTTCGGCATCGAGATCCCGGACGACGCAGCCGAAACCATCCAGACCTTTGGCGACGCAGTGAAATTCATCTCCGAAGCGTCCTGATCGACGCTTCCGGGATACCGGACAGGCGGCGTCTTCCCTCGGGAAGGCGCCGTTTTCGTTTTGTAACCTGCGGCAGGCAGCAGGTCGGGTTTCTGCTGACAGGCGAATCCCTGCGCAGCCGGTCCCGCCACAGGGCAGCGATCCTTGGCCAAGCCACGCCGCAATTGGGCATCAAACAGTCAGGAAACGGCCTCTGGCGCTGTCACAACCCGTGCTAAACTCTCTCTGAGACGGGCAATATCAGAGGAGACTGCCGCGATGATGATCTACCCCACGATGGAAATTCAGAACGGCCGCTGCGTGACGCTGGAGAAGGGTCGCCTGGATGAGCCGCAGATCTGGCATGTGGATCCGGTCAAAACCGCCCGCAGCTTTGCGTCCGCCGGCGCCGAATGGATGCACATCACCGATTTCAACGCGATCGAAGGCGATTTCAGCAACGAAGATCTGATCGGCGAGATCATTCGTGCGGTGGGCATTCCGGTCCAGCTGGGTGGCGGCATGCGCACACGTGAACATGTGGAGCACTGGATCGACCGCGGCGCCGGGCGCATCGTCATCAGCACGCTGGCGGCGCGCGATCCGCAGCTGGTGCAGGAACTGGCCAAGCGCCACCCCGATCAGATCGTGCTGGCGGTGGATGTGTTCCAGGGGCAGGTGATGACGGACGGATGGCGTCAGTCCGGGGCGATCTCGCCCGAAGACTTCATCGCCGCGTTTGACACGTCACCGCTGGCCGGAATCCTGGTGACGGACATCGACAGCGACATGTCCGACGTCGAGGCACAGCTGGGCCTGATTTCCGGACTGGCGGAGAAAGCCCGCGCGCCGGTGATTGCCAGCGGTGTCGTGCGCAACTCGGACGACATTTCGCGGCTGAAGTACGTATACAACATCGCCGGTGCGCTGGTGGGGCGGGCCTTGTTCCGCAAGACCCTGTCGGTGCAGGAGGCGCTCGCGGTGGCCCGTCCGGAACCCGAACCAGTGGCGGAATTCCAATAAGGCAACGCTCTGTCGCGCTTGCGACGCGGGTCCATGGCACGGTCCCCGCACCAGGTGCCAATGGGTTTGGGACGTTTTTTTTGGGGGGGGGGGCGGTACCCCCCCCCTTTCGGCATTCTGAGTTCCGGCATTCTGAGTTTGGAATGTTGTGCGGCGCTCAAGTGCTCCCGCGGGCCGTCGCGCCGCGGCCGGAGCGAAGGGCTGGTTCCAGATCCTCCAGCGGATAGGCCTCTAGCAGGCGGTGAAGCTGCAGGAAGTTGAAATCATTTACAAACTTGACGCCGATGTAGTCGGCGGTTTGCCAACGTACATGGGCGGCGACCGTGTAACCGCCAAATTGCAGCTCGACGCGACCGGAAACCACCAGCGGGACATCGGGGCGCAGCTTGGCGCCGGCGCGGCTCAGATCCACCAGATGTCCGTGCAAGCTGCGCCCGCCCGCCTGAAGGCTACAGGGCACGGCGCAGGGAAACCGTTTGGTGCGCCGGATCCGTCGAATGCCGATGCGATCCAGAAAATACAGAATGCTGCCGCCCAGCACCAGAAAGGACACCCAGGCGATCCCGGCATTGATGATTTGCTGGCGCATGCGAGCGTCCTCGGCCGCCACGGCCACCAGCTTGCTGCCATAGCCCTCTTCCTTGATCCGATCGCAGGGAAGCGCCTCAACCAATGTGCCAAAGTCTGCCACCAACTGACGCACATTCAAATGCCGTGCGCTGTCGCGGGCGGCGATGCGGCCCTGGCTCGCATAGATTTGCAAGAGCGTGCGCTGGCGCTTCAGAAGCTCGCTGGCCTGCGGCGCCACCGCTATGATGCCTACTGCACGCATCCGTTGTAGCAGCGGTTCAGGCGGATTCACGCTCATCCAGCTGCGGAGCTGCTGCAGGTGATACGCACCTTCCCCCGTTTCCAGATAGGTGAGCACCCCTCTGGAGGCCCGGTGCAGGTTGGACAGATCCTGATGCACCGCACAGCTGGCCTGCGCGCGCAGCGGCATCCATCCGGTCAGCAGTAGCAATAAGGTTATCAAAAGCCATCGTCGCATGGCAGGGCGGTCCCTTGTAGCGTGCAGGGCCAACATTGACACAAATGTCCGAATTTGCGGTTAACGCGGATGCCTCGCGTCCGTGCCGGTGCATCAGACTTGTCTTGGCGGGAAACGGCGCCCGAAGGAAAAAGGCGGGCTGGAGACAATATTGGCCCGATGCTCCAGCCCGCTTTGGCAGTCCCGAAGTACGGATGCCAAGTATTTCCTTAAAGGTGGGATCAACTTAGAGCTGAAGTGTTAAGCAAAACTTCCTGTAACGCAAGTTCTGTGCAAAAAACGGTCTGCCATAACGAAAATGCGCCGCCCAGCCCGCTCTTGCGCACATGTGCCATTCCAAGCTATCTGAACCAACGGATTGCCGAGGCAAAGGAGAGCAAGGAATGCGTCGAGTAGTTGTCACCGGACTGGGCCTGGTCACCCCGCTGGCCAGCGGAGTCGAAGAAACCTGGGCGCGGTTGCTGGACGGCCAGTCGGGCGCGGGTCCGATCACCCAATTTGACGCCGAAGCCAGCGGCGTGACCACCACCTATGCCTGCGAAGTTCCGCGCGGTGATGGCAGCGACGGGTCGTTCAACCCTGATGACTGGGTGGTCAAGAAAGACCAGAAAAAGATTGATGACTTCATCCTGTATGGCATAGCCGCCGCCGATATGGCCGTGCGCGATGCAGGCTGGACGCCCGAGGACGAGGAAAGCCGCCTGCGCACTGGCGTGATGATCGGTTCCGGCATTGGGGGGCTCAGCTCGATCGCGGACACGGCCGTTATGATCAAGGAAAAAGGCCCCCGCCGGGTCTCGCCCTTCTTTATCCCCGGCGCGCTGATCAACCTGATCTCGGGCCAGGTCTCGATCCGTTTTGGCTTCAAGGGCCCGAACCACTCCGTCGTCACCGCCTGCTCGACCGGCGCCCATGCCATCGGCGATGCGGCGCGGCTGATCAAATCCGGCGACGCCGATGTGATGATCGCAGGCGGTGCCGAGGCGGCGATCTGCGAGATCGGCATCGCGGGCTTCAACGCCTGCAAGGCGTTGTCGACCAAATATGCGGATCAGCCGACCAAGGCTTCGCGCCCCTATGATGCGGACCGCGACGGGTTCGTGATGGGCGAGGGCGCAGGCATCGTGGTGTTGGAAGACTATGAACACGCCAAGGCCCGCGGCGCCAAGATCTATGCCGAAGTGCTGGGCTATGGCCTGTCCGGCGATGCCTATCACATCACGGCCCCGTCTGAGGACGGCGAAGGCGGCGAACGGTCGATGCGCGCGGCGCTGAAAAACGCCGGGCTGGAGCCTGCGGCTGTGGATTACATCAACGCCCACGGCACCTCCACCATGGCCGACACCATCGAACTGGGTGCGGTCGAACGGCTGCTGGGCGATCACGCGGGCAATGTAACCATGTCCTCGACCAAATCCGCCACTGGCCACCTGTTGGGCGCGGCCGGCGCGATTGAGGCGATCTTCTCGATCCTGGCGATCCGCGATCAGGTGGCACCGCCCACCATCAACCTCGACAACCCGGCCGTTGAAACCCCGGTTGATCTGGCGCCCAACGCCAAGCGCGCGCGCAAGATCGACGTGGCGCTGTCCAACTCCTTCGGCTTTGGCGGCACCAACGCCTCGGTGATCTTCGGGAAAACCAGCTGATGTGGCGCAGCCTCGCTTCCAACATGCTGTCGATCCTCATCGTGGCGCTGTTCCTTTTGGGCGGCGTCATCCTGTGGGGTAAATCGCAGTACACGGCCGAAGGACCGCTGGACACGGCGATCTGCCTGCGGGTGGAGCGGGGGTCGAACATGGCACGGGTCAGCCGCGATCTGGAAGAGCAGGGCGCGGTTGCCTCCGGCGCGGTGTTTCGGCTGGGGGCGAAATACAGCGAAAAGACGGGCCAGCTGAAGGCCGGGAGCTTCCTGGTGGAGCCGGGTGCCTCGATGGCGCAGATCACCGACCAGATCACCACCGCGGGTGCCTCCACCTGCGGCACCGAGATCGTCTATCGTGTGGGCGTCACCCGCACCCAGGCGGAGGTGCGCGAACTGGATCCCGCTACCAATAAGTTCGTCGAGAAGGCGGAGTTCATCCTTGGCGAGGACGAGGTGCCTGCCGCCTATACAGAGACCCGGCAAGACGGCGACACCCGTTACCGCATTGCGGTGGCCGAAGGTGTGACGAGCTGGCAGGTGGTTGAGGCACTGAAGGCAATGGATGTGCTGACAGGTGAGCCCGGCGAACGCCCCGCCGAAGGTCTGCTGGCGCCCGACAGCTATGAGGTGGCACCCGGTACCGAACGGGCCGCGGTTCTGGCCGAGATGCAGGAACGTCAGCTGTTGCGCATCAACGCGGCCTGGGAAAACCGCTCGGACAAGGCGGCAGTCACCACGCCTGAGGAAATGTTGATCCTGGCCTCGATCATCGAGAAGGAAACCGGTGTCGCCGAGGAACGCGGCGTGGTTGCCTCTGTCTTTACCAACCGTCTGAACCGCGGCATGCGGCTGCAAACGGACCCGACGGTGATCTACGGCGTCACCAAGGGCGAGGGCGTGCTGGGCCGCGGCCTGCGCCAAAGCGAGCTGCGCGGCGCAACGCCCTGGAACACCTATGTGATCGAAGGTCTGCCGCCGACACCGATCGCCAACCCCGGCATGGCAAGCCTGGAAGCGGCGGTGAACCCGGATGAGACCGATTACGTGTTCTTTGTGGCCGATGGCACCGGCGGGCATGCCTTTGCCGAGACGCTGGACGAGCACAATCGCAATGTCGCCAAATGGCGCCAGATCGAGGCCGAGCGGCAGCAGAACAACTGAGCGGCTCCGCCGTTTCCGCCGACGCTAAGCAATAACAAGGGCGCCTCCGGGCGCCCTTTTTGTTGCGTCGGGGCAGCGCGCGCGTTCGGGGGGTGTTGCGGCCGCAGGCTGGCGCATCTTGACTTTTGCGGTAAATTCACGTATAGGTTGTGATGCAGCTGGAGGAAACACCGGGCGCCGCAAAACCTCGGTGGCCGTCTCTGTTTCACTTGTGCGGGTCACACACACGCATGAGGCAGTTTATTTCTCAATGGCAGAACAGACCATCCCACACAGCGGCGCATCCGCTTTGCCACAGCAGGTCGCCTATACGGCGGACCTGCTGCGGTCCTTGCAGGACAGCATCCACAGACTGCGCAACGAAGCAGAGGACTTGCGCAGCCAGCTTGAAATCAATGGCGCGGAGGAAACCACCGGCGCCAAAGGGCAGATCAGCAAACTGGAGACACTGATCCGCGAATGTCAGAAAGTGGAGAGACTCCTTGCAGAACAAAGCAGTGAATTCGCCGACCTGTGCAGATCCGAAAACGAACTCGACCTCGGCGCGGCGCGCGCGGCTGTCGAACGCGGACTTTCTGGCCTGCGTGCCGCCCTCGATCCTGAACTTGTTCTTGAATGAACTGGACCCCAAGGCACTGTGCGCGCTGCCGCATCTGTTCGACATCTGGGCGCTGGACCACCAGCGTCCGCCGCCCGGAGACTGGCGCGCCTGGGTGATCCTGGGGGGGCGCGGTGCGGGCAAGACGCTGGCAGGGGCGGAATGGGTGCGCAGCCTGGCCGAAGGGCCGCGGCCGCGCGATCCGGGCCGCGCCCGGCGCATCGCGCTGGTGGCGGAAACCTATGACCAGGTGCGCGACGTGATGGTCCACGGCGACAGCGGTGTTCTTGCCTGTTCGCCGCCGGATCGGCGGCCGCAGTGGAAGGCCTCGGAACGCAAGCTGATCTGGCCCAACGGCGCTGAGGCACAGGCGTTCTCGGCGCATGACCCCGAGGCGCTGCGCGGGCCCCAGTTTGATGCCGCCTGGGCAGATGAGCTGGCCAAGTGGAAAAAGGGGCAGGACAGCTGGGACATGCTACAGTTCGCCCTGCGGCTGGGGCGGGATCCGCGCGTCTGCGTGACCACAACGCCGCGCAATGCCCCTGTGCTGAAACGGTTGCTGGCAGCCCCCAGCACGGTGCAGACCCATGCCGCGACCGAGGCCAACCGCGCCAATCTCGCACCCTCCTTCCTGCGGGAGGTCCGCGCGCGCTACGCAGGCAGCCGTCTTGGTCGGCAGGAGCTGGACGGCGTGATGCTGGCCGATGTCGAGGGCGCGCTGTGGTCCAGTGCTGCGCTGGCGGGCCAGCAGGTGGCGCAGGCACCGCCGCTGGACCGGATTGTGGTGGCGGTGGACCCGGCGGAAAGCGCGGGCAAATCCTCCGACGCCTGCGGCATCGTGGTGGCGGGCGCCGTCACCCGCGGCCGCCCGCAGGACTGGCGCACCTATGTACTGGCCGACCGCACCGTGCAGGGGGTGGGGCCGCTGGCTTGGGCCACGGCGGTGACCGCGGCGCGCGACGACTTTGGTGCTGAACGGGTGGTGGCCGAGGTCAACCAGGGCGGCGCACTGGTGGAGACCCTGCTGCGCCAGGCCGATCCGCTGGTGCCGTTCCGCGCACTGCACGCGGGCAAGTCCAAATCCGCCCGCGCTGAACCGGTGGCCGCGCTGTATGAGCAAGGCCGGGTGCGCCACCTGCCCGGGCTGGGCGATCTGGAAGACCAGATGTGCCAGATGACGCCGCAGGGCTATCAGGGGCAGGGGTCGCCCGACCGGCTGGATGCGCTGGTCTGGGCAGTGCATGAGCTGATCCTGGCCCCCGCCGCCAGCCTGCGTCTGCCACAGGTGCGGGTGCTGTAAGCCGCAGCCAAGCGTAAGTCGCCCCTCTAGCCGCCCGTTGCGCAACGGGCGGCTTTTTCAATTGTATCAGCGGGTTGGGCGCGGGTGTTGCGCCTCCTGCGTACGCACCGCTTCGCAAATCTTCAGGGCTTTCTGGCATCAATCATCCCCAGCAAAGACGCATCTGCCCACACCGGGCCGCGGCGTCAGTCCTGAACAACAAGGAGCGGATCATGGTCTTTGACCTCTTGCGGCGCAAAACACCGGAACCTCCCGAGCAGAAGGCAAGCCAGACTGCCCGCGTGGTGTCCTGGCAGGGCTCCGGGCGCACCGCCTGGAGCCCGCGCGACACCGTCTCTTTGACCCGCAGCGGTTTTGCCGGCAACCCGGTGGGACACCGGGTGATCCGGCTGATCGCCGAGGCCGCCGCAGCGGTGCCGCTGGTGTTGCAGGATCACAGTCAGCGCTATGAAGGCCACCCTTGGCTGGCGCTGCTGGCGCGCCCCAATCGGGCGCAGACCGGGGCCGAGTTCCTAGAGGCGCTGTATGGCCATTTGCTGCTGTCCGGCAATGGGTATGTCGAGATGGTCGCCACCGAGGACGGCACCCCGGCGGAACTGCACGTGCTGCGCTCTGACCGGATGAATGTGGTGCCTGGCGCGGATGGCTGGCCTGCGGGCTTTGACTATGTGGTGGGGGGGCGCAAACACCGTTTTGCGGCGGATCAGGCGCAGTCGCCGATCTGCCATATCAAATGTTTCCACCCGCAGGATGACCACTACGGGTTGTCGGCGCTGCAATCGGCGGCGATGGCGATTGACGTGCACAACGCCGCCTCGCGCTGGTCCAAGGCGCTGCTGGACAACGCCGCACGCCCCTCCGGTGCGCTGGTCTGGACGGGGGCGGATGGCCACGGGCGCATGTCCGAGGAACAGTTTCGCCTCCTCAGCGACGAGATCCAGTCCAACTTCCAGGGCGCCAAGAATGCGGGTCGCCCGATGGTGCTCGAAGGCGGGCTGGACTGGAAGCCGATGGGCTTTTCCCCCTCTGACATGGAGTTCCAGAAAACGAAGGACGCCGCCGCGCGCGAGATCGCGCTGGCGTTTGGGGTGCCGCCGATGCTGCTGGGCATTCCGGGCGACGCGACCTACGCCAACTATCAGGAGGCCAACCGCGCCTTCTACCGGCTGACGGTGCTGCCACTGGTGGCCAAGGTTGCGGGTGCGCTGGCGGATTGGCTGACAGGATGGACTGGCGATGCGCTGACGCTGAAGCCGGACCTTGACCAGCTGCCCGCCCTGGCTGCCGAGCGCGAGGCGCAGTGGCGCCGGGTCGCAGCTGCGGATTTTCTGACGACCGCGGAAAAGCGGCGGCTGCTGGGCCTGCCAGTGCAATCCGCCATGGATCAGGCGGAGGGCACACAGGATGACTGAACACCCGATGCATTCTTTCGACTGCTCGCCCGGGCTGCGGTTGTCCGCACATGAACGCGTCGCGCAGATCCAGAACGAGGCCGTGAGCCGCAGGCTCGACCGGATCGAACAGATGATGGAGCGGCTGGAAAAGCGGCTGTGGCTCACCGTTTACGGCGTCGCCGCGGTGATCCTGGCGCAGGCGTTCCAATCCTTTCTGACGGTGCAGCTGCCATGAAAACAGAACCTTATGAGGCAAATCTGATGCAGGAAATTCCCCGGCTTGAGCACAAATACGCCAGTTTCGGCAAAGATCTGACGCTGACCGGCGCCTCTGCGATCAGCGGCTACGCCAGCCTGTTCGGCCAGCCCGACCAAAGCGGCGACGTGGTGCAGCCCGGTGCCTATGCGACCTCGCTTGCGGCGTTGGCGGCAGAGCGGCGCAGCGTCAAGATGCTGTGGCAGCACGATCCCGGCCAGCCGATCGGCGTCTGGGACGAGGTGCGCGAGGACAGCCGTGGCCTGTTCGTCAAGGGGCGCATCCTGACCAACACCGCCAAGGGCGCTGAGGTGGCCGCGCTGATACAGGCCGGGGCCATCGACGGGCTCTCTATCGGCTATCGCACCCAAAAGGCCACCCGTGGCGCCAACGGGGCGCGCCAGCTCTGCCAGGTGGAGCTGTGGGAGGTCTCGCTGGTCACCTTTCCCATGCTGCCCACCGCCCGCGTGACCGGCAAATCCAGCACCGCTGCGGCGGATGGCAACGCCCTGCGCGCCCTGGCCGATGGCCTGCGCCAGATCACCCGTGACCTCAAGACAGGACAAAGCACATGAGCACAGACGACCAGCCGGACATCTCCGGCTCCACCGCCCCCCTGGTCCATGAAGTCAAACAGGCGATGTCTGGGTTTCTTCAGGAATTCAAGGGCTTCCAACACGACGTGCAATCTAGGCTGAAACAGGCAGAAAAGCGAGTGACCATGCTGGACCGTAAGACAATCTCTCAGAACCGCCCCCCTCTGGCCGCCGCGCAGGACGCTGGCGCACCGCATCAAAAGGCTTTCAACGCCTATCTGCGCAGCGGCGACGACGATGGCCTGCGCGGGCTGGAGCTGGAAGGCAAGGCGATGTCCTCGGCCGTGGGCAGCGACGGTGGTTACCTGGTGGATCCGCAAACCGCCGAGACGGTGAAGACGGTGCTGCAATCCTCTGCCTCGATCCGGGCGGTGGCCGCGGTGGTGCATGTGGAATCCACATCCTACGACGTGCTGATCGACCACAGTGAGCTGGGCGCCGGATGGGCGACGGAGACCGACCCGACCGTCGAGACCGGCACCGGAACCATCGACCGCATCACCATCCCGCTGCACGAGCTGAGCGCGCTGCCCAAGGCGTCGCAGCGGCTTCTGGACGACAGCGCCTTTGACATCGAGGGCTGGTTGGCCAGCCGCATTGCGGGCAAGTTCGCCCGCTCCGAAGCGGCGGCGTTTATCAACGGCGACGGTATCGACAAGCCCAAGGGCGTCCTGTTCCACCCGAAGGTGGACGACGACAACTGGAGCTGGGGCAACATTGGCTACGTCGCATCGGGCGTGAACGGCGATGTCGGCAGTGGTGATGCGGTGATCGATCTGGTCTATGCGCTGGCGGCGGAATACCGCGCCAATGCAACCTTCATCATGAACTCCAAGACCGCGGGAATGCTGCGGAAACTGAAGGATGCCGACGGCCGCTTCCTGTGGTCCGACGGTCTGGCTGCCGGGGAACCTGCGCGGCTGATGGGCTATCCCGTGCTGGTGGCCGAGGACATGCCAGATCCGGGCACCGATAGCTACTCCATCGCCTTCGGCGACTTTGGCGCGGGTTACACCATTGCCGAACGTCCCGACCTGCGGGTGCTGCGTGACCCGTTCAGCGCCAAACCGCATGTGCTGTTTTACGCCACCAAGCGCGTGGGCGGCGACGTCAGCGACTTTGCCGCGATCAAGCTGATGAAATTCGGCCTGACCTGACCGGCGGGACCGATGGCGGAGCGGCAGCCCGCTCCGTCGGCAGGCACGCCCAAACACGCCCTTGTCGTCCAGCTGCTCCCCCTCCGTCCGAGCGGCATGGGCAGGTGCGTGCCTGCCGCTACTTTCACCACCCGCAGACCGGGACCACGACGGGGGAGGCCACAGGAGTAAAAGAATGATGCTGAGCGAAGTGACTCCGGTGCCTGATACCGCCTTGCCGCTGGCCGAGTTCAAGGCGCATCTGCGTCTGGGAACCGGCTTTGGCGAAGCGGGCCTGCAGGATCCGGTGCTGTCCGGCTTTCTGCGCGCGGCCTTGGCCGTCATCGAGGGAAGGACCGGTAAGGCGCTGATTGTTCGTGACTTTATGCTGGAGGTCCGGCATTGGCGCGACCCTGCACAGATGCTGCTGCCCATCGCCCCGGTGCGGGCTGTCGACACGCTGCTGCTGCGCGATGCGGGTGGCACTGAGACCCTGGTGGATCCGGCCGCCTATCAGTTGGAACCCGACAGCCAGCGCCCCCGGCTGCGCCCGGCGGGCGCGTTGCTGCCGTCCATCCCGGCAGGCGGCTCCGCCCGCATTGCGCTTCGGGCCGGCATGGCAAGCGACTGGAGCAGCCTGCCGGCCGATCTGGGCCAGGCGGTGATGCTGCTTGCGGCGCATTACTACGAGCACCGGGCCGACACCGGCTTGCATGGCGGCTGCATGCCCTTTGGCGTCACCAGCCTGATCGAACGCTACCGCAGCCTGCGGCTGGTGGTGGGGGGGCTGGCATGAAACGGCATCCGAACCTTAGCCGCGCCCTGGTGCTGGAGGACCCCCAGCGCAGCCCCGATGGTGCCGGTGGATATACCGAGACCTGGGTCCCGCTCGGCATCCTGTGGGCGGAGGTCAAACCGCTGTCCGGGCGGTTGAAAGGCCCAAACCTGTCTTTGCAAAAATACCGCATTGCCCTGCGGGCGTCGCCCGATGGTTTTGCGTCTCGTCCGCGACCAGATCAGCGGTTTCGCGATAACAACAGGATATACCGCATTGATGCAGTTACAGAAAGTGACGCATCTGGTCGTTACCTCACCTGTTTCGCGGTTGAGGAGGTGGCCACATGACCTATGCCTTGGCTGGCGGTCTGCAATCCGCCATCTACACCCATCTCAGCGGCGATGCGGCGCTGGCCGCGCTAGTCGGCACGGCCATCTATGATGCGCTGCCCGCTGGGGTGCTGCCGCCGCTCTACGTCGCGCTCGGCGGCGAGGAGGTGCTGGACCGCTCCGACATAACCAGCAGCGGAGCGGAGCACCGGTTTTTTGTCACCGTAACCTCGGATGCGGCCGGGTTTGCCGCTGCCAAATCCGCAGCTGCGGCTGTCTGTGATGCGCTGGTCGGCGCGGTGGTGCCACTGCCGCGCGGTCGCCTGGCAGGGCTGTGGTTCGACCGCGCCCGCGCCGAACGGCTGACGGGCGGCGGGCGACAGATCACGCTGCGCTTTCGCGCGCGGGTGGAGGACGAGTGATCGGCCAGACATTCCCCGCCGCGGACCCTCAAATTTCAGTTGGAGAGAACCAATGACTGTACAAAACGGCAAGGACCTTCTGGTCAAGGTGGATATGAACGGCGCTGGCCTGTTTGAAACCATCGCAGGCCTGCGCGCCACGCGGGTCAGCTTCAACGCTGAGAGCGTTGATGTGACCAGCCTCGAAAGCCAGGGCGGCTGGCGTGAGCTGCTGGCCGGGGCCGGGGTGCGCTCGGCCAATATTTCCGGCTCCGGCATCTTTCGTGATGCGGCCACGGATGAACGTGCGCGGCAGCTGTTCTTTGACGGTGTGACGCCGGAGTTCCAGGTCATTATCCCCGATTTCGGCATTGTTCAGGGGCCGTTTCAGGTGACCGCGCTGGAGTATGCCGGCAGCCACAACGGCGAAGCCACCTATGAGCTGTCGCTGGCCAGTGCCGGTGCGCTCAGCTTTGTGGCGGTGTGATGCAATGGTGAACACACAGGCCGGAGAGGTGAAATTGGTATTAAACGGACCACCTTACGCGATGAAGCTGACCTTAGGCGCCCTGGCAGAGCTGGAGCAGGCACTGGCAGAGGACACGTTGATCGGTCTGGTACAGCGGTTCGAGCAAAGCTCCTTTTCCAGCCGCGACGTGCTAGCGCTACTGGCGGCGGGGCTGCGTGGCGGCGGCCATGATCTCAGCCGCGAGGCGCTTGCCGCTGGCAGCATTGAGGGCGGGCCGATGCAAGCGGCACGGGTGGCGGCAGAGCTGCTGACGCGCAGCTTTACTCTGCCGGACGGCCCATGACAGGGCTGGACTGGCCGGGGCTGATGCGGGCCGGGATCGGCGCGCTGCGCCTGCTGCCGCGCGACTTCTGGCAGCTGACCCCGGCGGAGCTGCAACTGATGCTGGGCGCAGGCGCGCAGATGCCACCGATGGGGCGTGCACGGCTGGCGGATTTGATGCGCGCCTATCCCGACCATTCTGCGCAACAGGAGACAACAGATGGCTGACCAATCTTCGATGGCAGAACTGGAACTGCAGGGCGAAGCCCTGGGCGAGGCGCTGGACGGGGCCTCTGGCATGGCGGCGGGATTTGCCGAGGTGCTGGGCCGCGTCAAACAGGGTTTTTCCGAAACCGGCCGGGACGCGCAGATCCTGGACCGCAGTCTTTCCAAAGGTTTGCGGCGCGCTTTTGAAGGGTTGGTCTTCGATGGCGACAGCCTGTCTCAGACCATGGACACCCTGGCCCGCAGCATCGTTCACACGACGTTCAAAGCTGCCATGCGCCCGGTGACAGACCAGGCGGCCAGCGTGCTCAGCGACGGCTTCGGCGCGTTGATCGGCGGGCTATTGCCCTTTGCCGAGGGCGGCGCCTTCAGCCAGGGCCGGGTGATGCCCTTTGCCAAGGGCGGCGTGGTCAGCGGGCCGGTCGCCTTTCCCATGCGCGGTGCGACCGGGTTGATGGGAGAGGCCGGACCGGAAGCGATCTTGCCACTGACCCGCGGTGCGGATGGGGCGCTGGGGGTGCGCAGCCAGGGCGGGGGCGCGGTCAATGTGGTGATGAATGTCACCACTCCGGATGTGCGGGGCTTTGAACGCAGTCGCAGCCAGATTGCAGCACAGCTGTCCCGCGCCTTGTCGCGAGGCGGACGCAACCGCTAAGGATTGGAGGTTAAATAGATGAACTTTCACGAAATACGCTTTCCCGCGTCGCTCAGCTTCGGCTCCGTCGGTGGGCCGGAGCGGCGCACCGATGTGGTCACGCTCGCCAACGGGTTCGAGGAACGCAACACCCCCTGGGCGCATTCGCGACGCCGCTATGACGCCGGTTTGGGGTTGCGCTCGCTGGAGGATATCGAGGTGCTGATCGCGTTCTTTGAGGCGCGTCAGGGCCAGCTTTACGGCTTTCGCTGGAAGGATTGGAGCGACTTCAAATCCGCCCGTCCCAGCGCCGAGGTGGGCTTCGACGATCAAGAAATTGCCACCGGCGATGGCAGCACGGTGACCTTTCAACTGACCAAGACCTACCGCTCCGGCGCCCACAGCTATCGGCGCCCGATCACCAAGCCGGTGGCGGGCACGGTGCAGGTCGGGATTGGTCAGTCGGCGCTGCGTGAAGGGGTCGATTACGATCTGGACACAGCCACTGGCCAGATCACCCTGTCGCATCCGCCGGAGAAAGGTCTGGTGCTGCGGGCCGGATTTGAATTCGACGTGCCGGTGCGCTTTGACACCGCCAGCATTCAGACCAGCGTGGCGTCGTTTCAGGCAGGCGAAGCACCGGCAGTGCCGGTGGTGGAGCTGCGGGTATGAGCAGTCTTTCCAATGACTTCCGGGGTCATCTTCAAACGGGTGTGACCACCGTCTGCCGCGCTTGGGCGCTGCGGCGGCAGGATGGCACCATGCTGGGATTTACCGATCACGACTGCAGTCTCAGCTTTGACGGGGTCTCCTTCCGCCCCGGCGGCGGGTTGACGGCGCGGGCGGTCAGCCAGTCCACCGGCCTCGCTGTCGACAACAGCGAAGCGCTGGGGGTGCTGTCGGACGAAGCCGTCACCGAGGCCGACATTGAGGCGGGCCGGTATGACGGCGCAGAGCTGCGCTGCTGGTTGGTGAACTGGCGCGACGTGTCGATGCGCTGGTTGCAGTTTCGCGGCACCCTGGGCGAGATTCGCCGCGCGGGCGGCGCCTTTGAGGCGGAGCTGCGCGGGCTGACCGAACAGCTGAACCAGCCGCACGGGCGGATCTACCAGAAGCCCTGCACCGCGGTGCTGGGCGATAGCGCCTGCGGTTTTGACCTCATCACGCCCGGCTATGCCACGGAGCTGCCGACCGCAGAGGTGGTGCACAGCGATCGCTTGCGCTGGGATGCACTGCCGGGGTTCCAGCCGGGCTGGTTCACCCATGGCCGCCTGACGGTGCTCAGCGGCGTGGCACAGGGGCTGTGGGCGGCCATCAAGGCCGACCGCAGCGATGCCCAGGGCCGTGAAATCACCCTGTGGCAGCCGATCCGCGCCACGGTTGCGCCGGGTGACATGGTGCGCTTGGAGGCAGGTTGCGACAAGCGGCTGGAGACCTGTCGGCTGAAGTTCAACAATCTGGTGAACTTCCAGGGCTTTCCCGACATCCCCGGCGAGGACTGGATGATGGCGGTGCCGCGCCGCTCTGGCGTCAATGGCGGCGGGAGCCGGCGATGAGCGCGGCGGCGGGCAGGGTGGTGTCGGCGGCGCGCGGCTGGATCGGCACGCCTTATGTGCATCAGGCCAGCTGCCGCGGCGCGGGCTGCGACTGTCTGGGACTGATCCGGGGCGTCTGGCGCGAGCTGCTGGGCACCGAGCCGGAGCTGCCGCCCGCCTATACGATGGACTGGTCTGAACCCCAGGGCGCCGAGGCGCTGTGGCAGGCGGCGGCGCGGCATCTGGTGGCCAAGCCCGTGCAGCAGGCGGCGCCCGGCGACGTGATCCTGTTTCGCATGCGCGCGGGATCCGTGGCCAAGCATCTGGGGGTGCAGTCGGCGGTGTCAGAACCGAGATCTGCGCCTGCCAACGGGCAGGCAGACGCAGCCCGGCGTTGCCGCCGGGCGAGAACCGGACAACCGACTGCCTTCATCCACGCCTACGCAGGCCACGGGGTGGTCGAAAGCCCGCTGAGCCCGCCCTGGCAGCGCCGCATCGTGGCGCGTTTCAGCTTTCCGCAAAAGGAGCAGATCTGATGGCAACCATTCTTCTTTCCGCCGCCGGCGCAGCGATCGGCGGCTCAATCGGCGGCTCGGTTGCCGGGCTGTCCTCGGCCGTCATTGGCCGCGCGGTGGGGGCGACCTTTGGCCGGATGATCGACGAGCGGCTGCTCGGTGCCGGTTCGGATCCGGTGGAGAGCGGCAAGGTCGATCGCTTCCGCCTGACCCAATCCAGCGACGGTGCGCCGATAACGCAGGTCTTTGGTCGCATGCGGCTGGGCGGGCAGGTGATCTGGGCCTCTCAGTTCCTGGAAACCGCCACCACCAGCGGCGGCGGCAAGGGCCGCCCGGCGCAGCCGCAGGTGACCAGCTACAGCTACTCGGTGTCGCTGGCGATTGCCCTGTGCGAGGGCGAGATCGCCCATGTTGCGCGCGTCTGGGCCGATGGCGAGGAAGTCGCACCGAAGGATCTGAACATGACCGTCTACACCGGCTGTCCGGACCAGCTGCCCGACCCGGTGATGGAGGCGGTGGAGGGCGCAGGCCAGGTGCCCGCCTACCGCGGCACCGCCTATGTGGTGATGGAGAACCTGGATCTCTCCCGCTTTGGCAATCGTGTGCCACAGTTCTCCTTTGATGTGCTGCGCCCGGAGCAGCCCGCCAGCAGCACTCACGCGCAGGATCTGGGCCGACTGGTGCAGGGGGTGGCGCTGATGCCCGGCACCGGCGAATACACGCTGGCGGCGGATGTGGTGCAATACTCCGGCGGGCCGGGCGATGCCAAACCGGTCAACCAGCACATGCCCTCGGGCGACAGTGACCTCAGGACCTCGCTGGATGCGCTGGCCGCGGAGCTGCCTGCCTGCGGCGCGGCCTCGTTGATCGTGCCATGGTTCGGCGAGGATCTGCGCTGCGGCCATTGCAGCCTGAAACCCAAGGTCGAGCACAAGACCGCCGACGGCACCATGCCCTGGCGCGTCAGCGGGTTGGAGCGGGAGAGGGCGGAGGAGGTGCTGAAGCAGGACGGCACGCCGCTGTATGGTGGCACGCCGGCGGATGGCGCGGTGATCCAGTCGATCCGCGAGATGCAGGCGCGGGGGCTAAGGGTGATGTTCTACCCGTTCATCCTGATGGACCAAGCCGAGGGCAACGCGCTGCCCGACCCTTGGTCGGGGGCCGCCAGCCAGCCGCACCTGCCCTGGCGTGGCAGGATCACCCTGTCGGCCGCCCCCGGCCAGCCCGGCTCCCCCGATGGCACGGCGGCGGCAGATGCCGAGGTGGCGGCGTTCTTTGGCACCGTCACGGCGGCGGATTTCACCGTGGCGGATGGCAGCGTCACCTACACCGGGCCGCAGGAATGGACGCTCAGCCGCTTTATCCTGCACTATGCCGCCCTGTGTGCCGCGGCGGGCGGGGTCGAGGCCTTCTGCATCGGTTCGGAGATGCGGGCGCTGACACAGATCCGCGGTGCGTCGGGATTTCCCGCGGTTGCGGCTTTGCGCGCGCTGGCTGCCGAAGCGCGCATCCTGCTTGGGCCGGACACAAAGATTGGCTATGCCGCGGACTGGTCGGAATACTGGGGCTATCAATCGCCCGAGGGCGATCGCTACTTTCATCTGGATCCGCTGTGGGCGGATGACACCATCGACTTTATCGGCATCGACAACTACATGCCGCTGTCGGACTGGCGCGAGGGCGAGGACCACCTGGATGCGCAATCCGGCGTGCCCGCGATCTATGACCCGGCTTACCTGCGCCGCAATGTCGAGGGCGGCGAGGGCTATGACTGGTATTACCACTCACCCGAGGCCGAGGCGGCGCAGATCCGAACGCCGATCACCGATGGTGCCTATGCGGAGTCCTGGATCTGGCGCTACAAGGATATTCGCAACTGGTGGCTGAAGGAGCACCACGAGCGGATCGGCGGCGTGCGTCAGGCCATGCCGACGCCTTGGGTGCCGCAAAGCAAGCCGATCTGGTTCACCGAACTGGGTTGTGCTGCCATCGACAAGGGCACGAACCAACCTAACAAGTTCCTGGATCCCAAAAGCTCGGAATCCAAATTGCCGAAGCATTCCAACGGCCAGCGCGATGATCTGATCCAGATCCACTACCTGCGCGCGGTGCTGGGGTACTGGGGCGAGGCCGCGAACAACCCGGTATCCGAAGAATACGGCGCGCCGATGGTGGACATGGCGAACGCCTATGTCTGGGCCTGGGACGCGCGGCCGTTTCCCGCCTTTCCCAGCCGTCTGGAGATCTGGAACGACGGTGAGAACTACCTGCGCGGCCATTGGCTGAACGGGCGCGCCGGGCAGTGCACCCTCGCCTCGGTGGTGGAGGAAATCTGCCATCGCGCCGGGTTGGAGGACATTGACGTCTCGCAGCTTTATGGCGTGGTGCATGGGCAGCTGATCCCGGATATGGGCGACGCCCGCGCGGCGCTGCAACCCCTGATGCTGCGGCACGGGTTTGATGCGGTAGAGCGTGACGGGTTGCTGCGCTTTGTGATGCGCAAGGGTACTGCGGCACAAGCGCTGACCCTGGACCAGCTGGCGGAACACGACGAGATCGACAGCCGTCTGGAGGCCACCCGTGCCAGCGAGGCAGAGCTGTCAGGCCGGGTACGGCTGCGGTTCACCGAATGGGGCGGCGACCATGCTGCGGGCGCGGTGGAAGCGGTGCTGCCGGATGAGGCCACCCACGCGGTCAGCCAGAACGCGCTGCCGCTGGCGCTGACCCGCGCCGAGGCGCGGCAGGTGGTGGCCCGCTGGCTGGCGGAGGCCCGCATTTCGCGCGATACCCTGCGGTTTTCGCTGCCGCCTTCGCTGCTGCATCTGGGCGCGGGCGACGTGGTCTCGCTGCCGCTGGAGGGCGGGGCGCAGCGTTACCGCATCGATCGGGTGGAACAGGCCGCGGCGCAGCTGGTCGAGGCGGTGCGGATCGAGCCGGGGGTCTACGAGCCCGCCGTGGTGGCCGAGGAGCTGCCCGGCCTCAGCGCCTTTGCCGCACCGGGGCCGGTTCTGCCGCTGTTCATGGATCTGCCCCTGATGCGCGGCGACGAGCCCCCCCATGCGCCGCATCTGGCGCTGACCGCGGCCAGCTGGCCGGGCAGCGTGGCGGTTTATGGCGCCGCTGCGGACGCGAACTATGCGCTGGAACAGGTGATTGCAGGGCGCCAGGTTATCGGCCTCACCGAAACGCCGCTGGCGGCGGCCACCGCCGGGATCTGGGACCGCGGCGCCGACTTGCAGCTGCGGCTGATCTGGGGGAATCTGGAAAGCCGCGGCGCGGAAGCGGTGCTGAACGGCGCCAATGTGGCGGCCATTGGTGACGGCAGCCCCGGCAACTGGGAGCTGTTTCAGTTCCGCGAGGCTGAGCTGATTGCACCGCAAACCTATCTTCTGCGTGGGCGGCTGCGCGGCCAGCTCGGGACCGATGCGCTGATGCCGCAGATCTGGCCCGAGGGCTCCTATGTGGTGCTGCTGGATGGCAGCGCGGTGCAGCTGGAGCTGGCGCCCGAGCAGCGTCGCCGCGTCCGCCACTACCGCATCGGCCCGGCGCAGCGGGCGCTGGACGATCCGTCTTATGTGCATCAGCTGCGCAGTTTTGATGGCAACGGGCTGCGCCCGTATGCGCCGGTGCATCTGCGGCTTGCAGGTGCGCAGGCGGGCGCGCTGGGCGGTGACATGACCGCCAGCTGGATCCGCCGGACCCGGATCGAGGGCGACAGCTGGGCTCTGCCGGAGGTGCCTCTGGGCGAAGAGACCGAGGTTTATCGCATTCGGGTGTTGCGCGGTCAGACGCTGCTGCGCGAGGAGACGGTTTCGGGGCCGCAATGGATCTACCCGCTCGCGGCGCAGACGGCGGATGGAACGCAGCCCGGCGACGCGCTCGAGGTGGCGCAGCTGTCCGCGCGTTACGGCGCGGGGCTGGCGGCACGGCGGGTGCTGGCATGAGGCGCCCGGTGCTGCCAGGTGATGTCTCGGCGGTGGCGCGGGCGCTGTTGCTGGTGCCTGCGGAGCACCGGTTGCAGCTGTGCCGCCGGATCTTTGGCCAGGCGGCAAAGGCGCTGGCACATGTCGAGCTGCAACACCGGTTGCACCCACGCTGGGGAGACGGGACGCTGGATGCGGCGGCGCGGCGCTGTGCCTTGGCGGAGGAGCCGTTTCTGGACGATCCGGCCTATCTGGCCTGCACGCGGCTGGTGCTGCGCGAGCTTGCGGCGACGCTGGAGCCGTAGGCAGGCGGCGCGGATTGCTTCGGGCAGTGCCCGAAGCGACACTGCAAATGACGGGCCTTGCCGCTTCACCATTGCGAGAGGCGATGCATTCAGATTGCAAATATGTCCGATCACGGGTTTGCGTTTGCGGGATTCCGGCATAAATGGCTATTCTGGACCCAGTCAAAAAGGATGCTGAGCCATGATCGAGACGCGCCAGGCGATTACCCCGGTGGACCCCGTGTGGGACCGGATCACCCGCGAAGCCGAGGAGGCGGTGGCCACCCAGCCGCTGATGGGCGGGTTGATCCACGCCTGCATCCTGCACCACAAGTCACTGGAAAAGGCGCTGTCCTACCGGATTTCGGCCAAGCTGTGCTCTAACGAGATGTCGATGATGGTGCTGCGCGAAATCGTCGATGACGCCTATGCCGCCAGCCCCGATCTGGTGGAGGCGGCGCGGGCCGATCTGATGGCGATCAACGAACGCGATCCGGCCAGCCACCGGCTGTTGCAGCCGATCCTGTATTTCAAGGGTTTCCAGGCGGTGCAGGCTTACCGCGTGAGCCACTACCTGTGGATACAAGGGCAGCTGGATCTGGCGTATTTCTTCCAGATGCGCACCTCTGAGATCTTTGGCATCGACATTCACCCCGGTGCGCGCATTGGCAAGGGGATCATGATCGACCACGCCCATTCCATCGTGATCGGCGAGACCGCGGTGGTGGGGGACAATGTCTCTATGCTGCATTCGGTGACGCTGGGCGGCACCGGCAAGGAAGAGCAGGACCGCCACCCCAAGATCGGAGATGGTGTGCTGATTGGGGCCGGCGCCAAGGTTCTGGGCAACATCAAGGTCGGCCATTGCAGCCGCATCGCTGCGGGTTCGGTGGTGCTGGAGGACGTGCCCCCCTGCACCACGGTGGCGGGCGTGCCGGCCCGGATCGTCGGCGAGGCGGGCTGCGCGCAGCCCTCTGTCAGCATGAACCAGGTTCTGGAACGCGACAGGTAGGGTGGCCCGGAGGCGTGATTTACCACGCGTCGGCTCCGGTCCGTTGTATCAGGGGTTTGGGTCTCGGACAGATAAAGGGGCGGCCAGCGCCCCGTTTCGGTGTGTTCCCGGTCCGGTGCAGGTGAACTTGGCTTGGCCTGGGGCGCCATCCCGGCTCGGTTGCAGGGAGGGTCGGCAGTGACCGAGGCGCCGCTGCCCCATTCGGCGTGCTAAACCTGCCAGGTCCACAGCCCATCCCGGACAGGTGACGCTGATGAACAGGCTGGCCCGTGCCGGGGGCCACGAGAACCTGCAGCAGTTGCGGGCCGGGGAGGCGGCGGCGCGGATGGATCACCGGTTGCTGGGACGGTGCCTGCACCAGTTTGACGCGCGTGGTCTGCTGTTGCGTGGTCCATCGCGGCGGGCGGTGCAATCGCTGGCGTTGTTTGGGCTGCGGGCGGACCTGTCGACCGGGCAGGAAATGCGCGCGTGCGACGCAACCCACATGCTGAACAGGCTGCACGGGTTTGGCAATCCGGCGACCCTGCGGCAAGCGATGATCTCTTGCGGGTTGTTGACCCGGCGGCGCGACAGCAGCGACTATCGCCGGGGGAACAGGAACCGCCCGTTGAGGCGCAGCTGTTGATCCGGGCGCTGCGCGACCGCCGACCCGTTGCGCCACCGCCCCTGAGCGGGACGGCAGCAAGGACTCGTGAGGGCTAGCTGGCCGCGCGCCGGACGCCCGCGGCATCTCCGCTACGTCCTGACGCGGGCGCAGGGGGTAATGCGGGAAGGCGAAAGGCCGCGGCCAGCTGGCTGAGGCCTTCTGCGTCGTGGCGCAGCTCCGACATTGCAGTGACGGTCTGGGTGACGACGCCCGTGTTGCCGCGGGTGGTGCCTTCCAACGTGGTCAGCTGTGCCGTCAGGCTGCGCAGGGCCGCCGCCTCATGGCTGAGACCGCGGGCGGAGCCACCCACACGGGCGGAAATCTCACCGAGGTCGGTTATGATGCGGGACAGCACAGCGCCGGTGTTGCCGACCTCCTCCGCGCCCTGGCTAATGTGCTGGCTGGTGCTGGAAATCAGCGCGCGGATCTCAGTGGCGGCCTCGCCGCTGCGCTGCGCCAGGGCCTGGACCTCGCTGGCGACAACCGCAAACCCGCGGCCTGCTTCGCCTGCGCGCGCGGCTTCGACCCGGGCGTTCAGGGCCAGAAGGGTGGTCTGAAAGGCGATGTCGTCGATCACCCCGGTGATTGAGCCGATACGGGCGGCGCTGTGCTGGATGCCCTCCATCGCGGTGGCAGCGTTGGCCATCACGGCGGTGCTGGCCTCGGCCTGTCGCACCGCATTGGTGGCCAGCCCGTTGGCGGCACGGACCTCGTCCTCGGCGGTGCCAAGCGCGGCGCTGAGGTCGTTCAGCGCCTGGGACAGGGTTGCGAGGTCCATGGCCTGGCTGGTGATCCGCTGTGCCAGCGCGGTGGACTCGTCGCTGATGGCACTGCTGCGTGAGAGGATCACCTGGCCGGTGCCCAGCACCTGTGCCATCAACCCCGCGAGACTGTCGAGCGCCCCGTTGAAATCTCGGCGCAGGGGCTCATAGGCGGGGGCCAGGGGCCGGTGGATCCGGTGGCTGAGATCGCGCCGGGCCAGCGCATCCAGCCCCGCGCGCAGCTGGTCGACGGCGTCGGTCTGAGCTTGCTGGTCCTTGGCGCGGGTCCGGGCGGCGGCTGCGGCCTCGGCCAGGCTGGATTGCAGCATGTCGATCCGGCGGGCGATCCGGCCCAGCTCATCGCGGCGGGTGGAGAGACGCAACTGGGTGCTGTATTCGCCCGAGGTGATCCGTTCCAACGCCGTGGTCAGCTGCCGGAGCGGGCGCCCCAGCAGGCGGCGCAGGATCAGCAGGCAGCCCAGCAGGGACAGCAGCAGGATTGCGGCCCCCAGAGCCGCATCGCGCAGCAGCGCGCTGCGCAGATCCGCGAGGGTTGCAGCGGGGTCCCAGACCATCACCAAAACGCCCCGAATCGCCCCCTTGCGCGAGAGCACCGGCAGCACCAGCGTGTGACCATCGCCCGACTGCCAAGGGGTTCCGTCAGAGAGGACGGCGGCGGTGATGGCGTCAAGGCCCGGCGCATCGACGTCTGTGGTCGGGGGCTGGCCGGCCTCGGCCATGACCACCCCATCGGCGCGGGTGGCGCGGGCATAGGCAAAGCTGTGGCCTGCCCGGTCGATCACATGGGCGAGCTGCTGCTCGACAGACCCGGAAAAGCCCAGTTTCATCGGTTGTGCGATTTCGCGCGCGGCGGCTGTGGTCAGCTCGCGTTGCAGCAGCCGCAAGCTGTCCAGCGATTGGGCCTGAAGCCGCTGGCCGGCCAAATAGGCCATCGGCAGTGCGGTGAGCAGCGAAAAGATGGTGACCAGCAGCGCAATGCGCAGGTTCAAAGACCGCCAGACGAGGCTGCCTGCCTGCACGGCGTGACCAGTGGTTTGAAGGCGGGGAAAGCGGATCGGCGGGAGAGCGAGGGGCATAACAATGTTCCTGCAGATGACGGATGCCAGTGCAGTAGGTGGCCACAACTGAACGCAGCGTAAACGCCGCCGCGTGTGGTGTGGATTGTCATGAAAGCTTCATCCAGGCGCGGCGCACAGCCGTCGAAGTTGGTGAATTTTCGCGCTTTTTTGTGCCTGCACGTCGCGCGCTCAGGCCGGGCGGCGCGCGGGTGCAGACGCAAACAGGCCGGGCATGAGGCCCGGCCTGTTGCAACTGTCTGGCATGGCTGGTGGCGCGATCAGGCCAGCATCACCATCGGGTTTTCCAGGTTGTCCTTGATCGCGTTCAGCAGTTCTGCCCCCATCGCGCCGTCGATGACGCGGTGGTCTACCGACAGGGTCACTGACATGACCGTGGCCACTGCCAGCTCGCCATCCGCGCCGACCACCGGCTTTTTCACGCCTGCGCCGACCGCCAGGATGCCCGCATGCGGCGGGTTCACGATGGCGTCGAAATTGTCGATTCCGAACATGCCGAGGTTGGAGATCGCAAAGCTGCCGCCCTGATATTCATGCGGAGCCAGCTTGCGGTCGCGGGCGCGGGCCGCCAGATCCTTCATCTCTGTCGACAAAGCAGACAGGGATTTGGTGTCGCTGTCTTGCAGCACCGGGGTGAACAGGCCACCTTCGATCGCGACGGCAACCGCCACGTCGGAGGCTTTCATCTTGAGCACCCGGTCACCGGCCCAGACCGCGTTGGCATCAGGCACCGCCTGCAACGCCAGGGCGCAGGCCTTGATGATGAAGTCGTTGACTGACAGTTTGACGCCGCGCGGCTCCAGCTGCTTGTTCAACTGGCTGCGGAACTTCAGCAGCGCGTCTAGCTGAATGTCGCGGCGCAGGTAGAAATGCGGCACCGTCTGCTTGGCCTCGGTGAGACGGGCTGCGATGGTCTTGCGCATGCCGTCCAGCTTCACCTCCTCAAAGGTGCGGCCCTCGTACATCTTGGCGACCTGATCGGCGGAGGGACCGGCCGGGGCTGCGGTTGCCGGGGCTTTGGTGGCGTCTGCCTTGGGGGCATCTGCCTGTGCCGCCTGCGGCTTGGCGTTTTCCACATCGACCTTGATGATGCGACCGCGCGGGCCGGAGCCCTTGAGCTGGCTCAGGTCCAGCCCCTTGTCGGCCGCGATGCGACGGGCCAAGGGCGACGCAAAGATGCGGTTGCCGTCTGCCCCGGTGGGGGCGGCCGGTGCAGCCTTTGCTTTGGCTTCGGGCGCGGCGCTCTTGGCGTCGGCTGGGGCGTCGGAGGGGGCGGGGGCGGGTGCCTCTGCCTTTGCCGGGGCGGCGTCAGCGCCGGTGGAGGTGTCGATGTCATCGGCACTTTCACCGTCTTCCAGCAGCACCGCGATGGGCGTGTTGACCTTGACCCCTTCGGAGCCCTCAGCCACCAGGATCTTGCCGACGACGCCTTCGTCCACGGCCTCAAATTCCATGGTGGCCTTGTCGGTTTCGATCTCGGCCAGCAGGTCGCCGGAGGCGACGGTGTCGCCCTCCTTGACCAGCCATTTTGCCAGGGTGCCTTCCTCCATGGTGGGAGACAGCGCGGGCATCAGGATTTCTGTAGGCATATCTGCGCTCCCTTACCGGTAGGTCACTTGCTTCACGGCTTCGATCACCTCATCCGTGGTGATCAGCGCGTGGCGTTCCAGGTTGGCGGCATAGGGCATCGGCACGTCCTTGCCGGTGCAGACCATGACCGGGGCGTCCAGATAGTCGAACACCTCGCGCTGCACTTCGGAGGCGATGTAGCTGCCGACGGAGCCCTGCGGCCAGCCTTCCTCGACTGTGACCAGGCGGTTGGTCTTCTTGACCGATTCCATCACCGTGGGCAGATCCATCGGGCGCAGGGTGCGCAGGTCGATGACCTCGGCAGAGACACCGTCCTCGGCCAGTTTGTCCGCGGCGTCCAGTGCGTATTGCATGCCAATGCCAAAGGAGACGATGGTGACGTCCGACCCTTCGCGCCAGATGCGGGCCTTGCCGAAGGGCACGGTGAAATCATCCAGCTTGGGCACGTCAAAGGCGCGACCGTAGAGGATTTCGTTTTCGAGGAAGATCACCGGGTTGTTGTCGCGGATCGCGGTTTTCATCAGACCCTTGGCGTCTGCGGCAGAGTAGGGCATCGCCACTTTCAGACCGGGGATCTGCATGTACCAGGCGGCATAGTCCTGGCTGTGCTGCGCGCCGACGCGGGCGGCCGCACCATTGGGGCCACGGAACACCATGGGGGCGCCCATCTGACCACCGGACATATACAGCGTCTTGGCTGCCGAGTTGATGATCTGGTCAATCGCCTGCATGGCGAAGTTGAAGGTCATGAATTCGACAATCGGGCGCAGGCCCCCAAAGGCGGCACCGGTGGCGATGCCGGCAAAGCCGTGCTCGGTGATCGGCGTGTCGATCACGCGCTTGGAGCCGAACTCGTCCAAGAGCCCCTGCGAGACTTTATAAGCGCCCTGATACTCGGCGACTTCCTCGCCCATCAGGAACACGTCGTCATCGCGGCGCATTTCCTCTGCCATGGCGTCGCGGATCGCTTCGCGGACCGTGGTCTGCACCATTTCGGTGCCCTCGGGGTAGTCGGGTTCCAGCACCTTGGCGGGCATGGCCGGAGCTTTCTCCGGCGCGGCTGCGGCGGGTTCGTCACGGGCCGGGGTGTCTTTGGCGGCGCTGTCGTCGCTGCCACCATCCGCAGAGGCGGGCTGGTAGTCGTCGGCGCTCTCGCCTTCCTCGACCAGCACCGCGATGGGGGTGTTCACTTTCACGCCCTCGGTGCCCTCTTCGATCAGGATCTTGCCGACGATGCCTTCGTCGACGGCTTCGAATTCCATCGTCGCCTTGTCGGTTTCGATCTCGGCCATGATGTCGCCGGAGTTCACGGTATCGCCTTCCTTGACCAGCCATTTGGCCAGGGTGCCTTCCTCCATGGTCGGCGACAGGGCGGGCATCAGAATTTCAGTTGCCATGTCTTGTTCTTCCCTTTCAGGTCAGCAGCTTACGCGTAGATGTCAGTCCAGAGTTCGTCGAGGGCCGGTTCCGGGCTTTCCTTGGCGAATTCTGCGGATTTGTTGACGACCTCCTTGATCTCCTTGTCGATCGCCTTGAGGTCGTCCTCGCTGGCGTGACCGCCGGTCAGCAGCATCTCGCGGACCTGCTCGATGGGGTCGCGCTCTTCGCGCATCTTCTGGACCTCTTCGCGGGTGCGGTACTTGGCCGGGTCCGACATGGAGTGGCCGCGGTAGCGGTAGGTCTTGACCTCGAGGATGTAAGGACCTTTGCCCGCGCGGCAGTGGGCAACGGCGCGTTCGCCGGCCTCTTTGACCGCCAGAACGTCCATGCCATCCACTTCTTCGCCCGCGATGCCGTAAGCCTCGCCGCGCTTCCACAGCGCCGGGGATTTGGTGGAGCGCTGGACGCTCGTGCCCATGGCGTATTGGTTGTTCTCGATCACGAAAACCACCGGCAGATCCCAGAGCTGCGCCATGTTGTAGGTCTCGTAGACCTGGCCCTGGTTGGCCGCGCCGTCGCCGAAATAGGC
This sequence comes from Leisingera sp. SA32, assembly GCF_056033425.1. Classification (NCBI taxonomy): domain Bacteria; kingdom Pseudomonadati; phylum Pseudomonadota; class Alphaproteobacteria; order Rhodobacterales; family Roseobacteraceae; genus Leisingera; species Leisingera sp. SA32. Next base: position 227,161 of record NZ_JBVYHB010000004.1, on the reverse strand, counting down.
GAAGGTGACGCGGTCGTTGCCCTTGTATTTGTCGGAGAACGCAAGCCCCGCACCCAGCGGCACCTGGGCGCCGACGATGCCGTGGCCACCATAGAAATGCTTCTCTTTCGAGAACATGTGCATGGAGCCGCCCTTGCCCTTGGAGTAGCCACCCTCGCGGCCGGTGAGCTCGGCCATGACGCCGTCGGGGTCCATGCCACACGCCAGCATGTGGCCGTGGTCACGGTAGGACGTGACCCGCTTGTCACCTTCCTCGGCGGCGGCTTCAAGACCCACGACAACCGCTTCCTGGCCGATGTACAGGTGACAGAAGCCCCCGATCAGCCCCATGCCATACAGCTGTCCCGATTTCTCTTCGAATCGGCGGATCAGCAGCATCTCGCGGTAATACTTCGTCAGTTCCTCTGCAGAAACGTTTGGTTTCTTTGCGCTTTTTCTAGCGGCCATGGTGGTCAGCTCCTCCTGTGGGCTAGATAGTTTAGTGTTAAACAAACTGATACAAGGTTTTGCTCTAAGTGAATAGTGTTATTGTGACGCAAGGTTTGCAACCAGTCTTGTGCGCAAAGTCGAGCAGCCCCGCCGCCGATGGGCGCGGGGTGGACGGGCTGTGGGTTGAAACGATTTGTGTGGAACGCAGGGCAGGCCTTGCCGGGGCGGGGGCACTGCCAGGGCGGAGAACGGCTTCAGCTGTGCGGGTCCACGTTGCGACGCGACGCCGGTTGCACCAGACCGCGACGGTCGGCGGATCTCTGCTCAGCGAATGACGATCTCGTCCGCGCGCACCAGACCCAGCACGCTGCGGGCCTGTTCGTCCAGAAGATCAAGGTCGAGGTAATCGTCCGAGAGGCGGCGGGTGAGGTTTTCCATCTCGGACGTCTGGGCCTGCAGACGGCCGAGATCTAGGCGCAGCTCTTCGGCTTCGGCCTGGATCTCGACCCTGCGGAACAGACCGTAATCGCCCTGCACTGCGGCAAAGGTGAAATAGGCGCAGAGCGCAAAGGCAATCGCAAAGAATGCAATCGCCCCAAACGATGGGCGGGCGTTACGGGTCACGTGGGAGCTGCCTGTATGCTACTGCTCAAGATTTTGGTGATGCGCCGTTTTCCGGCGTCTGAGGTCACTATGCCACAGCCGATTCGGGATGGGAATCCCAAATCGTCGGCTGGTTGGTATTTCTGGCCCGGCACGGTGCCGGGCCAGGTAAGGGCATTACGACGCCAGCGCCGCGACGCCGGGCAGGGTCTTGCCCTCCATCCATTCCAGAAAGGCGCCGCCCGCGGTGGAGATGTAGCTGAAGCGCGCTGCCGCGCCGGAGGCGTTGAGCGCCGCCACCGTATCGCCACCACCGGCAACCGAGACCAACTCACCAGCGGCGGTCAGCTCGGCCGCCCTCAGCGCCGCGGCATTGGTGGCAGCGTCAAAGGGGGTCAGCTCAAAGGCGCCCAGCGGGCCGTTCCAGATCAGCGTCTTGCTGGCGGCAAAGACGTCGGCGATGCGGGCGACCGAGGCCGGGCCTGCGTCCAGGATCATTGCATCATCGGGGCAGGCGTCGGCCGCCAGCAGCTCATGCGGGGCGTTGGCTTCAAACTTGCGGGCGACCACGATGTCGCTGGGCAGGATGATCTCGCAGCCTTGCGCCTTGGCCTTGGTCAGGATTTCGCTGGCGGTGTCGGTCAGCCCATGTTCCGCCAGCGAGCTGCCGATGGCGTGGCCCTGCGCCAGCAGGAAGGTATTGGCCATGCCGCCGCCGATCACCAGGTGATCGACCTTCTCGATCAGGTTGGACAGCAAGTCCAGCTTGGTCGAGACCTTGGCACCGCCGACAACGGCTGTCACCGGGCGTTTGGGCTGTGCCAGCGCGCTTTCCAACGCCTGTAGCTCTGCCTGCATCAGGCGGCCGGCACAGGCGGGCAACAGGCGGGCGATTGCCTCGGTCGAGGCATGGGCGCGGTGAGCAGCGGAAAAGGCATCGTTGCAGTAGATGTCACCCAGCGCCGCCATGCCTGCGGCCAGATCGGCGTCGTTCTTGGTCTCACCGGCGTGAAACCGGGTGTTCTCCAGCAGCAGAACCTCCCCCGCCTTCAACGCGTCCGCCGCGGCGGTGGCACCGGCGCCGACGCAGTCTGCGGCAAACATGACTGAACAGCCAAAGGCGGCTTCGAGCGCGGGAACCAGCTGTTGCAGCGACAGCTCCGCCTTGCGTTCGCCGCCGGGGCGACCAAAGTGGGCCAGCAGGATCGGGCGGCCGCCTGCGGCCAGAATGTCGCGCACGGTGGGGGTGATGCGCTGGATGCGGGTGTCGTCGGTCACGCGGCCATCTGCCACTGGCACGTTGATGTCCACACGCACCAGCACGCGCTTGCCGTTCAGGTCCATGTCGTCGAGCGTCTTCCAGCCCATGCTTGAGCCCCCCTATGGTCAAAAAGCGGTTAAATCCGGGGGTTGTTTCGGGGGTTTTTGCGCATCAGTCAATGCTCCCTTGGCATTTGCCGACGCTACCCTTAACAATCGGGGCAAATTTCGACGACAGGAGGGCCACATGGCCGAGATCAAGGATCCCGAAAACACCGTCATCATCGAACTGAAAGACGGCAATGTTGTGATTGAACTGCTGCCCGACGTGGCGCCCAAGCATACCGAGCGCATGAAAGAGCTGGCCCGCGCCGGTGAATATGACAATGTCTGCTTTCACCGCGTGATCGACGGTTTCATGGCGCAGACCGGCGATGTGGCCAACGGTGACATGGAAGATGGTTTCAACATCCGCATGGCGGGCACCGGCGGCTCTGATCTGCCGAACCTGCCGGCCGAGTTCTCCAAGCTGCCGCATGACCGTGGGACCATCGGTGCGGCGCGTTCCGCCAACCCGGACAGCGCCAATTCGCAGTTCTTCATCAACTTCAAGGACAACCACTTCCTGAATGGCCAGTACACCGTCTATGGCCGCGTCATCGAGGGCATGGAGCATGTCGACGCCATCACCCGTGGCGAGCCGCCTGCGAACCCGGACCGGATGATCAGCGTCAAGGTGGCCGCGGATGCGTAAAACGCTGACAGCGCTGGCCTTGCTGGCGGCGGGCCCGGCCCTGGCAACCGGCCTGGAGGTCCAGGTCGAGGGCGAGGCCAATGGCACCGTCAAGATCGACCTGTTCGAGGATGTGGCGCCCAAGCACGTCGAACAGATCACCGCGCTGGCGTCCGAGGGCGCCTATGACGGCGTCGTGTTCCACCGGGTGATCGACGGCTTCATGGCGCAGACCGGCGATGTCGAATTCGGCAAACTGGGTGGCGACATGGGGATGGCGGGCCGTGGGGGCTCGTCCCGTGCAGATCTGCCGGCCGAGTTCTCAGACCTGCCGTTTGACCGCGGTGTGGTCGGCATGGCCCGGTCGCAGAACCCCAACAGCGCCAACTCGCAGTTCTTCATCATGTTTGATGCGGGCCATTTCCTGAACGGCCAGTACACGGTTGTCGGCGAGGTGACTGAGGGCATGGACGTGGTCGACGCTATCAAGCGCGGCACCGGCGGCAATGGTGCCGTGGTCGGCCAGCCCGACGTGATGTCCAAGGTCAGCGTGACCGAGTAAGCGGCGCCGCACAGGCGTTCAACGGCGGCCCGTTCCTGCATGGCAGGGGCGGGCCGTCCTGCGTTTGGCTGCCGCACAACTGGCGTCACAAGCCCGTGTGAATGTCTGGCGCAGGCGGCGCTGGCCCGCCTAGACTGACCACAACGGGGAGGTCTGCCATGCTGAAACACCTGTTGATCGTTGTTCCATTGCTGCTGGTGCAGTGGTTGGGCGCGCCCGCCGCGGCGGATCCCGCGGTCTGGACGCGGGAATGGCCGCAGACCGATTTCGGCCGAACCACGGTGCAGGACTGGCGTCAGATCCGCTCTGGCGGGGTGGCAAAGGATGGCATCCCGGCGCTGGATGCGCCGCAGTTTCACCCGGCCGCAAAGGCGCGCGGGCTGCGCCCGCGCGAGCCGGTTGTCACGCTGGAGCTGGGCGCAGCCACGCCGCGCGCCTATCCGCTGCGCTACCTGACGTGGCACGAGATCGTCAACGACACCGTTGCAGGCGTCCCGGTGGCGGTGACTTATTGCCCCTTGTGCAATTCGGCGGTGACCTTTGACCGGCGGGTCAGGGCAGGCGGTGCAGCGCGGGTGCTGCGCTTTGGTGTCACCGGCAAGCTGCGCCATTCGGATATGGTGATGTATGACCGCGAGACGCAGAGTTGGTGGCAGCAGGCAAGTGGCACTGGTATCGTCGGCGCGATGAGCGGTGTTGAGCTGACGCTGCTGCCCAGCTGGGTCGAAAGCTGGGCCGCGTTCACCGCCCGCAACCCCAACGGGCTGGTGATGGCGCAGCCGCGCTACAATCGGCAATACGGGCGCAACCCCTATCGCGGCTATGACACCGCGGACTGGCCATTCCTGTATGACGGCACGCCGCCACCCCATGGCATTGCACCGCTGGCGCGGGTGGTGCGGGTCGGTAATCGAGCCTGGCCGCTGACACGGCTGGCACAGGCGGAGGAGATCCGCGAGGCGGGCGTGGTGCTGAGCTGGCGCGCAGGGCAGGCCTCGGCGCTGGATGCGGGCAGCTTGGCAAAGGGCCGCGACATCGGATCGGTCCGGGTGCGCGACGGCGCGGGCCGGGATGTGGTGCATGACGTGATGTTCGCCTTCGCCTTTCACGCCTTCTGGCCTGACGGCAAATGGATGCTGAAATGATGCCTGGACCGCAACAGCTGCGTCGCATTCGGCGCGGCTGTTGCGATGTGTGATGCGGGGCCAGTTGGTCAGAACAGGAAGTGATCGCCGTGTTGCAACTGGTCCAGGGTGACATCCTCTACCAAGACCGTCACGTTGGAAAAGGCAACCAGCACATCATCGCCCTGCTGGGTGAATTCCAGCTGTTTCATGCGCGACGCACCACGGCCGATTTCGATCAGGTCGATGCCGATGGTGAAGTCGGTGATCGTGTCATTGCCATGGCCTTTGTGAAAGACGAATGTATCCGCATGTTTGCCGCCGGTGAGCCGATCGTCGCCCTTGTAGCCTGTCAGCATGTCTCGGCCCCCGTCACCGGACAGCTGGTCGCCGCCATTGCCGCCCGTGAGCGTGTCATTTCCGGACTGCCCGCTCAGATCGTCATCGCCGTTGCCACCGCGCAGAAGGTCGTTGCCCCCGCCACCCTGCAACTGGTCGCCGTGATTGCCGCCAGACAGGTCATCTCGGCCGGCGTCGCCCATCAGCGTGTCACGGCCGTCGTCGCCCCGCAGGGTATCCTCGCCGCCGCCGCCTTTCAGCCTGTCCCAGCCGGAGCCCCCCTCGAGCAGATCGAGGCCGCCGTTGCCCATCAGCGTGTCATGCCCGTGGTCGCCCAACAGACTGTCGTTGCCGCTGCCACCTGCCAGTTTGTCCGCATCGGCGCCGCCGTCCAGCCTGTCGTCCTCGGCACCACCATGCGCCGTGTCCTGGCCTGCACCGGCCAGGATCCGGTCCGCGCCGCTGTCGCCGCTCAGGCGGTCATTGCCCAGTCCGCCGGTCAGGCTGTCGTTGCCCGTGCCGCCATGAAGGGTGTCAGCCTGGTGGCCGCCAGTCAGCGTGTCCGCGCCGCTCTGGCCATACAGCAGACCGGGCCCGCCGTCGGCGGTGAGCGCATGGCGGTCGGCGCTGTAGCCTCCAATGTGGACATTGACGCTGCCATCGTGGAATTCGATCCGCTCGATATTGCGCAGTTGATCCCGTTCGCCGCCCGCGCTGGAGAGCAGCAGCCTGCCGTATTCCAGCGAAATATCGTAGTCGGCGCTGGCCCCATTGGCGACAAACGTGTCAAAGCCGGTGCCGCCGTCGACATAGTCGCTGCCCGTGCCTGTTTGGATACGGTCGTTGCCCGCGTAAGTCTCAATATAATCATCGCCGTTGTAGGCAGAGGTGTACACGTCATCGCCAGCCATGATCCGGGTCATAACGGTGTCCAAACTGCCGTAGACGATGTCGGCGTAGCTCACGGTGAAGTCTGTCGCCGAGACAACCAGCGCATGATTGTAGCTGAGAGAGAAGGCGTTCATCGAACTGCCGGAGGACAGGTTTCCCCAGGTGTCGAAATAGAAAGTGCCGTGAAGGGTCAGGCTCAACCCGTTTACGCTGGCGCTGATCTGACTGCTGGTGAGCGTATCGATCTGCACATCGTTGATGTCGACACCGCTGAGGTCGATGGAGCCAAGCCGGTTTGATTGGTCGGTAATGAGGATGTTTGCCATGTAGTTTGCCTAATGCCGGTCGGGCTTCGCCGCCTTGGGTTGTGCTTGCCGCTCTGGTACACGCCGGGCGAGCGGGGGTAAAGGGCAGACATCGCGGAGAGTCGGCTGCGCCGTAAGCCGATATGAAAAACCGCCGCAGTGTAAAACTGCGGCGGTTTCGAATTGCGCATCCACATGGCCGGATCTGACACGGCTTTGCCCGTGCCGGCTGCCAGCCACGGGACCCGTGCCCGTCGGTCGTGCGGCGTCAGCCGTCGGTCTTGTGGGCGGCGGTGGCGGCCTGTACCGCGGCCGAGGGTGCCTGCTTTTGGGCAGGGGCAGCTGTCGAAGGTGCCGCGGCCGGGGCGGATTTGCGGCCACCGGGGTTCAGCGGGTCGTCCTGGCGCTGCACGGAGCCTTCGAAATGAGCGCCGGATTCAATCGCGATGGTCTTGTGGATGATGTCGCCTTCGACCCGCGCGGTGGAGGTGAGGCGCACCTTCAGCCCGCGCACGCGGCCCACGATGCGGCCATTGATGACGACATCATCGGCGGTGACTTCGCCCTTGATGGTGGCGGTTTCGCCAACGGTCAGCAGATGCGCACGGATGTCGCCCTCGACGGTGCCTTCGACCTGGATGTCGCCGGTCGTCTTGACGTTGCCGGTGATGTGCAGATCAGAGCTGAGCAGCGAGGCGGCAGGCTTGGGCTTGGGGGCGCTGCTGGTCTTGTAGTCGCTGACCGGTGCTGCAGGCGTGGCGGTGGGCGCCGGAGTTGCGTCGGCCTGTTTCGGTCCGGGCTCGTTGATTTTGCTCTTAGAAAACATTTCTCGCAGCCTTGATGTAGATCATGGGGTTTACTGGTTGCCCGTTGACCCTGACCTCGTAATGGAGGTGGGTCCCGGTGGACCGTCCGGTGTTACCCATATCAGCAATGTGATCCCCGCGCGAGACCCTTTGGCCCTTTGTCACGCGGAGTTTCGAGTTATGGGCGTATCTGGTTTCGATGCCGAAGGCATGGCGGATGGTGACCATCCGGCCATAGCCCGATTGCCAACCCGCATGGGTCACCACGCCATCGGCGGTGGCATAGATGTCGGTGCCGGTGCGACCGGCAAAATCCGATCCCTTGTGCAGTCGCCGCCCACCGGTCTTGGGATCGCGGCGATAGCCAAAGCCGGAGGACTGGCGCACGAGGTTCAGGTTGACCGGCGTTGCAAAAGGCGCCTGCTGGGCAGCCAGCCGGTAGAGGTTCAGCTCATCCAGCTTGGCCAGGATGCTGTTGGCGCGCTGCTCTTCCAGCGTGGGTGCCTCCCCGCGCGTCGACATGGCCAATGGCTCCAGCGGGCCGCCCTGGCCGTTGTAGCCGCGCCGCACCTGCTCCAGGATCCTGTCGGTGGGCATGCCGGCGCTGCGGAACATCTTGTCCAGTGGGGTGACAGAGACCTCAACCGCTTCTTCCAGCTGGCGGAAGATCTGGTTGTTGCGCTCATCCATCAGCTGCAGTTCCAGCTCCAGCGCGTCGCGTTCGCCGAGCGCGGTCTCGGCATCGGCGCGGATCTGATCGCGTTCGGCTGCGGTGTCGTTGAGCGCATCTGCCATCAGTTCCATCTGCGCCGCGGCGCTGGCGATCACCGCGGGCGCGGTGTTTTCGCCTGTGCTCTCCTGCTTCAGCACCGCCAGTTCGCGCCGGGCCTGATCGCGTTGGGTCATGGTGTCGCGCAGGGTGCTCTGGATCACCTCGATGCCGGTCTCCAGCTCGCGGCGGCGGGTTTCGGAGGCCAGCAGTTCGGACTGCATCATGGAGATCTGGGTGAGCGCCGCATTGAAGCGTTCCTGCGCGGCCAGCGCCTCCTCGGCGCGGGCGTCGCGTTCGGTGGAGATTGCGTTCAGCCGTTCGCGGTACGTCTGCTGGTCGCGCTTGGCCAGTTCGCGAAAGTTACCCGAACCGATGCTGTCCATCAGCACGATGGCGGTGGCGACGATGGTCCAGGCGGTGAACAGGGTGATGCCGGCGACGGCGATGAGCTGGGTTTCCGAGCGCAGCCGGATGAACCGCGTGTCGCTGTCAGATTTCAGAAAGACGCGCCGTTCCGGAAAACGGCGTTCGAGAAAGCTGTGGATTCTGATTGCGAGCCGTGTGCGCAAAGCCGGGTCCCTCGTTCCGTTCCTCGCCGACGGCGCGCTGGCCTGCCGGATCCTCGCGAAGTGAATAGACAGGGCAGCGCGCTTGGGCAAGCCCGATGACCCGATGCGCCGCCCACGGGGCGTAAGTGGGCAAGGATAGGCGGGTTTCTGCCGAAAACCCCGCGTACTCAACCGCCGGGCAGGGGGCGGTCCTGATCGGCCAACGGCCAGTAGAAGTCCGGCGGCAGCCCGGCGTCGGCGCGCTTTTCCTCGTTGAAGGGCGGTTTCAGGGCGCCGTGGAAATATTTGCGCACCAACCCGTGGAAGACCTCTTTGGGGTCCAGATTGTCGCGACCGCAGAGGAAATTGAACCACTTGGAACCGTAGGCGACATGGCTGACTTCCTCGGCATAGATCACCTCCAGCGCGTCGACGGCCTGGGTGACGCTTGCCTTGCGGAAGATCTCGATCATACCGGGGGTGACATCCAGGCCGCGGGCCTCCAGCACCATCGGCACCACGGCCAGCCGCCCCATCAGGTCGTCGGCGGTGTCCTCGGCGGCGCGCCACATACCCGCATGGGCCGGCAGGGCGCCGTAATGGCTGCCCTGCGCCTCCAGACAGTCGCACATCAGGTTGAAATGCTTGGATTCTTCATCCGCGGCCTGCACCCAGTCGTCGAAAAATCCCAGCGGCATTGGGACATGAGAGAAACGGGCGATGATGTCCCAGTGCAGATCCACGGCGTTCAGTTCGATATGGGCGACGGCGTGCAGTAGTGCGATGCGTCCCTGCGGCGAGCCCGGCTTGCGCTTGGGCACCTCGCGCGGGTCGCGCAGCTCCGGCTGGTCCGGGCGGGCCGGGTGCAGCGGCGGGCGGGCGGTGCCAATGGCAATCTCGGGTGCCTCGCCACGGCGATAGGCCTGCCAGTCGGCGGCATGACGACGCGACAGCGCGGTTTTTGCGCGCCCGTCGGCGGTGGTCAGCACCTCGGCGGCGCGTTGGGCTAGCGTCAGGGGCGTTTGGGGCATGCGGGTTCCTTTTGGCGGCGGGGCGGCGAGGGGGTGAGGGGGTGAGGGGGTGAGGCGGGTTCACCCGATTTGACGGAAAATGTCCAGACGGGGCGGTGTGCAGGGCGGGCGTGTGCCGCTGCACTGTCAGGCAGCGCAGGCGCTGCTCAGAGTGCCTTGACCGCCTCCAGCACCTCTTCGACATGGCCGGGCACCTTGACCTTGCGCCAGATGCGGGCAATGCGGCCCTCGGCGTCGATCAGGAAGGTGGAGCGTTCGATGCCCCAATGCTTCTTGCCGTAGAGGTTCTTTTCCTTCCATACGCCATAATCCTCGCAGACGGTGTCGTCGGCATCGGACAGCAGTGGCGTGGTCAGCCCGTGTTTTGCTGTGAATTTCTCATGCTTGGCGAGCGTGTCGCGGGAAATCCCGTAGACCTGGGCGCCGGCATCGGCGAAGGCCTGCAAAGCCTCTGAAAAGCCGATGGATTCTTTGGTGCAGCCGGGGGTATCATCGCGGGGATAGAAGAACAGGACCACGACGGATCCCTGGAGGCTGGAGAGGCTGACCTCACCGCCTTGGGTGCTGGGCAAAGTGAAGGAAGGGGCGGGGTCTGATACGTCTAACATCGGTCTGTCTCCGGCAATCTGAGCGTGCTACTGGCGGCCAACATAACCCATGAGCAGCAAAGGGAAAGCTGAGATCGACCCGACAGGTGACACAGGCCAGACAGCCGCCGAGGCGGTGCCCGTGCCAGGGCCACCTGCGCCGCGGCGCGGGCGTGCGGCCAAGGCTGCGCGGATGCGTCGGCGCCGTCACCGGCGACGACGCTGGCGACTGCTGCGCGCATTGGTCTGGGTGCTGGCAGTGCTGAGCTTCCTGTCCGCGGGCGCGATCTATTTCGGGATCGGTACCCGGCTGGACGCGCCGGACTGGCTGCGGCAGCGGGTTGAGACCCGCATCGAGCGGCATCTGAACGGCTTGCAGATTGAGTTCGGCGCCATTCACCTGGTGGTCAACCGCGGCTGGCGGCCGCGCATCAGCCTGCGCGACGTGGTGCTGCGACACGCGGACGGGGCGCTGTTTGCCCAGCTTGCCGACGCCCAGGCCAGCCTGGCGATGAAACCGCTGATCCAAGGCCGGATCCAGCCCAAGGAGATCACCCTCAGCGGGTTGTTTGCGGCGCTACGGCGCAACAAGGACGGTTCGCTGGCGCTGAGTTTTGCCAGCGATGCCCCGCCGTCGCGTCGGGCCAAGTCCATGGTGGAGCTGATCCAGCAATGGGACGGCCAGTTGCAAAAACCGGTGCTGGCAGCGCTGACGCAGATGGAAACAAACGCCCTGACCCTCTCTTACACCGATGACCGGCTGGGGCGCGGCTGGACCTTGGATGGTGGTCAAATTCGGCTGACCCGGGCGGGGGATGCGCTGTCCCTCGCGGCCGGGTTTTCGGTGCTGAGCGGACGCGGTGAGGTGGGGCAGCTGGAGGCGAACTATTCCTCGGTGCTGGGCAGCCCGGCGGCAGATTTTGGCATTCTGATTTCCGGCATCGCCAGCGAGGACATCGCCCTGCAAAGCCCGGCGCTGGGGTGGTTGGGCGTGCTGCGGGCGCCGATCTCGGGCGCGTTGCGCGGCGCTGTGGACGAGGATGGGCTTCTGGCGCCGGTCCAGGCCAGTCTGCGCATCGGCAAGGGGGTGATTCAGCCCACAGCGCAAACCCGCCCGGTGCCGATCAGTGGTGCGCGCAGCTATTTCACCTATGATCCGGCTGCGCAGCGGCTCAACTTCAGCGAGCTGAGCGTGCAAAGCGGTTGGGGAGCGGGCTCTATGCGCGGCCAGGCCAGCCTTTCGGGCATCGAGAACGGTCAGTTGACCGGCCTGGTAGGCCAGCTGCGGTTTTCCGATCTGGAGCTGAACCCGCGGCAGATGTTTGAGGCCCCGGTGCGCCTGCCGGGGGTGGATGCCGATTTTGATCTGCAACTGCGCCCGTTCCGGCTGCGGCTGGGCGAGATGCTGGTGCGTGACGGCGACAGCCGCATTCATCTGGATGGTGAAATCGGGGCCGGACCTGCGGGCTGGGACTACGATCTCAACGGTCGGGTCGACCAGATCACGGTGGCACGGATCAAGGCGCTGTGGCCGGACGCGCTGGCGCCGAAACCGCGCGCATGGCTGCGCGAAAACTTGCGCGCGGGGATGGTGCGGGAGGCGGGCTTTTACATGCGCGGGCGTGGCAGTGAGAAACCCTTTGTCAGTCTCGACCTCAGCTTTGACGGGGCCGAGGTGCTGTTTCAGAAATTCATGCCGCCATTGCGCGCGGCGGCGGGTCAGCTGAGTCTTTACGGCAAGCGTTTGGTGGCCACCGCGTCTGCGGGGGTGGTGACGGCAGAGCAGGGCGGCGATGTGGATGTGACCGGAACCGCCTTCATCATTCCCGACATCGGCGTCAAGGATGGCACGCCGGCCATCGTGCGGGCGGCGGCCAGCGGCTCTGTTACCGCGGCGCTGTCGCTGCTGAACCGCGCGCCGTTGCGGGTGATGGACAAGGCAAAGCTGCCGGTGCAGCTGGCGCAGGGGCGTGTCGAGGCGACCGGCACGCTGTCGCTGCCGCTTAAGAAAAAAGTGCCGGTGGAGCAGATCCTGTATCATTACCGTGCCGATGTGCGTGATGTGGAGACCAGTTTGCTGGTTCCGGGCCATCAGGCTTCGGCTTCGCTGTTGCAGGTGACGGGCGACCAAGGGCACGTGCGGATCAGCGGCGAAGGCAGCCTGTCGGGCGTGCCGCTGAGCGCCGATTGGCGGCAGGCGGTGGGTCAGGGGGTGTCTCCTGCCAGCCAAGTGGAGGGCACGATCGAGCTGTCGGCGCAAGCGGTTGAGGCGTTCAACCTTGGCCTGCCCAATGGCGCGGTCTCGGGCCGTGGCGTGGGGCGCTACCGCGTGGATCTCAGCCCCGACGCACCGCCGCGGCTCCAGCTTAGCTCGGATCTGGCGGGACTGGAGCTGCGGATCGCCGAGATCGGCTGGCGCAAGCGGGCAGGCGCCACCGGGCGGCTGGAGCTGGAGGCGGTGCTGGAGGCCCCCGCTGCGGTTGAGCGGCTGGAGCTGGAGGCGCCGGGGCTTGAAGCCAGCGGCCAGGTGACGACGCGAGAGGGCGGCGGGTTGGAACAGGCGGCGTTTTCGTCGGTGCGGGTGGGCAATTGGTTCCGCGGGCCGGTCCGTTTCTTGGGCCGCGGCGCAGCGGCGCCGGCCATCGAGGTGACTGGCGGACGTCTGGCGCTGCACAGGGCACCATTCTCGGCCAGTAGCGGTGGCGGCGGCGGTCCGGGGGCAGGCAGCGCGGTGCCGATTACCTTGCGGCTTGGCACCTTGCAGGTAACCGACAGCATTGCCTTGCAGAATTTTCAGGGCCGGTTTTCCACCCGCGGCGGCATGAACGGCGAATTCACCGCGCGGCTGAACGGGCAGACACCCGTGGCGGGCACCCTGGTGCCGCAGAACGGTGGGACCGCAGCGCGGATCCGGGCCAGCGATGCGGGCGGGGTGTTCCGCTCTGCCGGGGTGTTCGAACATGGTCGGGGCGGCAGTTTTGACATGACGCTGGTCCCGTCGGGTACGGTGGGCGAATACGATGGGCGGATGGATGTGCGCAACTTCCGGGTCCGCAATGCGCCCTCCATGGCGGCGCTGTTGAACGCGATCAGCCTGGTTGGCCTGCTGGACGAGATGACCGGACAGGGCATCCTGTTCACCAACATGCAGGCACGGTTCAAGCTGGGGCAGACCCATCTGACCCTGCATGAAAGCAGCGCCGTGGGCCCCTCCATCGGGCTGTCGCTGGATGGGGTTTATGATCTGACCAGCACCCGGTTGAACATGCGCGGGGTGCTGTCGCCGATCTATCTGCTGAATGCCATCGGCCGCATCCTGTCGCCGCGCGACGGTGAGGGCTTGATCGGCTTTACCTTCACGCTGCGGGGCACGGCGGCGAATCCGGCGGTGGCGGTGAACCCGCTGGCGGGCCTCACCCCCGGCTTTCTGCGCGAGATCTTCCGCGGTCCGACGCCGGGCGTGCCGGGTCAGGGACAGCCCGAGGGTAACTCGGGCAGCGCTGGTGAGGACGGCGGCGAGACTGGCCGACAGGCACCACGGCCGCTGACCGGGGCAGAGCGGTGAAGCGCCCGGTACAGCCCATGGGTTGGCAAAATCATGATGGATTTTCCCGCCCGCACGTCTTATAGCGCGGCCATGAAACTCAGCGATTTTGACTTCGACCTGCCCGACGATCTGATTGCCACCCGCCCGGTCAGCCCGCGCAGCGCCGCGCGGCTGCTGGTGGCGACGGGCGATGCGCTGCATGATGGCCATGTGACGGATCTCGTGGACTGGCTTGCGCCCGGCGACCGCCTGGTGCTGAACGACACTCGCGTGATCCCTGCGCGGCTGAGCGGCCAGCGCCACCGCACAAGCGCCCAAGGCCCGGTGTCCGCCCGCATCGAAGCCACCCTGCTGGAGCCACGCGCCAACGGCAGCTGGGCGGCGCTGCTGAAACCGTTGAAAAAGATCAAGCCGGGTGAGGAGATCGTCTTCTCCGACGCGCTGAGCGCAAGACTGGACGAGGTCGTGGACGGGCAGGGCCATCTGCGGTTCAACCTGTCTGGCACTGACTTTGACGCAGCCCTGGCTGAGGCAGGGGCGATGCCGCTGCCGCCCTATATCGCCGCCAAACGCGCCGCGGATGAGCGGGACAAGACCGATTACCAGACCGTCTGGGCCAAGAACAGCGGCGCGGTGGCGGCGCCCACGGCCTCGCTGCATTTTGACGCGCCGTTGCTTGAGGCATTGGCTGCGCGCGGCGTGGAGATTTCCTATGTGACGCTGCACGTGGGCGCGGGCACCTTCCTGCCGGTCAAGGTCGAGGATGTGACCACCCACCGGATGCACGCCGAATGGGGCCGGGTCAGCGAACAGGCCGCAACTGAGATCGCCGCCACCAAGGCTGCGGGTGGGCGGGTGATCCCGGTGGGCACAACCGCGCTGCGGCTGATCGAAAGTGCTGCCCGCGACGGGCAGATCCAGCCCTGGGAAGGCGACACCGACATCTTCATTTATCCCGGTTTCACCTTTCAGGTGGCCGATGCGCTGATGACCAATTTCCACCTGCCGAAATCGACGCTGATGATGCTGGTCTCCGCCCTGATGGGACAAGAAAAAATCCGGCAAATTTATGCCCATGCGGTTGCAGAGGGCTATCGGTTCTTTTCTTATGGGGATGCGTCGCTTTTGATCCCTGGCAGGACGGATACGCCTTAGAAATTCGTCGCGAATCCGTGGACAAGCGCCGCATTGTCCTGCTGCCGCGCCTTGCGACAGCGGGCCATTGGTCATTGTTCGGGCGCTGCGGCCTGTGCGGAACCGTCCAAGGCGGTACATTAAGGTAAAATCAAAACCGGCCCATCCCGCGCGGAGGGCCGTGTTTCATTGGTCAGGAGGCATGGAAATGCTGCAAGTGCTGTCGAGTGCCTGGGCGCTTCTGTTGGGGGTCTGCCTGTTGATGGTGGGCAACGGGTTGCAGGGCACCATGCTGGGGGTGCGCGGTGATCTGGAAGGGTTCAACGCCTTTGAGATGTCGCTGGTGATGGCGGCCTATTTCGTCGGCTTCCTAGGCGGCTCGCGGATGGCGCCCGAGATGATCCGCCGGGTTGGCCATGTGCGGGTGTTTGCGGCGCTGGCGTCATTCATCTCGGCGGTGATGATCCTGTACCCGATCCTGCCCAACACCATTGCCTGGGGGCTGGGCCGGGTTGTGATCGGCTTTTGCTTCTCCGGCGTGTATGTGACTGCGGAAAGCTGGCTGAACAACGCTGCCGACAACACCAACCGTGGCAAGGCGCTGTCGCTGTACATGATGGTCCAGATGGTGGGCATCATCGCGGCGCAGGGTCTGATCCAGGTCGGCGACCCGGGGGGCTATGAGGCCTTCATCATCGCGTCGATCCTGGTTTCTGTCTCCTTTGGACCGATCCTGTTGTCGATCTCGCCGACCCCGGCCTTTGACACCACCAAACCGATGACGCTGAAGCAGCTGATGAAGATTTCACCGCTGGGCTGTGTCGGCATGTTCCTCCTGGGCGGCGTGTTTTCCGCCCAGTTCGGCATGAGCGCGGTTTACGGCTCGGCGGCGGGCATGACGCTGGGACAGCTGTCGCTGTTCATCGCCACCTTCTACATCGGTGCGACAGTGCTGCAATATCCGCTGGGCTGGATCTCGGACCGGATGGACCGCCGGGTGCTGATCCTGTTTGTGGCATTGGGCGGCGGCTGCGGCGCGGTGGCAGGCTTCCTGTTCGGGGCCGATTTCCACATGCTGCTGGTGGCGGCGTTTTTCATCGGCGGTCTGTCGAACCCGCTGTACTCGCTGCTGATTGCCTATACCAACGATTATCTGGAGCATGACGACATGGCGGCGGCCTCGGGTGGGCTGGTGTTCATCAACGGGCTGGGCGCCATCGCCGGCCCCGTCATCACCGGCTGGCTGATGAGCGACGCAGTGTTCGGACCGCCGGGCTACTTTGCGCTGATTGCGGCTCTGATGTTCCTGATGGCGGCCTATGCGCTGTACCGCGCGACTCAGCGTGCGTCCATTCCCGTGGAAGAAACCGGCAGCTTTGCGGCAATGACGCCTGCGGCGACGCCAGTGGCGGTGGAATTTGCCCAAGAATACGCCATCGAGACAGAGCTGGAGGAGCAAGAAACGGCCGAAGCCGAGAATTGATTGCGCTAACCTGCGGGGATCGTGAGGTTTATTTCACGCTTCCCCCTTGCCTGTTGCAAATTGTGACCCAAGCTTACTTGTAAAGGCAGCAGAAAATGTCCTGTTGTAGATGGCAGGCAAACACTTGGAGTTAAGACCGATGGCTGGTCCCGAAGAGATACTTGAATTCTGGCTCGATGAGGTTGGTGAACAGGGGTGGTATCTGCAGGATGAGACGCTGGATCAGACGATCCGCAGCAGATTTCTCAACACCTGGGAGGCAGCCTGCGACGGGCGGTTTTCCTTCTGGCTGACCTATCCCAGCGGCACGCTGGCCTACATCATCCTGCTGGACCAGTTTTCGCGCAACATGTTCCGCGGCGAGTCGCGCGCCTTTGCCTCGGATCAGGCGGCGCTGTCGGCAGCCAAGGTGGCCATCAACAAGAAGTGGGATCTGAAGATCGACGAGCCGGCCCGGCAGTTCTTCTATCTGCCGCTGATGCACTCTGAAAACCTGTGCGATCAGGAACGTTGCATCCGGCTGATGATCGAACGGATGCCGGAGACCGGACGCTCCAATTTGCTGCATGCGCGCGCCCACCGCGAGGTGATCCGCCAGTTCGGCCGCTTCCCCTACCGCAACGAGGCGCTGCACCGTCCCAGCACCCGGCCGGAGCAGGATTACGTCATGGCTGGCGGCTATGGCGAGACCGTGCGCCAGGTGCAGGCGACCGGCTGAGGCACCCTCAAACGACGAAAGTCTGACCGCCGCATCCCGGAAAGGGGCGCGGTGGTTTTTTGTTTCACCGCCGTACGCCGGACCGTGGGGCAGGGCGGCTGGCGCAGCGCCAAATGTGCCGCGTGGGTGTGATACTGGCCCCGATCCGCGCAATCCGGACCAGTGCTGGAAAAATTTGGGAACGGTCGGTGGATTGCAGCCGGGCTTTGTGCCTATGCTGGCGTTCAAATCGCACTGCTGCCAAGCGGAAACCGCGACGGCGCCTGTCGGGTTGCAATGCCGCAGCACGGGGTGATTGCAGTGCAGGGCTAATTAGTTTAACGGTGAACTAGTTTTTTGAACCTGTTCAGGGGCGAGGGAGCACCATGGCCGCACAAACCTATGACGTGATCGTAATCGGGGCAGGACCGGGGGGCTACGTTGCCGCCATCCGTTCCGCGCAGCTGGGGCTGAAGACCTGCGTGGTCGAGCGCGAGCATATGGGCGGCATCTGCCTGAACTGGGGCTGCATTCCGACCAAGGCGTTGCTGCGCTCCTCTGAGGTGTTTCACCTGATGGAGCGGGCCAAGGATTTCGGCCTGAAGGCGGACAACATTGGTTATGATCTGGCCGCGGTGGTGAAACGCTCGCGCGGGGTGGCGAAACAGCTGTCGTCGGGCATTGGCCATCTGATGAAAAAGAACAAGATCGACGTGGTCATGGGCGAGGCCTCGATCCCCGCTAAGGGCAAGGTCAGCGTCAAGACCGACAAGGGCAACCAGGACCTGACGGCCAAGAACATCGTGCTGGCCACTGGCGCACGTGCGCGCGAGCTGCCCGGGCTGGAGGCGGACGGCGATCTGGTCTGGACCTACAAGCACGCGCTGGATCCGGTGCGGATGCCCAAGAAGCTGCTGGTCATCGGCTCTGGTGCCATCGGCATCGAATTTGCCAGCTTCTACAACACCCTGGGTGCCGACACGACCGTTGTCGAGGTGATGGACCGGGTGCTGCCGGTGGAAGACGCGGAAATCTCCGCCTTTGCCAAGAAGGCCTTTGTCAAACAGGGCATGAAGATCATGGAGAAAGCCATGGTCAAGCAACTGGACCGCGGCAAGGGCAAAGTCACCGCGCATATCGAGGTCGGCGGCAAGGTGCAGAAACAGGACTTCGACACCGTAATCTCTGCCGTGGGCATCGTCGGCAACGTCGAAGGTCTGGGGCTGGAAGGCCTGGGCGTCAAGGTCGACCGCACCCATGTGGTGACGGATGAGTATTGCCGCACCGGTGTGGACGGGCTGTATGCCATCGGTGACATCGCGGGCGCGCCGTGGCTGGCGCACAAGGCGTCCCACGAGGGCGTGATGGTGGCCGAGCTGATCGCGGGCAAACATGCACATCCCGTCAAACCCGAAAGCATCGCGGGCTGCACCTACTGCCAGCCGCAGGTGGCCTCCGTCGGCTATACCGAGGCCAAGGCCAAGGAACTGGGCTACGACATCAAGGTCGGCCGCTTCCCCTTCATCGGCAACGGCAAAGCGATTGCGCTGGGGGAGGCCGAAGGCATGGTGAAAACCATCTTCGACGCCAAGACCGGTGAGCTGCTGGGCGCACATATGGTGGGTGCCGAAGTGACCGAGATGATTCAGGGCTACGTGGTGGGCCGCCAGCTGGAGACCACCGAGGAAGACCTGATGAACACCGTCTTCCCGCATCCCACGCTGTCGGAAATGATGCACGAAAGCGTGCTGGACGCCTTTGATCGGGTTATTCACATGTAAACCATGCAATCCCCGCTTGCGGTTGCAGTGGGGACGCGGGAAAAGATCTGCGAGGCAGGCGCGGGCTGCGCCTGCCTTTTTCTGTTTCGGGGAGCCTGTGACGTGACAGAGGGGGCGAACACCCGCTGGGGGCTGATCCTCGCGGTCTGGGCTGCTGGGCTGGGGGCGGCGGCTCAATACGGCAAGGTGGCAGTGGTTTTTGACCAGCTGACCGGGCTGTACCCGCATGCGGGCACCGGTCTGAGTCTGAGCGTGTCGATGACCGGTGTGATGGGGATTTTGCTGGGGGTGGTCGCCGGGCTGTTCGTGGCCTCCTTTGGCTATCGGCGCACGCTGGTCTGGTCGCTGTGGACCGGCGCCGCAATGTCGGCACTTCAGGCGCTGCATCTGCCCTATGGTGTGTTCCTGCTGACCCGCGTGATCGAGGGACTGTCGCATCTGGGCATCGTGGTGGCGGGGCCGACGCTGATGGCGCTGCTGGCCAGCCCGGTGCAGCGGGGCACCGCGCTGACGATCTGGAGCACGTTCTTTGGCGTCTCCTTTGCCTTGCTGAACTGGCTGGGGCTGCCGCTGGTGGCGGGGCAGGGTGTGCCGGCGCTGTTTGCCGCCCATGCGGTCGCGATGGCGCTCCTGGCGCTTTTGTTGCACCGTGCGCTGCGCGATCTACCGGTGCCTTCGCGCCAACCGCTGCCTGCGATTGCCCAGCTGCCGGCGCTGCATCTGCGGATCTACCGGTCGCCCTTCAAGCTGGCGCCGGCGGCGGGCTGGCTGTTTTACACCTGTTGTTTCGTGTCGTTGATGACCGTGCTGCCGCCGTATCTGCCACAGGCGCAACGCGCGCTGGTGATGGGGGCCTTTCCGATGGTGTCCATCGCCGTCTCGATGCTGCTTGGCGTGGCGCTGCTGCGGTGCCGAATGCCGCCGGTGACGCTGGTGCAGCTGGGCTTTGCCCTGTCCCTGCTGGCAGGGCTGTGGCTGTGGTGGACACCGGGCGACTGGCGCGCCTGTCTGGCGCTGGCCACGGCCTTTGGACTGGTGCAGAGCGGTAGCTTTGCCGCGGTGCCCCAGCTGAACCACACGGCAGCGGACCAGGCCGAGGCCAACGGGGCGATGTCGCAGGCAGGCAACGCTGGCAATGTGCTGGGCACGCCGGTTCTGTTGCTGGCAGTCGGGCTTGGCGGCTATGGCGCCATGATGCTGGTTGTCTGCGGCATGTTTCTGGCTGCTATCCTTGCCCATCAACTCTTGGCCGACCGGCGCAGGCGGTCCATCGGGCCAAGTCGGGTCTGACCCTGCGGCGGGCGGGGCGCGTGCGGCTTACGGATGCCGCCGTGCATAGGCCTGCTGCCACCCGCTGTCAGCAAGTTTTGTCCTGTTCGCACAATGTTCCGGGTTGGGGCTTGGAGTTTGCAAGTGCATTCCCTATCTGTAGGGCTGGCGTCCGCTGAGGGTATTGCGGGCGCGGGTACGGGGGCATTATGGCTGAGCTAAAATCCATCGAAGTACGCGGCGCGCGCGAACACAATCTCAAGAGCATCGACGTGGATATTCCGCGGGATGAATTGGTGGTGATCACCGGCCTCAGCGGCTCGGGTAAATCCTCGCTGGCGTTTGACACCATCTATGCCGAAGGCCAGCGCCGCTATGTGGAATCGCTGTCGGCCTATGCGCGGCAGTTCCTCGACATGATGGAAAAGCCCGATGTGGACCACATCAGTGGCTTGTCCCCGGCCATCTCGATCGAGCAGAAGACCACCTCGAAGAACCCGCGGTCCACCGTTGGCACGGTGACCGAGATCTACGACTATATGCGGCTGCTGTTTGCCCGCGCAGGCACGCCCTACAGCCCGGCCACCGGCAAGCCGATTGAGGCACAGCAGGTGCAGGACATGGTCGACCGGATCATGACGCTGGAGGAGGGCACCCGCGGCTATCTGCTGGCGCCCATCGTGCGCGACCGCAAGGGTGAGTACAAGAAAGAGATGCTGGAGCTGCGCAAGCAGGGGTTCCAGAGGGTGAAGGTGGATGGCGAATTCTATGAGTTGGACGAGCCGCCGACGCTGGACAAGAAGTTCCGCCATGACATCGACGTGGTGGTCGACCGGCTGGTGGTGCGCGAGGGGCTGGAAACACGTCTGGCCGACTCGCTGCGCACCGCGCTGGATCTGGCGGATGGCATTGCCATTCTGGAAACCGCCCCGCGCGAGGGCGAGCCGGAGCGCATCACCTTCAGCGAGAATTTTGCCTGCCCGGTCAGTGGCTTCACCATCCCGGAGATCGAGCCGCGGCTGTTCTCCTTCAACGCGCCCTTCGGGGCCTGCCCGGAATGCGACGGGCTGGGGGTGGAGCTGTTCTTTGACGAACGTCTGGTGGTGCCGGATCAGAGCCTGAAGGTCTATGACGGCGCGCTGGCCCCCTGGCGCAAGGGCAAGTCGCCCTATTTCCTGCAGACCATCGAAGCCATCGCCAAGCACTATGAGTTCGACAAGAACACCGTCTGGAAAGACCTGCCCAAATTCGTGCAGCAGGTGTTTCTGCACGGCTCTGGCGATGAGGAAATCCAGTTCCGCTATGACGAGGGCGGTCGGGTCTACCAGGTGGAGCGCACCTTCGAGGGGGTGATCCCCAATATGGAACGGCGCTACCGCGAGACTGACTCCAACTGGGTGCGCGAAGAGTTCGAGCGCTATCAGAACAACCGCTCCTGCCATCATTGTGGCGGCTACCGGCTGCGCGAAGAAGCGCTGGCGGTGAAGATCGCGGGCGTGCACATCGGCCAGGTGGTGCAGCTGTCGATCCGCGAGGCGCTGGCCTGGATCGAGGATGTGCCGAACCACCTGACCCAGCAGAAGCAGGAGATTGCCCGGGCCATCGTCAAGGAAATCCGCGAACGTCTGGGGTTCCTGAACAACGTCGGGCTGGAGTATCTGACGCTGAGCCGCAATTCCGGCACCCTGTCGGGCGGTGAAAGCCAGCGGATCCGACTGGCGTCGCAGATCGGCTCGGGTCTGACGGGCGTGTTGTATGTGCTGGACGAGCCCTCGATCGGGTTGCATCAGCGCGACAACGACCGGCTGATTACCACGCTGAAAAACCTGCGCGATCAGGGCAATACAGTGATCGTGGTCGAACATGACGAGGATATGATCCGCCAGGCCGATTACGTCTTTGACATCGGCCCCGGTGCCGGCGTGCATGGTGGCGAAGTCGTCAGCCACGGCACCCCGCAGGCCATTGCCGCCGATACCGGGTCGATCACCGGGCAGTATCTGTCGGGCACCCGCGAGATCGGTGTGCCGACCAAGCGCCGCAAGGGCAACAAGAAGAAGATCAAGGTGGTGAAGGCCACCGGCAACAACCTCAAGGACGTCACCGCCGAGTTCCCGCTGGGCAAGTTTGTTTGCGTCACCGGTGTCTCTGGCGGTGGCAAGTCGACGCTGACCATTGAAACCCTGTTCAAGACTGCCTCGATGCGGCTGAACGGCGCGCGCCAGACGCCTGCTCCCTGTGAGACCATCAAGGGACTGGAGCATCTGGACAAGGTGATCGACATCGACCAGCGCCCCATCGGTCGCACGCCGCGGTCGAACCCGGCGACCTATACCGGTGCCTTTACCCCGATCCGCGAATGGTTTGCCGGCCTGCCGGAGGCCAAGACCCGCGGTTATAAACCGGGGCGGTTCAGCTTCAACGTCAAGGGCGGCCGCTGCGAGGCCTGCCAGGGTGACGGTGTGCTGAAGGTGGAAATGCATTTCCTGCCGGATGTGTACGTCACCTGCGAGACTTGCAACGGCGCGCGCTACAACCGCGAGACGCTGGAGATCAAGTTCAAGGGCAAGAGCATCGCCGATGTGCTGGACATGACGGTGGAGGACGCGCAGACGTTCTTCCAGGCGGTGCCGTCGATCCGCGACAAGATGGATGCGCTGATGCGGGTCGGGCTTGGCTATATCAAGGTGGGACAGCAGGCCACGACCCTCTCTGGCGGTGAGGCGCAGCGGGTGAAGCTGTCCAAGGAGCTGTCGAAACGCGCGACCGGGCGAACGTTGTACATCCTGGATGAACCCACGACTGGCCTGCACTTCGAGGATGTGAAGAAGCTGCTGGAGGTGCTGCACGAGCTGGTGGAGCAGGGCAATTCCGTGGTGGTGATCGAGCACAATCTGGATGTGATCAAGACCGCCGACTGGATCATCGACATCGGTCCCGAAGGCGGCGACGGCGGCGGCGAGATCGTGGCGGCAGGCACGCCGGAGACCGTGGCCGAAGAGCCGCGCAGCCATACGGGGCGCTATCTGAAGGATATTCTGGCGAGCCGCAAGGTGGCCGCAGAATAGCGGGCAGACGCCCCCACCTGTTGCCCCCGCCTGTTGCCGTTGCCGCAGGCGGGGCGCTGTCCCTTTTGGCCTACGGCCAATTCACCCCGGAGTATTTTCGACCAGAAAGAGACGCGCACGGACCGCGGCCGCGTGGCGGCGGTTTTGCCGCTGCACCGTAGGCCACGGCTCATGCGTCGGAGTATCGTGGCGCTTTATTTATCTGGGTCAGACAGCTGATGCACAGCGCCGACCAGCCGCAGCACATTCTGGGTCTCGCGGTTGATCTGATAGACATAGCCGCCCGCCTGCACATAGCTGCCGTAAGGGTCCAGTGCCCAGTCGCCGGGGGAGCCGATCCAGAGGTAGTCCTCAAGAATGCGGTCGCCGCGGCGGTAGAACTTGCGCGTTTGCCCGCGCGGCGCGCAGCGGTTGTGCTGCTGCGACAGGCCAGCCGGGCAGGGCTGGGGCGCGGCATGTCGGGCAGTGAGAGCGGCGTCGCGGTCGCGGGGCGCTTCACCGGCGCCAGAGCCGGATCCGCCGCCTGCGGTCAGGGTGATGGCCAAGGCTGACGCCGCGGCGAGGATGGACAGGGAAACAGATTGACGGGCTACCATGAACAGCGGATCCTTGTTGCGCTGCCCCTGACATAACCGGGCGGTCATATTTTCCAAGGGGGAGAATTTCGGGCGGCGAGCCGCCGCCGGTTGGCTGTCAGCAGGCGGCAAGAAGCCGCGCTTCGTAGCTGCGTAGCGCAGGGCGTGCCGCTGCACCGTAGCCGCCGCCGGTTTCCGGGCAGAGGTCTGGCAACAGCAGTTGGATCTCTGCCAGCGTGGCGGCGTCAAAGCCTGCCGCGGTTTCCGGTCCGGGCTGGTAGCTTTCGCTGAGCGCGCCATTCGCCCAGACGATCTGGTGGCTGCCAAACAGCAGGTGGACACAGTCCGCCTCTGCCAGATCAGACGCCGGGCGGATCGTGTGGTCGTTGACCAGATCCTTGGCCTTGACCAGGACCTCGGCGGCGCCGAACAGCATTTCCGCGTGACAGCCGCGCAGCAGCATGCGGTGCTGGGGTGACACCAGAAGGGCACGGTCGTTGCCGCAGGCGCCGGGCGCAAAGCGGATCGGTGTGGTGGCCGGGGTGCAGCAGGTGCGGCGGCTGCCGATCCAACGCAGGGTCTGCGGCCCGTGGTCATAGGTCAGCACCTGCATGCCGGGGCGCAGCGTCTCGACCGGGCGTTCGCCGCCGGGCACGCGGATCATGGTTCCGCGCAGAAAGCAGGGCACGGTCTGGGTGATCTTGACCAGCCCGGTGTCGGCATTGCCCTGGTCGTTTTCGGCAGTGTAGTTGAAATAGACGGTCTCCAGATCCGTGTCGGTGGCAACGCTGAGAGTGCCGTCGTCAGTCAGCGTGATCTGCTGGCCGCTGGGCAGGGTCACGGTATCGCCTGCCGCTACCTGCTGGCCGTTGATCTGGGTGATGGTCAGCACCCCGCCTGAGGCGTCGCCGTCATTGGCCAGCACATCCAGAATGCGGGTCTTGCCGATGGCGAATTCCGACGCATCGTCCTGCGCCACCACGCCGGTCTGTACCGAACCGGCCCCCACCAGGAGCGTGGTGTCGTAGCTGCTGTCGGCGACATCGGCGACACCGATCTTCAGCGTGTTGACTTGGCCCGTGTTGACGGGGGCCACAAAGGTAAGGGTGATGGTGAAGCCATCCATCTCGGTGTTGTATTGGTCGCCGGTGTTGTCGACATAGATGTTTTCGGCCGTGCCTGCGTTGATGTTGCCGATCGACGCCTTGCCGTCGCCGATGGAAACCTGCGCCGCGACCCCGTTCACCCAGACGCCGACCACATCGTTGTATTGGGAGCTGGCAAACTCCGGGTACTCCTCGGAGGACAGCACGAAATCGAGGGTCAGCAGGTCGCCGTCGGGTGTGAAATCCACCTCGAGAAAAGCCGCGTCGCTGGTGGTGGCCCCGGCCAGCGTGTTGAAGTCGGCGTCGTTGTCGATGCCGCTGGTATTGGTGCTGGTGTTGCCGCGCAGGTTGGTGTCGGTGCTGCCGGACCCGTTGGTGAAATCCCGCGCCTGTCCGGTGGACAGGATCACGCCGGTGTCGGCTGAAGCAACGCCGGGACTTGTAGTGTCAGCGCCGCTGTAGAGGCCAGAGGACCGCCCGTCACCGCTGTAGCTGGCGCGCTCAATTGTGACCCCTGTGCCCAAGATCTCTTCCGCCATCTGTGTGGCTGTGGCGGCGGTGTCGATGGTCAGTTCCGTTGCAGTCGCCATGCTGGCTTTCCTTCCCCAAAAGGCACAGGGGGCCTGTCCTGTCCGAGGTAAGGATTGATAAAGATTTTAGTCAAAACTGTGACAACTCCGCGCCGCATCAGCGGCATCAAGGGGCGCAGCGAAGGAGAGGTGACGTTGGCCCGCAAAGAAAAAGGCAGCCGCGCCGGGCTGCCTTTTGTTGCTGTCAGCGGGTATCGGGCTTGTCAGCCGCGGCCGCGGTCTGAAAACCGGGGCAGCATCGCGGAAAAATCCCTGCCCTTGCCGCCTTCGTCCTCGACGAAGCGTTTGTAGAGCTCCATGGCGAGTTGGCCCATCGGGGTGTCGGCATCGGCGCTTTCGGCGGCTTGCTGGCTGAGGCCCAGATCCTTGAGCATCAGTTCCGCGGCGAAACCGGGCTGATAGCCGTTGTCGGCAGGCGACTGCGGGCCGACGCCGGGAGCCGGACAATAGGCGTTCATCGACCAGCTGTAACCGGAGGAGGTGGAGACCACGTCGAACATCTTCTGCCGATCAAGGCCCAGCTTGTCGGCCAGGGCGAAGGCTTCGCAGGTGGCGATCATGGTGACGCCCAGGATCATGTTGTTGCAGATCTTGGCGGCCTGGCCGGCGCCAGCCTCGCCGCAATGGACCGCCTTCTGCCCCATGATGTCAAACAGCGGTTCCGCCGCGGCAAAGGCGTCGGCAGAGCCGCCGGCCATGAAGGTCAGCGTGCCACCCGCAGCACCGCCGATGCCGCCGGAGACCGGCGCGTCGACGAACTTCAGCCCCGCATCCGCCGCCTGCGCGGCCACGGCGCGGGCGGACTCGACGTCAACGGTGGAGCAATCGACCAGCGTGGCGCCCTTGGCCATGGCCGGGATCACCTCAGTCGCGACGTGGCGCAGGATGGCGCCGTTGGGCAGCATGGTGATGACAACATCGGCGCCGGTCGCGGCGGCGGCCCCGGACTCCGCCATATTGACGCCGTCGATCTTGACCGCAGCCATGTCAAAGCCCGTGACCTCGTGGCCCGCCTTGGCGAGGTTTGCCGCCATGGGGCCGCCCATGTTGCCAAGGCCGATGAATCCGATCTTCATATGTTGTCCTCCTCAAATGTCAGCGCATTCGCCCCCAAAGGTGCCAGCAGGGCCTCTACCTCATCGATGGGCACCTCCATGCCCTGATGCTGCCACTGCGGGTTGCGGTCCTTGTCGATGATCTGGGCGCGAATGCCCTCCAGAAAATCGCTGTGTTCCATCGCGCGGTAAGTATAGCGGTATTCGAGATCCAGCGCGCGACGAATTGCCGGGCCGTCAGCGCGCAGGCGTTGCAACATTTCCAGCGTGCAGGCCATCGACAGCGGCGCATTGCGGTTCAGGGATTTCAGCGCCGATTGGGCAAAATCGCCGTCCTCCGCGCTGAGGCTCGCGTGGATCGCGGGCAGGCTGTCTTGGCTGAAGTGTTTGGCAATGTCCGCACGCAGGTCGCGCAGTTTGCCCACGGGCGCAGGTTGGGCGGCAGCCTCTACCGCGTCGGCGCGGCCGGTCTCCTCCAGCGCGGAGATTAGCGCGGGCCATTGCTCCTGCGGGATGAAGTAATCAGCAAAGCCGGCGAGGATCGCGTCATCGCCGCCCATGCGCGCGCCGGTCAGACCGAGGTATTCGCCAAGATGGTCCGGCGCCAGCGCCAGCATCAAAGAGCCGCCGACGTCCGGCACCAGGCCGATGCCGGTTTCGGGCATGGCGATCTGGCTGCTTTCGCCGACGACACGGTGGGTGCCATGGCAGCCAATGCCGACGCCGCCACCCATGGTGAAGCCCTGCAGGAAACTGATGATCGGTTTCTTGTATTCGAAGATCCGGGCGTTGACCCGGTATTCGTCGCGCCAGAAGCGGCGACCATAGACGTAATCGCCCTTGGTCCCGGTCTCGTACAGCTCGGCAATATCACCGCCGGCGCAGAAGGCCTTGTCGCCCTCGGCATCGATCACCACCAGCTGTACCGCGTCATCCTGCGCCCAGTCGCGCAGCGCGGCGTCAATTGCCATGCACATGTCATAGCTGAGCGCATTCAACGCCTTGGGGCGGGTGAAGGTGATGCGGCCGGCGCGGCCCTGCTTGCGGATGTGGATGTCACTCACGGCGAAACTCTCCCGTCTGCTGGCCCGGCGCGGGGCCGGGCGGGATGCGGTGTTTTCGGATGACGGCGGGGATCACTCCGCGATCAGCTGGCGGGCCACGATCAGCCGCATGATTTCATTGGTGCCCTCGAGGATCTGATGGACACGCAGATCCCGCACGATCTTTTCCACGCCATAATCCGCCAGGTAGCCATAGCCGCCGTGCAGCTGCAAACAGCCGTTCGCCACGTCAAAGGCGGTGTCGGTCACCATCAGCTTGGCCATGGCGCAGAATTTGCTGGCGTCATGGGCGCCATTGTCCAGCTTCCACGCGGCCTGTCGCAGGAAGGTGCGCGCGGCCTGTAGTTTGGTCTCATACTCTGCCAGCCGGAACTGCAGCGCCTGGAACTGGTTGATGGATTTGCCAAAGGCCTTGCGCTCGGACATGTACTGCACGGTCTGGTCCAGCGCCGCCTGCGCGCCGCCCAAGGCGCCGGCAGAGATATTCAGGCGACCGCCATCCAGCCCCGCCATGGCGTAGGAAAAGCCCTTGCCTTCCTCGCCGATCAGGTTGTCGGCCGGGATTGCACAATCGTCGAACTGCACCTGCGAGGTGGGCTGGGCCTTCCAGCCCATCTTGTCCTCCAGCGCGCCAAAGGACAGACCTGGCGCGCCGTCTTCAACCACCACGGTGGAGATGCCCTTGGGGCCGTCGCCACCGGTGCGGCACATCACGACATAGGCGTCAGAGTAGGAGCCGCCGGAGATGAAGGCCTTGGTGCCATTCAGAATGTAGCCGTCACTGCTGCGCTCGGCGCGGGTTTTCAGGGCCGCCGCGTCAGACCCGGAGCCGGGCTCGGTCAGGCAGTAGGAGAAGACTTTCTCCATGCTGCACAGGGCGGGCAGCCATTTCTGCTTGGTCTCCTCGGAGCCGAACTTGTCGATCATGCCGCCGCACATGTTGTGGATCGACAGGAAAGAGCCAACCGCCGGATCGGCCATCGCCAGCGCCTCAAACACCAGCGTGGCGTCCAGACGGCTGAGACCCGTGCCGCCGTATTCCTCGGAGACGTACAGCCCGCCAAAGCCCAGTTCTGCCAGCTGAGGCCACAGCGTTTTGGGGATGGTGCCGTCCTTTTCCCACTGTTGGGAATGGGGGGCGATTTTTTCCTGCCCAAAAGCCTGTGCCATGTCGAAAATGGCCTCTTGCTCCTCAGTCAGCGCGAAATCCATGTGCAGCTCCTCCCCTGGGTCTGATGAATTGAACGGGTGTTAATTTAATAGCTGTCACAGCGCGGTGAAGCAACCTGCGCAAATGCAAAGCTGGCGTGCAGCATTGTCGCAGCGCTGCAAGATGCGGCGGGGCGGACATGGTGAGGAGAATGTTAACCCCTTTGCGCGACAGTCGGCTGCAAACAGACCACGGGCGGGGACTCCCGCCAATACATTCCAAAAAGGAGTAGACGCAGTGTCGAATTCTGGGGCTCAGCATTTTCTGGCAACCGCGGGCGCTGGTGGCGGGGACAAGACCAAGCAAGGGTTTACTGACGCGGTAGTTGGCAATGGACGCGCCGATTTTGCCCTGTCGATGCGGCACGGCATGGTCAAATCCGCCACAGCATCCCCCGAGAAGCAAGCGCTGGTGCTGCTTGAAAAGGCCCGCAAGCTGTCGTCCAAGCGCCAGTATGCCGATGCCGAATACCTGTTGCGCCAGGCGCTGGAACTGGATGGAAAAAGCATTATGCTGCACACCGCTCTGGGGGAAGTTCTGGAGCTGATGAATCGTCCGGACAAGGCTATTCTAGCGCATGTGGATGCGTTGCGGCTGGATCCGTCGAACTCAAAGACTCTCACGTTTATCGGCAGCTACCTGATGCGTTTGAAACAGGACGAGGAGGCGATCAATTACTTCGACGCCGCGGTGAAATTCGATCCTAACAATTCGACGGCGCTGGCGCGGCTGATCTATCTGCGCCGCCGTATCTGCGACTGGACTGATCTCGGCAACCGTGAAAAACGCGTACAGGTGTTTCAGAATTCCGACTCGGGAATCGACCCCTTTGCGCTGCTGACGCTGACCGATGATCCGGCTTTGCAAATGAAGTATTCGGTCCAGGCGGCGCAGCTGGCAAATGCCGGCAGTCGGCCCGCTGATTTCGAACGGCCACGCGGGGAAGGCCGTAAAATCAGGCTAGGTTATTTCTCCAATGACTTTTTCGATCACGCAACGATGTATTTGATGGCACGGCAGCTGGAGTTGCACGACCGCGACCGTTTCGAGATTTATATCTATGACTATGGCGTGGTGAATGACCAGGAAGGGCGTGTAAGGGCCGAACACGCAGCCGACGTTTACCGCCAGGTGGTACAGTTGGAGAACGACGAACTCGCGGCGCTTGCGCGCAAGGACGGGCTGGACATCGCAATCGACCTGAAGGGTTATACAAAGGCGAACCGGCTGAATATTTTTGACAACCGTCTTGCGCCTGTTCAGGTGGCCTACTTGGGCTATCCCGGTACGACCGGGGTGAAGGGTATGGATTACATGGTGGCGGATCCGCTGACGATCCCGCCAGCGCTACGGAAATATTACAGCGAGAAGATCCTTTATATGCCGACGTGCTACCAGCCCAATGACGACCAGCGCCAGGCCGCCAGTTCCGTGCCCACCCGGACGGAAGCGGGGCTGCCGGAGGATGCCATTGTGTTTTGCTCCTTCAACAGCCCATACAAGGTCTCGCCGGATGAGTTCGACGTCTGGATGAAGATTCTGGACCGGGTGCCGGGTAGCGTGCTGTGGTTCTATGCGCCGCAGTTAAAGGCGCAGAAAAACATCCTGAAAGAGGCCAAACGCCGCGGCATCGGTCCAGAACGCATCGTGTTCGCAGGCTATGCCGATCAGAAGGAGCATCTGGCACGGCTCCAGCTGGCCGATGTGTTCCTCGATACTTTTGCGGTCAATGCGCATACCACGGCCAGTGACGCGCTCTGGGCCGGGGTGCCGGTGGTGACCAAGACCGGCAAGCAGTTTGCCGCGCGGGTCGCCACCAGTCTTGTCAACGCCGTGGGGCTGCCGGAACTGGCCGCCGGATCTACCCAGCAGTACCAGGCTCTGGCGCTGAAACTGGCGCGCGATCCCGACTATCTGGCCGACGTGAAAACGCGGCTGAAGGCCGGCATCGAGACCGGGCCGTTGTATGATACCAAGACATTCACCCGCAATTTCGAAGCGTTGATGGAAAAGACGCTGGAGCGTTTCAACGCAGGTCTGAAACCGGATCACCTGAGCCTGGACTGACGGGCGTCGGAACCGGCAGAAATAGAACCGGGGGCGTGCATCCGCTGCACGCCCCCGGTTTTTTAGTGTCGGCCTGTGACCCTCGGGCTGGCCGCCACGACCCCGCGGCGCCTCGTCCGGGCGATTGTTGCTACAGCAGTCGCACCTGGGTGCCGACCTTGACCAGCTCGTACAGCTCCTCGACGTGTTGATTGTAGAGGCCAATGCAGCCAGAGGAGCTTTGCCGTCCGATCTTGCGGGTGTCATGAGTGCCGTGCACCAGATAGGCCGGCCAGTCCAGATACATCGCGCGGGTGCCCAAGGGATTGCCCGGCACACCGCCTTCGATGCGCTGCGGCAGGCTGGGGTCGCGCTCGCGCATGCTTTGGGTGGGGGTCCAGCTGGGGTTTTCCCGCTTGCGCACGATGCGGGAGTAGCCGCGGCGGGTCAGTTCCTCGCTCATCGGAACGGAGGAGGGAAACAGCCGATAGGTCTCGCCGTCGCTGCCCCAGTAATGCAGCGCCCGCGAGGAAATATCCGCCAGGAGACAGCCGACGCCTAGCTCGTCGAAATGGTCGCGCCAGTCCTGCTGGGCAAAGGCGGAGATATTGCGCTGCACCGGCACCTCCTCACGGATTGCGGGCTCATTCTGAGGGAACGCATCGTTGGATTGGGCGCGCAGCAGGGCCGGGGTGGTCAATGTGGCGCCCAACCCCAGGAGAGTGGCGCGGCGGGTGATGGGAGATCTGCTCATTGTGTCCTCAACCGTCAGTTATTTGCATTCAGCGGCAAGATAACAATGCGCGCGCGATTTCCTAGCCCACGCAGCGGGCTAACGGCAGTGCTCACGCGGATGTGTTCGCTGGTTTGGCGCCCTTGTGGGCGATGTCCTGCCGACGCGGCGCAGTGGCGCCGACAGGGGGGCGGCCTCAGCTGTAAAGCTGGCGCGCCTGGGCAAAGGACAGCAGGCGTTTGCTGTCTTCGTCCCAGAGGTGGAGCCGGGCATTGGCAAGGCTCTCGCGGATGGTCATCCGGTTGCCCTCGGCCAGTTCGCCGTGGTCGCGAAGCACCTCGGTCAGACGGTAGAACGGGATCCGGCTATAGAGATGATGCACATGGTGGATGCCGATATTCGCGCTGAGCCATTGCAGCACCGGCGGCAGCACGTAGTGCGAGCTGCCGTGCAGCGCAGCGTCATGCAGCTGCCAGTCCTCGTCCTGTTCCCATTGGGTGGTCTCGAACTGGTGCTGCACATAGAACAGCCACAGACCGGCGGTGGCGGCCAGCAGGGTGGCCGGCACGAAGATCAGCAGGATCGGGGCAAGCCCGCCGAAATACCACATCACCGCCAGCGCAACGAGGATCGCCAGATTGGTGCCCATGGCGCTGATCCAATAGCGGCTTTGTCCCATCAGGCCGTAGGGCAGGCGGTTCTGGAGAAAGAATAGATAGCCCGGTCCAATGGCGAACAGGGTGATGGGGTGGCGGTACAGCCGGTACATCAATCGCCCCCAGCGCCCTTCGGCGCGGTATTCGGCGACGGTCATGGTGTGGATGTCGCCCATGCCACGTTTGTCGAGGTTGCCGTGGGTGCTGTGGTGGATCGAATGGGTGCGGCGCCAGACGTCATACGGCGTCAGCGTCAGAACTCCGATGATCCGCCCCACCCAATCGCTGACATGGCGGTTGGCAAAAAACGACCCGTGGCCGCAATCATGCTGGATGGTGAACAGACGCAGCAGAAAGCCGGCAATCCCCACCGAAATCGCCAGCGTCAGCCAGTAGCTGACCGAAAGCGACCACCAGGCCAAACCCCACAGCACCAGAAACGGCCCCAGTGTGACCGCCAGCTCAAAGGCGCTGCGCCAGGGGTCCGGGTCCCGGTATTTGGCCAGAATCTTGACCCAGTCGCGTGCGGTTCTTGTGGCCGGAGTGGCCTGCTTGGTGGTTTCGGGAATGCTCATGCGCCTGCCGTTATGTTTCTCTTACCGCCCGGATAGACGAGTTGCCGCGTGGAGCAAGTAAAAAAGACGGGATTGCGAACAAAAGCGGCGTCCGTGGGCAGGATGCCGCGGGTCTCGTCGCGGGCCTGATGCATCCCGTCCGCCCCAAAACGGACCAGGGCCCCGGCATGCCGGAGCCCTGAAAGTTATTTCGGACCTGAAGGTTAGTCCATGGCCTTGAAGTTAAACTCGCCGCCTTCCTTGATGCCCGAGGGCCAGCGGGAGGTCACCGTCTTGGTGCGGGTGTAGAACTTGAAGCTGTCGGGACCATGCTGGTTCAGGTCGCCGAACATGGATTTCTTCCAGCCACCAAAGGTGTGATAGGCCAGCGGCACCGGGATCGGCACGTTGATGCCGATCATGCCAACCTGCACGCGGTTTGCATAGTCACGGGCGGTGTCGCCATCGCGGGTGAAGATCGCGGTGCCGTTGCCATATTCGTGGTCGGTTGCCAGCGCCAGGGCTTCTTCATAGGTCTCGACGCGCACGGTGGACAGAACCGGACCAAAGATCTCCTGCTTGTAGATGTCCATGTCCGGGGTGACCCGGTCAAACAGGTGGGCACCGACAAAAAAGCCGTCCTCGTAGCCCTGCAGTTTGAAGTCGCGGTTGTCGACCACCAGTTCCGCGCCCTGATCGACGCCGGACTGGATCAGGCCGAGGATGCGCTCCTTGGCCGCGGCGGTGACCACCGGGCCCAAGTCAACGTCGTCGCCTGCGGTGTAGGGGCCGACCTTCAGCTTTTCGATGCGCGGCACCAGCTTCTCGATCAGCTTGTCGGCAGTTTCCTCGCCCACCGGAACCGCAACCGAGATCGCCATGCAGCGTTCGCCTGCGGCGCCGAAACCGGCCCCGACCAGCGCGTCAGCGGCCTGGTCCAGATCCGCGTCGGGCATGATGATCATGTGGTTCTTGGCGCCGCCGAAGCACTGGGCGCGCTTGCCGTTGGCGGTGGCACGGGAGTAGATGTACTGCGCAATCGGGGTGGAGCCGACGAAGGACACGCCTTGGATGATCTCGCTGTCCAGAATGGTGTCCACCGCCTCGCGGTCGCCGTTCACAACCTGGAACACGCCTTCGGGCAGGCCTGCCTCGACAAACAGTTCCGCCAGCATCAGCGGCACGGAGGGGTCGCGCTCGGACGGTTTCAGAACCACGGCGTTGCCGCAGGCCAGCGCCGGGCCGACGTGCCACAGCGGCATCATGGCCGGGAAGTTGAACGGCATGATCGAGCCGACAACACCCAGGGGCTGGCGCATGGAATACATGTCGATGCCGGGGCCGGCGCTGTCGGTGTATTCACCCTTCAGCATCTGCGGTGCGCCGACGCAGTATTCGATGACTTCCAGACCGCGCTGCAGGTCGCCCTTGGCGTCGGGGATGGTCTTGCCGTGCTCGCGCGACAGCGCTTCGGCCAGCTTGTCCATGTCGCGGTTCATCAGCGCGACCATCTTCATCATCACGCGGGCGCGCTTCTGCGGGTTGGTGGCACCCCACTTGGGCTGCGCGGCGGCCGCTTTTTCGATGATGTCGGTGGTTTCTTCAGCGCTGGCCATCGGGCATTTGTACTGCACTTCGCCGGTGGCGGGGTTGAAGACGTCGTCATAACGGCCCGAGGTGCCGGACACCAGTTCGCCGTTGATAAAATGACCGAGTTCTTTCATCGGAGCCTCCTCTATTCAGCTGAGGCAATCCTAGGCTTGCAAAAAACGTCGCAAAAGGGGAAAGATTTCAAAGAGGCTTTGCAGGAACGCAATAGGTTAACCGGCGCCGGACCGCCGCCAATCGGTCGGCAGGGCGCCTCAGGCACGGAGGATCCGGCGCGATGGACCCGCAATGGGATGATATGAAGGTGTTTTTGGCGGTCGCCCGAGAGGCCAGCCTGTCGGGGGCGGGGCGCACGCTCAAGATGGATCCGGCGACGGTGGGCCGCCGTGTGGCGCGGTTTGAGGCGGCGCTGGAGACGCCGCTGTTCGTGAAATCACCGCAGGGCTACGCGCTGAGTGCGGCTGGCGACAGGTTGCTGATCCACGCAGAGGCGGCGGAACAGGCTATGCGCGCGGGCACAGAGGCGCTGAGCGGGCCGAGTGACACTCTGTCGGGACAGATCCGCATTGGCGCGCCGGACGGCGCTGCGAATTACCTGCTGCCGCAGGTCTGCGCCCAGATCGCCGAAGCCAACCCGGATCTGGACATCCAGATCGTGGCGCTGCCCCGTGTCATCAACCTCAGCCGCCGCGAGGCGGACATGGCGGTGACCGTCAGCGCGCCGACAGCGGGCAAGCTGCTGGTGCAGAAGATCTGCGATTACAAACTACACCTGGTGGCGTCGCGCCACTATCTGAAGGGCCACCCGCCGATCGAGAAGCTGGAAGATCTGAAGGGCCACAAGATGATCGGCTATATCCCCGACATGATTTTTGACAAGGAACTGGATTACCTGAACGACATCGGCGTGGAACGGGTGGCGTTGGCGTCCAATTCCGTCTCGGTGCAGATCAAGATGGCCGCAGAGGGCACTGCGGTCTGCATCGCCCATGATTTCAGCCTGCCGGCCCATCGGATGCTGCGCAAGATCCTGACCGACAAGGTGAGCCTGACCCGCGGCTTTCATCTGGTGCGTCACCAGGGCGACCAGCGCAGCGAGCGGCTGAATCGCTTTGCCGCGGCGCTGTCACGGGGCATCCGGGATGAGGTGGCCCGGCTGGAAGCCTTGACCTGACCGGCCCGGAAACCTTGACTTGAAGCTGCATTGCGGCAAACCTTGCTGGTACGCAAGAAAATTACGAAGGGGTGCAGGATGCTCATTCAGGCAATTTTGAAGTCCAAGGCCACCACGGGCGTGGTGACAGTGAAACCGCAGGCCAGCGTGGCTGAGGCCGCCAAGTTGTTGGCGGAAAAGAAATTTGGTTCGGTCGTGATTTCGGCGGACGGCGAGACGGCGGATGGCATTCTGTCCGAACGCGACATCGTGCGTGAGCTGGCCGCCAGCGGTGCCGGGTGTCTGATAAAGCCGGTCAGCGATTACATGACCCGCGAACTGGTGACCTGTACAAGCCATGACAACGTCGAACACGTCCTGACCCAGATGACCCACGGTCGGTTCCGACACATGCCGGTGGTCGAAGACGGCAAGCTGATCGGCATCGTCACCTTGGGCGATGCGGTCAAGGCGCAGCTGGCCGAGGTCGCCATGGAAAAGGACGCCCTGAAGGACATGATCATGGGGCATTGACGGGCCTAACCCGGCCCAATGTCCCATCGGGCGCGGGGTCCGTATTTCTGCGCTCTTGCAATCGCGCGGCCAAACGTGTTTGCGTGTGCCGAAATTTGACTAGGCAGGAGGCCGCTGATGCGCGTAGGTCTGTATCCCGGCACTTTCGACCCGATCACACTCGGGCATATCGACATTATCCGCCGTGCCAGCGCGCTGGTGGACAAGCTGGTGATCGGCGTGGCGATCAACCGCGACAAGGGGCCATTGTTTTCCCTGGAAGAGCGGGTGGAGATGATCGAGGCCGAATGTGCGAAGCTGAGTGCCGAGACCGGCACCGAAATCGTCGCACACCCGTTTGAGAACCTTTTGATCGATTGCGCCCGCGATGTCGGCGCCCAGATCATTGTGCGCGGTCTGCGGGCGGTTGCCGATTTCGAGTATGAGTTCCAGATGGTCGGCATGAACCGCGCGCTCGACAGTTCGGTCGAGACGGTGTTCCTGATGGCCGAGGCGCGGCATCAGGCGATTGCGTCCAAACTGGTCAAGGAAATTGCCCGGCTCGACGGGGATGTGGCGAAATTTGTCACCCCCCTGGTGCGCGAGCGGCTGTTGCAGCAGCTGGGGAAGAACGACCTGAGCCGGTAAGATCCGGTTGTCTCAACACGAAGGCCGGGCGCAATGCCCGGCTTTTTGCCTTTCAGCGAGGCCGACAGAGGCGCAGCTGTCTTAGCGCCAGAAGGCGAGCCAGTGGATCAGGGCAAACAGTTTTTTGCCCAGAAAGACCACGTGCCGGTCGTCGAACAGCGCCACGTCCACCGCAAGTGCGGCCAGCAGCAGCACGCCGAGGGTAATGGCAATCCGATTGGTCATGAAGGCACCGCCGCAATGTAAAACGCCCGCTCAGATAACCTGAGCGGGCGAGAAATCTCAAGGTGTTAGGCTGCGCTCAGCCGAGTTTGCCCATCGCGACGGCCACATCGGCCATCCGCACCGAGAAACCCCATTCGTTGTCGTACCAGGCCAGCACCCGCACCATGCGGTTGTCGACGACGCGAGTCTGGTCCGGCGCAAAGATGGAGCTTTCGGGGCTATGGTTGAAATCCACCGAAACCAGCGGCGCCGGCTCATAGCCCAGTACGCCCTTCATCGGGCCAGTCGCGGCTTCCTTGACGGCGGCATTGATCTGCTCGACGGTGACATCGCGGCTGGCGCGGAAGCTCAGATCGACGGCAGAGACATTCGGCGTCGGAACCCGGATCGCAGAGCCATCCAGACGGCCCTTCAGGTTCGGCAGCACTTCTCCTAGCGCCTTGGCAGCACCTGTGGAGGTCGGGATCATCGACATCGCAGCGGCGCGCGCGCGGTACAGGTCGTCGTGGCGGCGGTCCAGCGTGGGCTGATCGCCGGTATAGGCGTGGATGGTGGTCATGATGCCGTGTTCGATGCCAAAGGCCTCGTCCAGCACCTTGGCCAGCGGCGCCAGGCAGTTGGTGGTGCAGGAGCCGTTGGAGATCATCTTGTCGCCGGCTTCCAGCTTGTCGTGGTTGACGCCGTAGACGATGGTCTTGTCGACGTTTTTGCCGGGCGCCGACAACAGCACCTTGCCAGCACCACGGGCCAGATGCGCCTTGGCTTTTTCGCCGTCGTTGAACTTTCCGGTGCATTCCAGAACCACGTCGCAGCCGGACCAGTCCAGTTCGTTCATGTCATAGGTCGAGAACATCTGCATGTCGCCGCGGCCAAGGTTCATGGTGCCCTCGCCGATGCTGACCTCGCCGGGGAACCGGCCATGCACGCTGTCGTATTTAATCAGATGTGCTGCGGTCTCCAGCGGGCCGGTAGCATTGACCTTGATCACCTCGATGTCGTCGCGGCCGGAGGCGGCGATATGCGACAGGGTGCAGCGGCCGATGCGGCCAAATCCGTTGATCCCGACTTTGATGGTCATCTGAGCGTCTCCAAGCGAGCAAATACCTTTGGCTGCCATATAGCCCGCTGCCCATGGGGCCTAAAGGGGTAAAAGCGCCACAATATGAAACTGTTAGCGCAAAAAGTGCATGTTGGCGATAACGGCGCAAACCGGTGGCGTTAACGAAAACAGACCCTTGTCGGACGGTGGCGCTAACGCTTGTGCTGCGCCGCCGAAGCAGGCAGATTGCAATGCAACTGCGGGCAAAGATTTGAGGATTTCGGCATGAGCGGACTGCTGGCGCTTCTGGATGATGTGGCGGGGATTGCCAAGGTTGCGGCGGCCTCGGTTGATGATGTGGCGGCGGCGGCGGGTAAGGCCGGCGCCAAGACCGCCGGTGTCATCATCGACGATGCGGCGGTGACGCCCAAGTACCTGCAAGGCTTTGCGCCTGCGCGGGAGCTGCCGATCATCTGGCGCATCACCCGTGGCTCGCTGTTCAACAAGCTGATCCTGCTGCTGCCAGTCGCCATGCTTCTGGCCAACTTTGCGCCGTGGCTTATTACGCCGCTGTTGATGCTGGGCGGGTGCTATTTGTGCTTCGAGGGCGCCGAGAAGATCTTTCACGTGTTGTTTCCCCATGTCAGCCACGCGATCGACGAGGATATGAGCGTGAAGGACCCCGGCCACCTCGAGGAAGAGAAGATCAAGGGGGCGATCAAGACCGACTTCATCCTGTCGGCGGAGATCATGACGATTTCACTGGCTGCGATCGAGGCCCCGAATGTCTGGATGCAGGCCGCCACCCTTGCGGTGGTTGCGATTGGCGTCACCTTGACGGTCTATGGCTCTGTCGCGCTGATCGTGAAGATGGACGACGTCGGTCTGTTCCTGGCCCAAAATGCCCGCACCGGTCTGGGCCGCGGGCTGGGGCGCGGCCTGGTGAAGTTCATGCCGGTGCTGATGAAGATCCTGTCGGTGGTCGGCACCGCGGCGATGCTGTGGGTCGGCGGCTCCATCATCATCCACGGGCTGGAGGTGCTGGGCTTTGGCTGGCTGGGGCACCACATCCACGACTGGGCCTATGCGGTGGGCCACGCGGTGCCTGCGGCCTGGGAGGGCTTTGCCGAGTGGACGGCCAAGGCAGCAATGGACGGGGTGTTGGGCCTCGCGCTGGGGCTGGTTATGATCCCGCTGGCGACAAAGGTCATCATGCCGACGATTGCTAAAGTCTCCGGCAAGGCGACGGGTCATTGAGATGCGACGGGCCGAATTGGCTGAATAGCCGGTTCGGCCCGTTGCGGTCATTGGCTCTCGCTTGCTTGGTGACCATGCTTTACTGGGAAGCAAATCCAAGATGAGTGTCCGCTTGGGCGGGCTCCGACTCCGGTCAGCTAAATATGTTACCGCAAAACTCCAGACCGTCCTGCTTCGGCCTCAGCTGGTTGAACAATTCAACCTGCCGCCCTAATCGCCTCCGCCAAACCGGACAAGGGAAT
Source organism: Leisingera sp. SA32 (assembly GCF_056033425.1). Taxonomy (NCBI): domain Bacteria; kingdom Pseudomonadati; phylum Pseudomonadota; class Alphaproteobacteria; order Rhodobacterales; family Roseobacteraceae; genus Leisingera; species Leisingera sp. SA32. The sequence goes on along the minus strand of NZ_JBVYHB010000004.1, from coordinate 187,918 downwards.
CTGAAACACTTCTGTCCTTTCTTCCGGACCCGAGTACACAAATGTAAGTCTGGCAGTCTTACCTGTTTCAAGAGCACGCAAGACCCCACGCTCTACTCCGACGCCCACCTTACAGAAATCACGTTCGCAATCCTTGATGGGATATCGCCGTGCGACCCGGTGATCGACGGACATCACGAGCCCGGCCGCCTTGCTTACTCGCAGGTCCCGGCGTCCGGGCGCAATCATTCTGGCTGGGACCATGATGGTGAATCCCGCAACAGCAGCCTTGTCGTTTTCAGGCAGAAGGAAACCGCTAATCGTGAGGATTCGCGTTCCGTTCATATCTTCGACATCGAGGCCGGCGACGCAATTCGCCTGAACGTCACGGCACAAGACCGACCAGGCGTCATGGCGTGATCGGACGGTATAGTCGCTGTCTTCAGACCCGGGTTTTACGCAAGCCGCCGTCAGAGAAACTAGGGCCATCGCCCAGAGCCAATTCTTCCTTTTCATTCCTGCCTCTTCAATCATTCTTTGGCAGAACCAGTATCGGTTGCTTGCTGACAGTTCAACTTCAGCATTACGGGTGCCAACCGCGGAAGCGGAGCCGACGTGGATAGGTTTTGTGCTTGTGGCGAACGGCCGTTTTGTCGGCACAGCAAATACTCACAAAGGAAAAGGGCACCCGTTTGGATGCCCTTTCTGTTTCAGGAATTTAACGGGCCTCAGACCAGCAGCTCTTTCACCTTCGCCACGGTGCCCTCGGCTGTGATGCCGAAGCGCTCGAACAGCTCGCCTGCGGGGGCGGAGGCGCCGAAGCGGTCCATGCCGACGAAACCGGCTTTCTTCTCCTGGCCGCGCTCACCCAGCAGCCAGCGGTCCCAGCCGCCGTCGCGCACAGCCGCCTCGATGCCGACGCGGATCGGGCCCGCGGGCAGCACCTTGCGGCGGTAGGCTTCGTCCTGCTCGGCAAACAGCTCCATGCAGGGCATGGAGACCACGCGGGTGCCGATGCCCATGCCCTCGAGCTTGGCCTTGGCCTCCATCGCGACAGAGACTTCGGAGCCGCTGGCGATCAGGATCACCTGGCGCTTGCTTTCGGCCTCGGCCAGCACGTAGGCGCCTTTTTCGACCAGGTTGCTCAGCTTGTGTTCGGTGCGCACGGTGGGCAGGTTCTGGCGGGTCAGCGCCATAACCGACGGCGTCTCCTTGGAGGTCAGGGCGATTTCCCAGGCCTCCGCGGTTTCAACCGAGTCCGCGGGGCGGAACACATAGGTGTTCGGGGTCGCACGGCAGATCGCCAGGTGCTCGACCGGCTGGTGGGTCGGGCCGTCTTCGCCAACACCGATCGAGTCGTGGGTCATCACAAACACGGTCGGGATCTTCGACAGGGCCGCCAGGCGCATAGCCGGGCGGGCATAGTCGGTGAAGCAGAAGAAGGTGCCACCATAGGGGCGGATGCCACCGTGCAGCGCCATGCCGTTCATGGCTGCCGCCATGCCGTGCTCGCGGATGCCCCAATAGACGTAGCGGCCCTTGCGGTTGTCGGTGTCGAACACACCCAGATCGCCGGTCTTGGTGTTGTTGGAGCCGGTCAGGTCAGCAGAGCCGCCCACGGTTTCGGGCATGATCGGGTTGATCACTTCCAGCGCCATTTCCGAAGATTTACGGGTTGCGACCTTGGGTTGCGATTCCGAGATCTGCTTTTTCAGCGCCTTGATGGTGGCGGACAGTTTTTTCGGTGCCTCGAGGTTGTAGGCGCGGGTGAAACGGTCCTGTTTTTGCTGCGACAGCTCGGCAAAGCGGGCTTCCCAGGCTTCGCGTTCGGACTTGCCGCGGGCACCGATCTCTTCCCACTGGGATTTGATCTCGGCCGGCACCTCGAACGGGCCACCGGTCCAGCCATAGGCATCCTTGGCGGCCTTCAGCTGGTCGGGATCGGTCAGCGCGCCGTGGCCCTTGGAGGTGTCCTGCGCGGCGTGGCCCAGGGCGATGTGGGTCTTGCAGGCAATCATCGACGGCTTCTTGGATTTCTTCGCAGCTGCAATGGCTTCGTCGATGGCCTTGGGGTCGTGGCCGTCGATTTCCAGAACCTGCCAGCCTGACGCCTTGAAACGCTGCACCTGGTTGGTGCGGTCGGACAGCTCAACCGTGCCGTCGATGGTGATGTTGTTGTTGTCCCAAAACACGATCAGCTTGCCCAGCTGGTGGCGACCGGCAAGGCCGATGGCCTCCTGGCTGATGCCCTCCATCAGGCAGCCGTCGCCGGCAATCACATAGGTGTGGTGATCGACGACCTTCTTGCCGTAATGGGCGCGCTGCATTTCCTCGGCCATGGCAAAGCCGACGGCGTTGGAGATGCCCTGGCCCAGCGGACCGGTGGTGGTTTCCACGGCGTCCAGCAGGAAGTTTTCCGGGTGGCCCGCGGTCAGCGCGCCGGTTTGGCGGAAGTTCTTGATCTGCTCCAGCGTGACCTGCTTGTCGCCGGCCAGATACAGCAGCGCATAGATCAGCATCGAGCCATGGCCCGCCGACAGGATGAACCGGTCACGGTCCGGCCAGGCCGGGTTGGATGCGTCAAATTTGAGGTGCTTTTCAAACAGAACGGTCGCCACATCTGCCATGCCGATCGGCATACCGGTATGGCCGGAGTTGGCCGCGGCAACGGCGTCGAGGGCCAGCGCGCGGATGGCGGCGGCCTTGTTCCAATGGTCGGGATTGGCGGTGCGCAGGGCTGTCAGGTCCACTTGGTATGTCCTTTGGCGTTAACAGGCGATTGTTGCGCTCAATAACAGCGATGCCGCAAAGATCAAGCACGGTTGCGCATATGTCTGCTGAACCGCGCGAAGTTGCCGTGGCAAGTGGTTGAAACGCAATGGGCGGTGTCTTATTCCTAGAACGGAGAAACATGGCCCATGTCAGCCGTCATTCGCGCGATTCGTGCGGAGGACGGCAAAACAGTGAAGTGACGTGGATCGCTGAGGAAGCAGGCATGACCCAGATCGAAGAGTTGCAAGGCCGCATCCAGGCTGCGCTGGCACGGATCAGCACTGGCACCGCTGCATTGCAAGAGGCCCGCGAGGCTGACCGGCAGCAGGCCGCCGAAGCGACGGCGGAGGCGGCACGGCTGGCGGAGGCCGCGGTTGCCAATGAGGCGAGCAAGGCGCTGGAGCAGGAGCTGGACGAGGAACGTCTGGCCAATGCGCAGTTGGCAGAACGCGTGCGCGTACTGAATGCCCGCCTGCAAGAGGCGGGTGGCGGCCGTCCCGGTGATGCCGGGGAGCTGGAGGCGCTGCGCGCCGAGGTGCAGCTGCTGCGCAACGAGGCCGGCGATCCGGCCGAAAAGGAAGCCCTGCGTGCCGAAGTTGCCCGCTTAAAGGGCGAGCTGGAGGCAGCGGCCAACACCGCTGCGGGTGAGCGGGACGCCCTGAAGGCGGAGCTGGCCGAGCTGGCGACGCAGAATGACAGGCTGTCCGCTCAGCTGGAACAGGTCAGGGCTGAACCTGCCGCTGTACCGGCAACTGATTTCAGTGCCCAGATCGAGCAGCAGAACGAAGCACTGGAGCGGCTTGATAGCGAACACCAGCAGCTGCGTCAGGCCAACGAGGCGCTGCGCGCCACAAACGCCGCGCTGCGGGATGCCAACGCTCAGGGGCTGGGCGATGCCGGGCTGATCAACGCCGCGATGGAGGCTGAAATCTCCGGGCTGCGGGCGGCACAAGCCAGCGATCAGGCGCAGGTCAATGCGGTTCTGGCCAAGCTGGAGCCGCTGCTGGCCAATGCGCGCAGCCTGCCTGCTGCCAAGCTGCCGGAAGGGGAGGAAGTCTGATGCCCGAAGTGACAATCATGATCGGCGGTCGCGGTTTTGAGGTCTCCTGCCAGGAGGGCGAAGAAAGCTACCTTCACTCGGCCGCCAAGATGCTGGACGACGAGGCCCAGGTCCTGTCGGACCAGATCGGCCGGATGCCCGAGGCACGAATGCTGCTGATGGCGGGGCTGATGCTGGCCGACAAGACCGCCGCCGTCGAGGATCGCATCAAGGAAGTCGAAGCCCAGCTGGCTGCCCGCGAACAGGAGCTGGAAGCGCTGAAGAACGCCCCCGCGCCGGAGCCCGAGCGCATCGAAATTCCGGTTGTTCCACCACAGGTTACGGAAACACTGGCTGATTTGGCAGCCCGTACCGAGGCGCTGGCACTGGACATTGAGGAAAAGGCGGCCCCCTCCGCCTAGGCCGCGCGACAGGCCAGACTGTTGCAATCAGCCCGGATCGAAAAATTGCCTGCGTCTTAGCCCGGCCCGATGTCAGCGACCACGCTAACATCGGGCCGCGGCCAAGACACGCGTGGGTGCGTGTCTGTCACGGCCTGTTGGTTTGTTCTGGAATCAGAAACAGACTGTTTTTACGTAGGTTTAACTTAAGCTTAATTAAAAAATGGATTGCACCCCCGAATTTGGCTATTTCAGGTTCATGCGATTTCAACATGTTATCTTTGGGGGCTTCCATGATTGGGGCATTTATTCTGGGCAGCCTGGCGATAGCCGGGCTGGCAATTACGGTTGACGGCGACGACGACGAAAACGAACCGGTCGATCAAAACCCGGGCTTCGAGCCGCCGGAGGGTCTGCCCACCGACGGCGCGGATGACCTGGTCCTGGGGGATGGCGATGATGAGCTGGACGCGGGGTTTGGATTTGACAGCGTCGATGCCGGAGGCGGCGATGACCTGATTTCTGGCGGCGGCGGGCAGGATACCCTCTTGGGCGGAGACGGCGACGACACGGTCTCCGGCGGCGCGTTTCACGATTCTCTTTTTGGTGGCAATGGCGATGACTCTCTGTCTGGCGAGGGCGGTCAGGACACGCTGTTCGGCGAAGCAGGCAACGACACGCTGGAGGGCGGCGACTGGAGCGACTCGCTGGATGGCGGCGTTGGCTACGATTTGCTGCGGGGCGGCGCGGGCAATGACGTTCTGAACGCGGGGGCAGGCAAGGATGTTGCCTTCGGCGGGGACGGTAGCGATACGATTTCCGGCGGCGAGTTCCACGACATTCTCTATGGCGGTGCCGACGATGATGCGCTGTCCGGCGATGGGGGAAAGGACGTGCTGTTCGGCGATGACGGGGACGATACGTTGGATGGCGGCGCCTGGAACGACGACCTGATCGGCGGCAGCGGCGCGGATGTTTTGAACGGCGGCAGCGGCAATGATGCGCTGAGCGGTATCAACCTGAGCCGCGACCTGACGCCCGAAGAGATTGCGACCCTGCGCGACCAAGGCGGCGAAGCTGGCCCGGGCGACGGCGAATTTACGGATATCGAACTTTCAAATGCCGCTGATGGTGCGGATACGCTGAATGGCGGCGAGAGCAGCGATTTCCTGCTGCTCGGTGCGGGTGATACTGGCACCGGCGGTCTGGGGGCGGACAGTTTCGCACTGTACATGTCGCAGGACTCTGACGGGGTGATCGCTATCACCGACTATACCGCCGGCGAAGACATCATCCAGCTGCTAGTGAACAATGACGGCGAAGAGCTTGGGGTCGATGATTTCAGCGTCGAAACGGAGGAAGCCTCCGGCGATGCGCTCATTCTCCAGCAGGGAGAGCTCGTGGCGCGGATCGAAGGTGCCGCCGAGAGCTTTACCACCGAGGATCTGGTGCTGATCTCTGCGACGTGATGCGGCTGATGCCCACGAAAAAGGCCTGCTTCAGATACCTCTGAAGCAGGCCTTTTCTATTGCCGCCTCGTGACGGGCGTCAGGCGTTGGCTTCGCGGATCTTGTCCGCGGCGTCCTTATCGAAGGCAATGCTGTTGCTTTCGAACAGACCATCCAGTTCGGCAGACAGCGCCATTTCAGTGATGATGTCGCAGCCGCCGACAAATTCGCCCTTTACATAGAGCTGCGGGATGGTCGGCCAGTCGGAGTATTCCTTGATGCCGGAGCGGATTTCCTCGTCGGCCAGCACGTTCACATCGGCGTAGTCGACGCCGATGTAGTTCAGCACCGCCGCCACGCGCGAGGAGAAACCGCATTGCGGCATTTCCTTGGTGCCTTTCATGAACAGCACCACGTCGTTGGCTTTGACGGTTTCGTCGATGCGGGTTTTTACGTCGGTCATTTATCCATATCCTCTTGGCGTTTCAGCCGGTCGCGGTTTGTTTCGATATAGGGGAGAAGACAGAGAAAGGTAAGCCCCACGTGCGCGGCGACTGCGGCGAAGGCCGGTGAAAGGTCGGGCAACAGCCTCGTGGACCTGCCTGCCAGCCGCCTTCGGGGCTATAGCCTGCTGTTGCGACTTGCGGTCTTCTGGTTCGCTGCATGTGTCCGGTTGACCAGTTCCACGTCGGTTTCTTCCTGTCCCAGCTCAACCTTGCGTGCCGGGCTTTCAGGCCGACTGCTGGACAGCGGACGCCGCCGATTGCGCCGCAGGCGGGCTTCCAGCGCGATCGCTGCCGCAAGACATGCAGCGAGGCCGGTGATGATCCAGCCCGCCGTTGTCACTCCGGCGCCTTGGTGGTCAGCGCCAGCGCGTGCAACTCGCCGTCGGGGCCGTCCATCTTGCCTTTCAGCGCGGCGTAGACGGCGCGCTGCTGCTGGACGCGGTTCTTGCCGCGAAAGCTCTCGTCGATCACCATTGCCGACATGTGAACGCCATCGCTGCCACCCACCTGGATCTCGGCCTCCGGGAAGGATTGGCGCAGCAGTTCTTCGATTTCATGGGCTTGCATGGGCATCCGGGGAAGTCCTTTGTCTCGTTTGGTAAAAATGTAGGTGGCAGGCCTTGGGTCTGCAAGCAGGTTTAGCCGCGCTGCGCCGCAAAAGGGGCCAGCAGCTCAACAAACCCGGGCAGCTCCGCCAGCGCATCCTGCACATGTTCTTCGGTGAAATCCCAGACGGAGCTGGCCTTGGGCGGGCACAGCGCATCGGTCAGCGCAGCGCATTTGCGTTGCAGATAGGTCGGCAAGGGCAATGCGGCGGCTTCTTGCAGGATCAGCAGCGCCTCATGGATCGGGCGCAGCACCCGCAATGCCCGCGTCATATGGGGCAGAAGGTCGGGATCTTCACGCCAGCTCTCGCCGCGGAACAGCTCCTGCGTGACACGTTGCCCGGCACCAGCGCAAGAGTAGCTGACGCAGCCGCCAAAGCCGGTCGCGTTGAGATCGCGGTGAATGGTGCAGCGAAAGTCAGCGGCCAGCTTGGGGCAGGGCGTGTCCGCCGCCTTCAGCAGGCCAAAATCCTCATGCGCGGCAAAGGAATAGGCAACGCAGCACAGGCCGGCACACCGGCTGCAATCTTCTGTCAGCTCTGGCAGGTTCATGATCTCAGCCTCTCCCCTTAGGCCAAGTAAGCAGGCGGAACGGCGTTTGCCATCCCGCCAGCGCGTGACGCGCCCGGTGCGCCGGGCGCCGTCATTCAGGCAACCGCGGCGGCAAAGCTGCTGCGGAAGATCTCCTGTAGCTCGGCAAGCGGTGCTTCTGCAGTGCCGAATTTTACGCTGTCGCCGCCAAATTTTCCGACAGTGGCCAGGGTGACGCCGGCCTGGCCTGCGGCCATCATCAGAGCTTCGGCCTGGTCGAAGTTGCAGGCGATCAGATAGCGGGCCTGGTCCTCGCCAAACAGGGTCTGGGTGTCGCCTGCGTCGAGCTGCACGCCAACGCCGGCCTCTTCGGCCAGCTCGAATGCGGCCAGTGCCAGACCGCCATCGCCCAGATCGGTGCAGACCTTGATGTAGTCGCGGTTGGCGCGGATGAAGTCACCGTTGCGTTTCTCGGCCTCCAGGTCCACTGCGGGCGCGTCGCCGTCTTCGCGGTTGAATACTTCTGCCAGCAGCGCCGACTGGCCCAGGTGGCCGACCATGTCGCCCACGAGAAGGGCCACATGGCCATCGCGGACCTCGCCGATGATCGGTTCTTCGCCAGCCGCGATAAGGCCAACGGCGCCGATGGTCGGGGTCGGGAGGATGCCCTTGCCGTCGGTTTCATTGTAAAGCGACACGTTGCCAGAGACGATCGGCATGTCCAGCGCCGCCACCGCCTCGCCGATCCCTTTGATGGCGCCGACGAACTGGCCCATGATCTCGGGCTTTTCGGGGTTGCCAAAGTTCAGGTTGTCGGTGGTGGCCAGCGGGCGGGCGCCCACGGCGGTGAGGTTGCGATAGGCTTCGGCCACCGCCTGTTTGCCGCCCTCAAAGGGGTTTGCCTTGACGTAGCGCGGCGTCACATCGGAAGTGAAGGCCAGCTTCTTGTCGGTGCCATGCACCCGCACAATGCCGGAGCCCGCGCCGGGGCGGCGGGCGGTGTCGCCCATCACGGTGGTGTCATACTGTTCATAGACCCACTGCTTGCCCGCATAGTTCGGCGAGGAGATCAGCGCCTTCAGACCGTCGATCGGGTCAATGGTCGGCACATCCGCGTCGGTCAGCGGTTCCGGTGTCGGGGTCGGAACCCAAGGGCGGTCGTATTCCGGCGCGGTGGAGGACAGTTTCGACAGCACCAGATCGGCCTTGACCTCTCCGTTGTGCATGATCAGGAAGCGGTCCTCCGCGATGGTTTCGCCGACGATGGCAAAATCCAGGTCCCATTTCTCGAAGACCGCGCGCGCCTCGGCTTCCAGCTCCGGGTTCAGCACCATCAGCATCCGCTCCTGGGATTCCGACAGCATCATTTCGTAGGCGGTCATGTTTTCTTCGCGCTGGGGCACGTTTTCAAGGTCCAGCCGCACGCCCAGTTTGCCCTTGTCACCCATTTCCACGGCGGAACAGGTGAGGCCAGCAGCCCCCATGTCCTGGATCGAGATCACAGCGCCGGTCTGCATCAGCTCCAGCGTGGCTTCCATCAGGCGTTTTTCGGTGAAGGGGTCGCCAACCTGCACGGTGGGACGCTTTTCCTCGATGGTGTCGTCGAATTCGGCAGAGGCCATGGTGGCCCCGCCAACACCATCCCGGCCCGTTTTGGCGCCGAGGTAGACCACCGGCATGCCAACACCTGAGGCGGCGGAGTAGAAAATGCTGTCAGTCTTTGCCAAGCCAGCGGCAAAGGCATTCACCAGGCAGTTTCCGTTATAGGCGGGATGAAAGCGGACTTCGCCGCCGACGCAAGGAACACCAAAGCAGTTGCCATAGCCACCGATGCCCTCGACCACACCGTTGACCAGCTGGCGGGTCTTGTGGTGCGCGGGCTCGCCAAACGACAGCGAGTTCATCGAGGCGATGGGGCGGGCGCCCATGGTGAACACATCGCGCAGAATGCCGCCAACCCCGGTTGCCGCGCCCTGATAGGGCTCGATGTAGGAGGGGTGGTTGTGGCTTTCCATCTTGAACACCACCGCGTCGCCATCGCCGATGTCAACGATACCGGCGTTTTCGCCGGGGCCGCAGATGACTTGCGGGCCCTCGGTGGGCAAGGTGCGCAGCCACTTCTTGGAGGATTTGTACGAGCAGTGTTCATTCCACATCGCCGAGAAAATGCCCAGCTCGGTGAAGGTCGGCTCCCGCCCGATGATTTCCAGGATCAGATCGTATTCCTCGGGCTTCAGCCCGTGGCTTGCAATCAGTTCAGGCGTGATGGCGGGTTCCTGCATCCGTAAACGTCCCCAATGGCTGCGGTTGCGCGCCTTTTAGAGCAAGCTTTGCCATTGGGAAAGAGGGCTTGCGCATTCGCCGCCATGCAACGGCGGCTGCGGTGTTCGGACAACGGTCGGCCACCAGGGGTAAACCCGGTTCGCGTTCCGGCTGTCGGGGGGCGGAGAGCTGCGACCCCGTGGGTTCGCTGTGATTTGCAGGCGGGGCGTTTCAGTCGCGCTGAAACTTCAGGCAGGCCCCCACAAAAGCGGTAAAATTTATTGCGCAGGCGGCTCTTGTGCCTTGGGGACGCGCGCGAACACTGGCCCTGCGGAAGGGGCGGGGGCTATGGAATGTGCGAGAGCGGATGGACCGGTCGGCAGACGGGCGCCTGTCTAACATGGCGGGCACGCTGCGATCGGCCAAAAAAAAGGCCGAGCACTAAGCTCGGCCGAAGTCCAACAGGGAGGTATGAAGGTGCGCGTCTGCGCCGCCTTCATGAGGGTCATTTAGGGCTGCACGCCGGACCCTTCAAGAGGTTTGATACGATTTGAACGTCAATGCTGCTATGCGGTTTCTGCATGGCTTTGAATTTGCGGTGTCCGCTGCGTCAATACACCACCGTACGCGGGATCGCGACGGTCTCCATCAAGCTGTTTCAGCCTGTCGAATAGATCGTCACACCCAAGGGGTGACAGCGAAGACACCGCACAGGGCGGAGGGCAGCGTTCCGGCGACAACAATGCGGTTCAGTGTAAAGAGGCCGCGGAAGGCACGGGACAAGGCGAGCCCTTAAAGTTTGCCCAGTTCCTTCATGTGCTTGCGGTGGGCCATGATCTCCGACTGGACAAAATCCCGAAACGCGCCGACGCGCTGCGAATGGCGCAGCTCCTCCGGATAGGCGAGGTAGACCGGCACCGTGTTCTGCCCCTCGTCCGGCAGGACCTCCACCAGTTCGGGAAAACCCTCTGTCACGTAGTCCGGCAGAATGCCAATGCCCAGATTGTGCACCACGCTTTGCAATACACCAAAGTAATTGTTCACTGTCAGAAGCGACTTCGGCTCGTGTGTCATCAGCTTTCGGATGACCACGGCGGCGGAGCTGACCTGCGCGGCGCGCTGGCTTTGGCAGATCAGCCGGTGATCGGAGATATCCTCGATGGATTGCGGCACACCGTGCTGCTCCAGATAGGTAGGCGAGGCAAACAGCGCCATGCGCACGGTCATCAGCCGTTTGCGCACCAGATCCGCCTGGCTCGGCTCCTTCATGCGGATGGCCACATCGGCCTCGCGCATCGGCAGGTCGAGCACGCGTTCCTCCAGCATCAGATCGATCTTGAGATTGGGGTACTGTTCATACAGTTTGGTCAGGCGCGGCGCCAGCCACAGAGTGCCGAACCCGGTGGCCGTGGTCACCCGCAATTCCCCGAAAACCTCTTCTTCGCTGTCGCGGATTCGCGCGGCGGCGGCATCAAGGCGGCTGGTCATAGACTGTGTCGCGTCAAACAGCAGCTCGCCCTGCTCAGTCAGAATCAGCCCCCGTGCATGACGGTGGAACAGGGTCGCGTTGAGGCTCTCCTCCAACGCGCGGATCTGGCGGCTGACGGCGGATTGTGACAGGTTCAGCTTGTCACCGGCATGGGTGAGACTGCCCGCATCCGCGACCGCGTGAAAGATTCTGAGCTTGTCCCAATCCATATCCGTTACTTTCCGTGCGTTCGGGGGCGAGTATATGAAACCTTAGTTATGTATCAGTTTCCACGGTGCAAGCGAGCGAAAACGAAAAAAAGCCTCTACACAGGTCAGTAATTCTGACCTATTGTCCCATTCAGATACAGCAAGCTATTCTTTGGGCGGGAGGCCAGGATGAGCACGCAAAAGATTTCCCTGAACGACAAATACGATCTCGACAAGTCACCGGTGCTGCTGAACGGTACCCAGGCGCTGGTGCGGCTGATGCTGATGCAAAAGCACCGCGACCGGCTGTCGGGTCTCAACACCGCCGCTCTGGTCACCGGCTATCGCGGCTCGCCGCTGGGCGCGGTCGACATGCAGATGACCCGCGCCGCCAAGCACTTGAACGCGGCGGATGTGACCTTTCAGTACGGTCTGAACGAGGATCTGGCAGTCACCGCGCTGTGGGGCGCGCAGCAGGCCGAAGTGCGCGGCGAGGGCAAATACGACGGAGTCTTTGGCCTCTGGTATGGCAAGGGGCCGGGGGTTGACCGCTCTGGCGATGCGATCCGTCATGCCAATATGGCGGGCACGTCAAAGCATGGCGGCGTGCTGCTGGCCATGGGTGATGACCACACCGGTGAAAGCTCCACCGTGCTGCACCAGTCGGAATGGTCGCTGCTGGACTGCTATTTGCCCATCGTCAGCCCGGCTGGTGTTCAGGAGATCCTCGATTACGGCATCTACGGCTACGCGCTCAGCCGGTTTTCCGGTCTCTGGGTTGGTCTGAAAACGATGAAAGACACCATCGAGGTGACGTCGGTGGTTGACGCACGGCCAGAGCGGATGCAGTTGGTGCGGCCCGACTTTGACCTGCCGCCCGACGGGTTGAACATCCGGCTGGACGACGACCGCTTCCGCCAGGAAAACCGCATTATCGACTACAAGCGCTTTGCGGCGGAGGCGTTCAGCCATGCCAACAAGATGGACAAGCGCGTCTGGGGCAAGCCCGGCGCCAAGATCGGGCTGGTCGCGGCCGGCAAGAACTGGCTCGACCTCGTGCATGCGCTGAAGCTGTTGAACATTGACGAGGCCATGGCCGAGCGGCTGGGGATCACCACCTACAAGGTGGGGCAGACCTGGCCGATGGACATGAAGGGCTTCAACACCTGGGCCGAAGAGCTGGACCTGATCGTGGTGGCCGAGGAAAAGCGCAAGCTGATTGAGATCCAGATCAAGGAGGCGCTGTTCGACAACCGCCGCGGCCGCCGCGTTTATGGCTGGTACAAGGGCGGCGCCGGCGCGCTGCACCGCGAGGAACTGTTCCCGACAAAATACGCGCTGGACCCGGTCATGATCGCCGAAAAGCTCGGCGGCATCCTGATCGAAGAGGGCCGCGACACCGAGGCCATCCGCGCAGGCATTGCCCAACTGGACGAGGCCCGGCGCGCCGACAATGCCGAGGAAATCGCCACCCGGCTGCCCTATTTCTGCTCGGGCTGCCCGCACAACTCCTCCACCAAGCTGCCGGAGGGCGCGCGCGCCTATGCGGGCATTGGCTGTCATTTCATGGTGCAATGGATGGACCGCGAAACCGTGGGCTTTACCCATATGGGCGGCGAGGGCGCCAATTGGGTGGGCGAAGCGCCGTTTTCAACCCGGAAGCATGTGTTCCAGAACCTCGGTGACGGCACCTACAACCACTCCGGCGTGATGGCGATCCGGGCCGCTTTGGCCGAGGGCACCAACATCACCTACAAGATCCTCTATAATGACGCGGTGGCGATGACCGGGGGCCAGCAGGCCGAAGGCGGCCTCACCGCGCATCAGATCGCGCATGAGCTGACGGCGATGGGCGTGAAAACCATCGCGGTGGTCTATGACGAGAAAGAAGACGTCGACCCCAAGCTGTTCCCGGCAGGCATGCGGATGCATGAACGCGCCGAGATGATGAATATCCAGCGCGAATTCGAGCAGATCGAGGGGGTCTCTGCCATCATCTATGTCCAGACCTGCGCCGCCGAAAAGCGCCGCCGCCGCAAGCGCGGAACCTTCCCGGACCCGGACCAGCGGGTGTTCATCAACCCCGACATCTGCGAGGGCTGCGGCGATTGCGGGGTGCAGTCCAACTGCGTTTCCATCGTGCCCAAGAACACCGAACTGGGTCGCAAGCGCGCGATCGACCAATCCTCCTGCAACAAGGATTTCTCCTGTCTGAACGGCTTTTGCCCGTCTTTCGTGACCGTCGAGGGCGCAAAGATCCGCAAGGAGGCCACCACATCACTGGAGCTGCCGGAGCTGCCGCAGCCTACCTTGCCCGCGATTCACGGCACCCACAACATCGTCATCACCGGCGTCGGCGGCACCGGCGTTGTGACCATTGGCGCGGTGTTGGCGCAGGCCGCGCAGATCGACGGCAAGGGGGCCGGGCTGATGGAAATGGCGGGGCTCGCCCAAAAGGGCGGCGCGGTGCACATCCACTGCCGCCTTGCCAATCGCCCCGAGGACATCTCTGCCATCCGGGTTGCCACCGGCGAAGCGGACGCGCTGATCGGCGGGGATCTGGTGGTAAGTGCAGGCGCCAAGACGCTTGGCCTTACCACGGCGGGACGCACTGGTGCAGTAGTGAACAACCACGAGATCATCACGGGTGAGTTCACCCGCGACACCGATTTCGCCATTCCCTCCGACCGGTTGGAGGTCGCACTTCAAGCGCGTCTGCGCGACCGGCTGGACCTGTTCGACGCCTCCGAGCTGGCCCGCGTGAGCATGGGTGACTCGATCTTTTCCAATATGATGGTATTTGGTGCCGCCTGGCAGCGCGGATTGGTTCCAGTGAGCCATGAGGCGCTGATGCAGGCGATCGAGATGAACGGCGCGGCGGTAAAGGCCAACAAGCGCGCCTTTGACATCGGCCGCTGGGCGGTGTTGTACCCGGCGGACGCGCGTGCGCTGACGCAACCCAAGGTCGTGGACAAGCCCAAATCTCTGGATGAGAAAATCGCATTCCGCAAAGATCACCTGGTCGCCTATCAGGGCAGCGGCCTGGCCAAGCGATATGCCAAACTGCTGGAGACAGTCAGCGATCCCGCACTGAAGGAGGCGGTGGCGAAGGGTTATCACAAACTGCTGTCCTACAAGGACGAATACGAGGTCGCCCGGTTGCTGCTCCAAAGCCGGGCCAAGGCAGAAGCCGAGTTCGAGGGCGATCTGAAGCTGTCCTATCACCTGGCACCGCCGCTGCTGGGCGGAGAAGATCCCAACGGCCGTCCGAGAAAGCGCAAGTTCGGCCAGGGTATGGACCGCTGGTTGCGGCTGCTGGCCCGGTTCAAACGCCTGCGTGGCACGCCGCTGGATGTCTTTGGCTACACGGCTGAACGCAGGATGGAACGCGCGCTGATCAGGCAATACGAGGCCGACATGGACGAATGGCTGCCCAAGGCAACCCCCGCCACGATGGAGCCGCTGATCGCCCTGGCGGAACTGCCGCTGCAGATCCGCGGTTTCGGCCCGGTAAAACAGGCCAACGAGCAAAAGGCCGCCAAACGCCGTGAGGAGCTGTTGGCGCTCTTGCGGCAGGGGGGCGCTCCGGTGCGGCAAGCGGCCGAATAACCGCTGCGCAGTCCCTCCCGCCCGCTCCGGGGCCAGTCCAGCGGGCCTGGCCCCTCCCGGTTGGGCCCGGCGCCGCGCTGACGCGCGGCGCGACAGCACCCGGCCCTTGTAGGCGGGACTGGCGGTTCTTTCTGGTCCAAAAAAATACTCCGGAGGAAGCCGGGAGGCCGGGGCCGGAGCCCCTCCGCGCCAGGGAAAGCTGCGGCGGCGTGTCATACCTGTGTCACGTGGCTTGCACATACTGCGTTCCCGGCCGTATCTGGCCGTAAGCCGACAGTCAGGACGCCCCAAACGATGCAAGCCGACCGCCAGATCGCCCGCGACATTTCCTATGCCCACTCCGCCGCCACGCGTCCGGGGCGGGCCTTGATCCGGTTGATGGAGAATGCCACCGGGCGATTACAGCTGATGCGCCGCGCGGAAGGCTATGAGCGCGACATCGCCGCCGGGCGCAGTTTCTGGTCGGTGATGACCGATCGCTACGGGCTGACACTGGACATCATGGGCGGCAGCCTCGCCAATATCCCACGGGATCGGCCGGTGATCCTGATTGCAAATCATCCCTACGGTATCCTGGATGGTCTGATGATGGGGCATATCCTGGCCCAGACACGCCATGATTTTCGCATTCTGGCGCATCAGGTGTTCCGCAAGGCGGAAGATCTGAATCGGGTGATCCTGCCGATTGACTTTGCCGAGTCCAAGGCTGCCATGCGCACCAACCTGGCAACCCGCAAGGCGGCGTTGGAGTTTCTGGGACAGGGCGGCGCCATCGGCATCTTTCCTGGTGGCACGGTGTCGACGGCGGCGCGGCCGTTCGCCCAGCCGATGGATCCGGGCTGGCGCAGCTTTACCGCGCGGATGATTGCCAAATCCGACGCGGTTGTTGTGCCGGTGTTCTTTGACGGCCATACCTCGCGGGTGTTCCAGATCGCCAGCCACCTGCACGTGAACCTGCGCATGGGGCTGCTGCTGCAAGAGTTCCGCAAGCGCACCGATACCCCCGTGCGGGTGGTGATCGGTGCGCCGATCGAACGCGCCGCGCTGGCGCCGCTGACGGGTGATGCAAAAGCGCTTATGGATTTCCTGCGCAAAGCCACGTATGACCTGTCTCCAGTACCGCTCGGATCTTATGCCCACGGGTATGAGTTTGAGGAAAAACACCGCGCCTGAGAGAGCATTATGGCAGTTGGCATCTTTGATTCAGGCCTTGGCGGCCTGACCGTCCTGAAGGCAGCCCAAGCGCGTCTGCCGGAGGTGGACTTCCTGTATTACGGCGACAACGCGCATGCCCCCTATGGTGTGCGGGACGCCGAGGATATTTATCAGCTGACCCGCGCCGCGGTCCACAGCATGTGGGACCAGGGCTGCAATCTGGTGATCCTGGCCTGCAACACGGCCTCGGCGGCGGCGCTGCGCCGGATGCAGGAGGGCGGCCTGCCCAAGGGCAAGCGGGTGCTGGGCGTCTTTGTGCCGCTGATCGAGGCGCTGACAGAACGGCAATGGGGCGACAACTCCCCGCCGCGGGAGGTTGCGGTGCAGCACGTGGCGCTGTTTGCCACCCCGGCGACCGTCGCCAGCCGCGCGTTTCAGCGGGAGCTGGCGTTCCGCGCCATCGGCGTTGATGTCGAAGCGCAGAGCTGCGGCGGTGTGGTGGATGCCATCGAAGATGGCGATATGATCCTGGCCGAAGCACTGGTGCGCAGCCATGTGGATGCGCTGAAACGAAAGATGCCGCATCCGCAGGCGGCGATCCTGGGCTGCACGCATTACCCCTTGATGCAGGACGTGTTTCAGGCCGCGCTGGGGCCCGAGGTGAAGGTGTTCAGCCAGGGCAGCCTGGTGGCCGACAGTCTGGCCGATTATCTGGACCGCCACCCGGACATGCTGGGCACCGGGCCAGGTGGCTTTGTCACCACCGGCAAACCCGCCCGTGTGAGCGACCGCGCGACACAGTTTCTGCGACGAGAAATCACCTTTCGGGCGGCTTGATCGCCCCGCAGCCGCCAAGACGTTGCGCAGGCGCAACCGGCACGGCTGGCTTTACCCGTTACATGGTCCGCAGAAGGCTGCGGAACCGACACTTCAGATTTGAAAGATGAGGTCTGACATGACCCACAAAGTGGCTATTCTCGGTGCTTCCGGCTATACCGGTGCCGAATTGGTGCGGTTGATCGCACAGCACCCAAGCATCGAAATCGCGGCCCTGGCGGCGGAACGCAAGGCAGGCATGACCATGGCGGAGGTGTTCCCGCACCTGCGTCATATGTCGCTGCCAACCCTTTGCAAGATCGACGAAATCGACTTTGCCGACATCGACCTGTGCTTTTGTGCCTTGCCGCACAAGACCAGCCAGGAGGTCATCGCCGCCCTGCCAAAATCGCTGAAGATCGTCGATTTGTCGGCGGATTTCCGGCTGCGCGATCCGGCGGAGTATGAAAAATGGTACGGCAATCCCCATGCTGCGCTGGAACAGCAGGCAGAGGCGGTCTACGGCCTGACCGAGTTCTACCGCGACGAGATCAAGGCCGCCCGGCTGGTGGCTGGCACCGGCTGCAATGCGGCCACCGGCCAGTTTGCCCTGCGGCCACTGATCGCGGCGGGCGTCATTGATCTGGACGAGATCATTCTGGACCTGAAATGCGCGGTCTCCGGCGCCGGCCGGGCGCTGAAGGAAAACCTGCTGCACGCTGAGCTGAGCGAGGGCTACAATCCGTATGCGATTGGCGGCACCCACCGGCATCTGGGCGAGTTCGACCAGGAATTCTCCAAGATCGCCGGTCGCCCGGTCAAGGTGCAGTTCACCCCGCATCTGCTGCCGGTGAACCGCGGCATCCTGGCGACCACTTATGTAAAGGGCGACGCGAAAGAGATCCACGCCACCTTTGCCAAGGCGTATGCTGATGAGCCCTTCATCGAACTGCTGCCCTTTGGCGAGGCACCCAGCACCCACCATGTGCGCGGCTCCAACTTCTGCCACATCGGCGTCGCGCAGGACCGCATCGCGGGCCGCGCCATCGTTTTTGCAGCGCTGGATAACCTGACAAAAGGTAGCAGCGGCCAGGCCTTGCAGAACGCCAACCTGATGTTAGGTGAGGATGAAACCCGTGGCCTGATGATGGCGCCGCTGTTTCCCTGACGAAACGGTGCTGCCATTCCGCCGGGCGGGGCATGACCAGAGGACATCATGAAGAACCTGAAGAAACAGCGCCGTATCCAGGTCGTCGCCCTTTCGGCGGTGGCCTTGATCGTCGCTACCGCCCTGATCGGCTATGCGATGCGCGACGGGATCAACTATTTCCGCTCGCCCAGCCAGGTGGCCGAAGCGCCGCCGGAGCCGGGCGAGGTGTTCCGCATCGGCGGGCTGGTTGCCGAGGGCTCGCTTGTGCGCGGCCAGGGCGAAACGGTGCGTTTTGCAGTGACCGATGGCGGCGCCACGGTGGAGGTGGCCTATACCGGTGTGCTGCCAGATCTGTTCGAGGAGAACCAGGGCATGGTCGGCACCGGTCGCTACGTTAATGGCGTCTTTGAAGCCTCCGAAATTCTTGCAAAACATGACGAGACCTACATGCCAAAAGAGGTCGTGGACGCGCTGAAGGAACAGGGCGTCTACCAAGCGCCCGAAAGCTGACCCACAGGTACGGAGCCAGACGTGTTGCGCCTGGGGCGTACGGTGGTCTCAGCGGGTCTTAGGTCTTTCATGGCAGTGTTATCGCGCCCAAATTATGGTGAGGTGCGATGCAGACTGTTCAGGAAATCGCCGCTGAGATCGTGGCGCGAGAAGGCGGCTTTGTAAATGATCCCGACGACCCCGGCGGGGCCACCAACCACGGGGTGACCATCGGAACCCTCCGTCGGCTGGGGCTGGACAAGACGGGCGATGGTCGGGTGGATGTGGCGGATGTCCAAGCGCTCACCCCGGCCGACGCCGAGCGGATCTTTATCCGGCATTATTTCGAGGCACCGCGGATCGGCACGCTGCCAGCTGTCGTGCAGGCGTCGGTTTTTGACATGTATGTGAACGCGGGCAGCAATGCGGTGCGCATTTTGCAGCAGTTGTTGCGGCAGATGGGTTACGCCGTGACTGTCGATGGCGCCATCGGACCGCAGACCGCAGGCGCCGCACGACAGGCGGCAGAGGTTGATGCGCTGGCGCTGCGCGATGCCTATGGGGTGGCACGGCGCAACTATTACTTCCGGCTTGCGGACCGACGCCCGGCCAGCCGCAAGTACGCCCGCACCCGTGCAGGGGGCAAGGGCGGCTGGATCCGCCGGGCCGAGTCATTTCTGTCGCCGAAGTATCACCTGAGCCTTGAGGCATTTCAGCAAAGGACCGCAGCATGGGCCTGATCACCGACATTCTGGCACTGGTCTTCGGCAGCCGCCGCAACGTCCTGCGCGAGACCGCAGAGGTGTTTCGCGAGAACGCCGAAGGCAGCGCGCGGCGTGCACATGCCGTGCAGATCGCGGCGCTGTCGCAGTTGGGCGCAGAGTTCGGACGCCCCGCCGTCGGGCGTTTTGACCGCTTCATGGACGGGGTGAACCGGCTGCCGCGACCGATGCTGGCGCTGGGAACGCTGGGGCTGCTGGTGTCGGCTTTGGTGGATCCGGTCTGGTTCGCCACCCGCATGCAGGGCCTGGCCCTGGTGCCGGAGCCTCTGTGGTGGCTCCTGGGAGCGGTGGTCTCTTTCTATTTTGGCGCGCGCCATCAGGTGAAAACCCAGGCGTTCCAGCAGGGGCTGGCGGCCAGCATGGCGCGGGTGCCGCAGGCAGTCGAGAACATTGCCACGCTCAATCGCCTGCGCGCGGACGGCCCAGGCAGCCCCGGCAGGGCTGCCACCCACCATGATGCGGCCGACAGGCTGGCGGCGGTAAAGGCAGAGGAAAACCCGGCGCTTGAGGCCTGGAAAGCGCGGCGCGGCTGATCACATTTGCGCGGCTGCGGCGGCGTGGCGCGGCGATTGGCATTGGCGCGAGGGACGCAGCAGCGTATAGCAGTCCGGCGGATAGGAGACCCCATGATTACCGAGCTTGGCCACTTTGCATTGATCCTCGCCTTCATGATTGCCATCGTGCAGATGGTGGTACCGCTGATTGGCGCTCAGAAACGCTGGCCCGGCTGGATGGCCGTGGCGGAACCGGCGGCGCAGGCGCAGTTTCTGTTTACCGCTTTCGCCTTCGGCGCGTTGATGTGGGGCTTCGTGACCTCCGATTTTTCGATCAAGCTGGTGGCGCTCAACAGCCATTCGGCAAAACCGATGCTGTACAAGATCTCGGGCACCTGGGGCAATCATGAGGGCTCCATGCTGTTGTGGGTGCTGATCGTGGCGCTGTTTGGCGCGCTGGCGTCGGTCTTTGGTGGTGGGCTGCCGCCGACGCTCAAGGCGCGGGTGCTGGCGGTGCAGGCGGCCATCGGTGTGGCCTTCTTTGCCTTTATCCTGTTCACCTCGAACCCGTTTCTGAGGCTGCTGGTGCCGCCCTTTGACGGGCAGGATCTGAACCCGCTGTTGCAGGACCCCGGTCTCGCCTTTCACCCACCGTTTCTGTACCTCGGCTATGTCGGGCTCAGCATGGCGTTCTCCTTTGCGGTGGCCGCGCTGATCGAGGGGCGCGTGGATGCGGCCTGGGGGCGCTGGGTGCGGCCCTGGACGCTGGCGGCCTGGATTTTCCTGACCATCGGCATCGCACTGGGGTCTTGGTGGGCCTATTACGAGCTGGGCTGGGGCGGCTTCTGGTTCTGGGACCCGGTGGAAAACGCGTCCTTCATGCCCTGGCTGCTGGCGGCGGCCCTGCTGCATTCAGCCATTGTGGTGGAAAAGCGCGAGGCGCTGAAAAGCTGGACCATCCTGCTGGCGATCCTGGCCTTCGGCTTCTCGCTGATCGGCACCTTCATCGTGCGCTCCGGCATCATCACCAGCGTGCACGCCTTTGCCAATGATCCCGAACGCGGGGTTTTTATCCTGATGATCCTGGCGTTCTTCACCGGCGGCGCACTGACGCTGTTTGCCGCCCGCGCACAGGCGATGGAAGCCAAGGGCGTCTTTGGCGTGCTGAGCCGCGAAAGCGCGCTGGTTGCCAACAACATCCTGCTGGCGGTCAGCTGTTTCGTGGTGTTCTTTGGCACTATCTGGCCGATCGTGGCGGAGATGCTGTTTGACCGCAAACTCAGCGTGGGCCCGCCGTTCTTCAATTCGGCCTTCATCCCCTTCATGGTGGTTCTGGGACTGCTGCTGCCGGTGGGTGCCATGTTGCCATGGAAACGGGGCAGGGTGGTTCGCGCGGCGTGGCAGCTGCGGTTTGTGTTTGTTTTGGCGGTGTCGCTGGGGGTGCTGGCCTGGGCGATGCAGACCGGGCGCAGTGCGCTGGGACCGGTCGGGCTGTTCCTGGGGGCCTGGGTGGTCTTTGGGGCGCTGACGGACCTGTGGATGCGCAGCGGAAAGAGCGCGCGTTTGCAGCGTATGCTGCGCCTGCCGCGGGCCGACTGGGGCAAGGCCGTGGCGCATGGCGGGCTGGGTATCACCATCTTTGCCATTGCGGGTTTGACCGCCTGGGAGCAGGAAGACATTCGTGTCGCCTATCTGGGCGAGCCGTTCACGGTTGGCGCTTATGAGCTGGTGCTGAAGGATGTCGGCCGCGAACAGGGGCCGAACTACTATAGCACCAAGGGCCGGGTGGAAATCACCCGGGGCGGCCGCCAAGAGGCCGTGCTGTTCCCGGAAAAGCGTGACTATCCCGTGGCTCAAATGCCCACCACCGAGGCGGCGATCGACTACCGGGTCACGCGCGATCTTTATGTGGTGCTGGGCGACCGGCAGGATGATGGCGGCTGGACCATGCGGACCTATATCAAACCCCTGGCCAACTGGATCTGGGCGGGCGCCATCCTGATGGCGCTTGGCGGGTTGCTGAGCTTGAGCGATCGCCGGTTCCGCGTCGCCGCTGGCGCGCGCAAGACACCGACTACGGGGGTCGCGGCAGAATGATCCTGCATCGGCTGAAAACCCTGGCGCTGGTCGTCCCTGCGCTGCTGTGCCTGCTGGCGGCACCAACTCTGGCTGTGGAGCCCGACGAGGTGCTGGACGATCCGGTTCTGGAGCAGCGCGCGCGGCATCTGTCCGAAGGGCTGCGCTGTCTTGTTTGCCGCAACGAGAGTATCGACGAGTCCAACGCCGAACTCGCCCGCGATCTGCGCCTTCTGGTGCGCGAGCGGCTGGTGGCTGGAGACAGTGACACCGAGGCGCTGGACTTCATCGTCGACCGTTATGGCGAATACGTCCTGCTGCGCCCGGCGATCAGCGGCGCCAACTGGTTGCTGTGGGCGGCGGGGCCGCTGATGCTGTTGGCGGCGCTGCTCATCGGTGTGGTTTACGTGCGTGGACGCGCACGGGCACCAAAGCAGAGCGAACAGACCCTGAGCACCGAGGAACAGGAACGGCTGCGCAAAATCCTGGAGGAGTGACGCCGGGTTGGGCTTTCGTGCTCAGAGGCTTTGCGCCACCATGGTGCGAACGAGGCGGAGCGTATCGCTCCCGCTCACAGGACTGCAACAGATGAGGCGCGCCGATGGACTATAAGGAAATCCTGTTTTCACTGGAGGACGGGCTGGCGGTTGTCACCCTGAACCGCGAGGCGCGCAAGAACGCGCTGACCAGCCGGATGCGGCTTGAGATCACCCACGCCATGCAACAGGCCGCGGCTGAGGCCCGTGCGGTGGTGCTGACCGGCGCAGGCGATGCCTTCTGTTCGGGCCAGGATCTGAGTGATGCGGGCAACGGCGGACAGCTGGATCTGGAGCGCACGCTGCGCGACGAATACCTGCCGATGCTGCAAGCGATCTATGATTGCCCTGTGCCTGTGGTCGCAGCGGTGAACGGTGCCGCGGCCGGGGCAGGGGCCAACCTGGCGCTGGCGGCGGATGTGGTCATCGCCTGCGAGAGCGCATTTTTCATGCAGGCGTTTTCCAAGATAGGTCTGATCCCGGATGCGGGTGGAACCTGGTTTCTGCCGCGCCAGATCGGTCTGGCCAAGGCGATGGGCGCGGCGCTGTTCGCCGAGCGCATCACGGCGCGCGACGCCAGCGACATGGGCATGATCTGGGAAGCGGTGCCGGACGCCGATTTCGCCGCCCACTGGCGCGCGCGGGCCGAATACCTGGCCAGCGGGCCGAGCAAGGCCTTTGCCGCCACCAAGACAGCGCTGCGCGACAGCTATGGCCACACGCTGGACGAACAGTTGCAGCAGGAGGCTCATTTGCAGGGCATTTGCGGCAAGAGCCGCGACTTCCTGGAAGGGGTCACCGCCTTCATGGAAAAGCGCCCCGCGAAATTCGAGGGGCGCTGAGGGTTGACCAATCAGAGCCGGGGTCGAGACCCCGGCTTATTCACAGTGTCAGCAGCGGCGACTCTGTCCGATCGAAAATCGAAATATCGCTGACTGTCAAACTGTTGCCGGCCCCCGGCACTCGGGCAATCAGCGAATTGTTTGCAAAGACGAGCGCAGATCCCTCGCCGTTACCGGAGCCATCTTCGATCCGCATGACCGACAGCTGCGGCATGGGCCCCTCGCCGTCATGGGAGTAGACGATCACATCCTCACCTTGGGTGAAGTCAGTCAGAATCACCGGGTCGTCACTGGCATCCATCCAGTCGCCGAGCGCCAGCGTATCGGCCCCCTCGCCCAGGGTGACAGTGTCGCCGTCGCCCGCGATCACCACGTCATCGCCATAGCCGGCGTGGACGCTGTCCGCATCATCATCGGTATCCCCGTCATCGACGTGCAGCAGTGCCTGCAGGTCTTCATCGGTCAGGTCCGGATCGCCACCTGCGGCCAGTTCGTCAGCGATGTCGCGGGCCATTTGCCCGATTTCCTCGCCGTCCAGCGCGCTGGTCGCGACGATCGTATCATTGCCGGTGTCGCCCCAAATGGTGTCGGCGCCTTCGTGGTCGAGGATGGCATCATTGCCGCTGCCACCGCGCATGAAGTCGTCGCCAGTGCCGCCGGTCACGAAGTCGTCGCCCTCTTGGCCGAACATGCGGTCGTCACCGCCGCGGCCTTCGATCAGGTCGTCGCCTTCGCCGGCAAAGATGACATCGTCCTCTTCGCTGCCGATCAGCGTGTCCGAGGCCTCGCTGGGTTCCAATTCGGTTTCATCGGCGACAGCGCCACTGGTCTCGTCGTCATCATCGTCGAAAATTGCCATTCCGAGACCGACAGCAAGGCCTAGCGTCAGCAGGATTAATAGTTCCATCAAAGAGTTCCTTCAAACAATCCGATCCGGCTACAACCCGGACACCCCCGTCCGAGGCGGATCATGCAGGAGATGGCGCAACCCGTCGCGGCCCGCAGAAATACGTAATGCTCTCAATATTTTGTGTCAAATTTTAGACGGTATTATCCCCTGTCTAAGAACAGTCCGGTGAATTTCACAGGCTTTGTCCCAGGGGCTCGAAACGGAAAACGCCCCGCAATCTGCGGGGCGTTGAAACAGTTTGAACAGTGCAGGCTCAGCGTTTTTCGATATCGATGTAGTCGCGCTCGGTCTCGCCAAGGTAAAGCTGGCGCGGACGGCCGATCTTGTTCTGCGGATCCGCAATCATTTCCTTCCACTGGGAAATCCAGCCGATGGTGCGCGACAGCGCAAAGATCGGGGTGAACATCGAGGTCGGGAAGCCCATCGCCTCGAGGATGATGCCGGAGTAGAAGTCGACGTTCGGGAACAGCTTCTTCTCGATGAAGTAGGGGTCGTTCAGCGCGGTACGCTCGAGTTCCTTGGCGACTTGCAGCAGCGGGTTGTCCTCGACGCCCAGGAGTTCCAGAACCTCATCCGCGGACTGTTTCAGCACCTTGGCGCGCGGATCGGTGTTCTTGTACACGCGGTGACCAAAGCCCATCAGGCGGAACGGATCGTTCTTGTCCTTGGCGCGTTCAATGAATTCGGGGATCCGGTCAACGGTGCCGATTTCCTTGAGCATCTCCAGGCAGGCCTGGTTGGCGCCACCATGGGCAGGTCCCCACAGGCAGGCAATGCCGGCTGCGATACAGGCGAAGGGGTTGGCACCCGAGGAAGATGCCAGACGCACGGTGGAGGTGGAGGCGTTCTGCTCATGGTCGGCGTGCAGCGTGAAGATCCGGTCCATCGCACGGCTGAGGATCGGGTTCACGTTGTAATCCTCGGCCGGGACCGAGAAGCACATGTGCAGGAAGTTCGCCGCGTAATCCAGATCATTGCGCGGATAGACGAACGGCTGGCCAATCGAATACTTGTAGGCCATTGCTGCGATGGTCGGCAGTTTAGCGATCAGACGGATCGCCGCAACTTCGCGCTGCCACGGGTCGGAGATGTCGGTGGAGTCGTGGTAGAACGCGGACATCGCGCCGACAACACCAACCAGGGTTGCCATCGGGTGTGCGTCGCGACGGAACCCGCGGAAGAAGTTGTGCATCTGCTCGTGCACCATGGTGTGACGGGTCACACGGGTCTCGAAATCTTCCAGCTGGGTCGCGGTCGGCAGTTCACCATAGAGCAGCAGGTAGCAGACCTCGAGGTAATGGGATTTCCCCGCCAGCTGGTCGATCGGATAGCCACGGTGCAGCAGAATGCCTTCGTCGCCATCGATATAGGTGATGGTGCTGTCGCAGCTCGCGGTCGAGGTGAAGCCCGGATCATAGGTGAACACGCCTGCATGTGCATAGAGCTTGCGGATGTCGAGGACATCGGGCCCGGCCGTTGGCGAGAAAATGGGCAGCTCGTAGGTTTGACCATTGAGGCTGAGCGTGGCTGATTTCTTGGTCTCGGTCATAGATGTCCCTTCCTGTTGCAGGCACGAAAACCGCCGAAAGCGGCGGATCCATGCAGGGCAGCGCCTGCGCGGTGTCGCGCAGGAGTTGTCGTATCAATAGAAGGCTTACCCGAGTATGAAGACCGGGGTCAGCCCGTCGCGTCAGCGAGCCGGGCGAGGGTTTCCTCACGGCCCAGAATCAGCATCATGTCGAACACCGAAGGCGTTACCGCCCGGCCCGCCAGTACCGCCCGCAAAGGGGCTGCCAGCTTGCCGAACTTGGTATCATGGGCTTCTGCAAATGCGTTCAGAAGCGCCTCCAGATCGTCACGGACCCAGCTAGCATTTTGCAACTGCGGCGTCAATTCTTCCAGTATACCATCGGATACAGAAGCAAGGGCTTTTTCCGCCTTAGCGTCGCGCTCCAACGGCCGCGATGCCAGGACAAAATGCGCCTTTTCAAGAAGTTCAGGAAAGGTGCGCGCCCGATCCTTGAGGCAATACATCGCCGTTTCAAGGCCTTGTGACTGTGCGTCAGTCAAGGCAGGTTCCCCGGCGGCTGCCAGATAGGCGCTAATTTCGTGCCGCAGTGCAGCATCACCGCTGATGGCAATGTGTTGCCCGCACAGGTTTTCCAGCTTCTTGGTGTCGAACCGGGCCGGGCTTTTGCCAATACCGTTGAAGTCGAACCATTCGCGGGCCTGGTCGTCGGTAAAGAACTCGTCGTCGCCATGGCTCCAGCCCAGGCGGGCCAGATAGTTGCGCATCCCCGCCGCCGGGTAGCCCATGGCCTGGTATTCCTGTGCGCCGAGGGCGCCATGGCGTTTGCTCAGCTTCTTGCCGTCCGGTCCGTGGATCAGCGGGATATGGGCCCAGACCGGGACCTCCCAACCCATCGCCTGATAGATCATCATCTGTCGGGCGGCATTGTTCAGATGGTCATCACCGCGGATCACATGGGTGACGCCCATGTCGTGATCGTCGACCACAACCGCCAGCATGTAGACCGGTGTGCCGTCAGAACGCAGCAGCACCATGTCGTCGAGCTGGTCGTTGCGGATGGTGACGTCGCCCTGGACCTCATCCTTGATGACGGTGACACCGTCCTGCGGGGCCTTGATGCGCACCACATAGGGGGCATCGGGGTGGTCTGCGGCGTCTGCATCGCGCCAGGGTGAGCGGTAAAGGGTGGATTTGCCCTCAGCCTTCGCCTGTTCGCGGAACGCGGCAATTTCGTCCTGGGTGGCAAAACACTTGTAGGCCTTGCCTTCGGCCAGCAACTGCTGTGCCACCTCTGCATGGCGCTCGGCGCGCTCGAATTGGCTGATGACCTCGCCGTCGTGATCCAGGCCCAGCCAGTCCATGCCTTGCAGGATCGCCTCGGTTGCCTCCGGCGTGGAGCGTTCCCGGTCCGTGTCTTCGATGCGCAACAGGAACTTGCCGCCGCGGCCACGGGCATAAAGCCAGTTGAACAGCGCAGTGCGCGCGCCACCGATATGCAGAAAGCCGGTGGGAGACGGGGCGAAACGGGTGACAACCGGTTTGGTCATGAGCGGGATTTACCTTTTGGAAACCATCTGAGGCGTAGAGTTGCCGCCTGTCTACCGGGCCAGAAGGCGGGGGGCAAGCATGCGGCCGATTGCGGTTCTCTCAGACCAGCTGCACGCGCAGCGAGGTCATCTGTTTCCCTGGTGTCCGGTTTTCCTCGGCGCCGGGATCGGTTTGTATTTCTCATTATTGCATGAGCCGGGCTCTGGCCTTCTTTGGGCCCTGGCCCTGTTGGCGTTGCTGCTGGCGGCGGCCG
The DNA here is from genome assembly GCF_056033425.1 of Leisingera sp. SA32. Taxonomy (NCBI): domain Bacteria; kingdom Pseudomonadati; phylum Pseudomonadota; class Alphaproteobacteria; order Rhodobacterales; family Roseobacteraceae; genus Leisingera; species Leisingera sp. SA32. Next base: position 160,507 of record NZ_JBVYHB010000004.1, on the reverse strand, counting down.
CATCCTGCGGCCGGGCGCTGGCCTTCGTTTTCTGGGCACCCGCGCTGTTTGCCGCAGGCCTGTGTCTTGCCGCTGCGCGCGCGCATCTGGTGGCAGCCCCGGTGCTGGAGTTTCGCTATTACGGGCCGGTCGAGGGCAGGGTCCTTGCGGTGGACCGCTCCCCGACGGACGCTATTCGGCTGACGCTCGGCGAAGTGCGTTTGGCAGAGGTGGCGCCAGAGCGGACCCCGGCGCGGGTGCGCATTTCGCTCAAGGGCGACAGCGCGGTGCCCGAACCCGGTGCGCGGGTGATGACAACCGCGCATCTGTTGCCGCCGCAGGGACCAAGTGAACCGGGCGGTTTCGACTTCCGCCGCCACGCCTGGTTTCTGCAGTTGGGGGCGCTCGGGTATAGCCGCGTGCCAGTTCTGCTGGTGGCGCCGCCGCCGCGGGGTCTGTCGGTCGCCCGCCTGCGGCGAGGGTTGTCGCAGGAGCTGCAACAGCGCAATGGCGGCAAGACAGGCGGCTTTGCCGCTGCAATCAGCGTTGGCGACCGCAGCGCGGTGGACCGCCAAAGCCTGAATGCGCTTCGGCACAGCAACTTGGCGCATCTTCTGGCGATTTCCGGGCTGCACATGGGCTTGCTCACTGGGTTCATTTTTGCCGCCATGCGGCTGCTGTTGTGCCTGTTGCCCTGGGTCGGCGTCCGCTGGCCGGTCAAGAAACTGGCGGCGCTGGCGGCGCTGACAGCCGGAGCCCTGTATCTGTCGGTTTCGGGGGGGAATGTCGCGACGGAGCGCGCCTTTGTCATGGTGGCGGTGATGTTCGGGGCGGTGTTGCTGAACCGGCGTGCGATCACCCTGCGTGCGGTGGCGCTGGCCGCCGTGATCGTGCTGCTGCGCCGGCCCGAAAGCCTGATGAGCCCCGGTTTCCAGATGAGTTTCGCGGCCACGGCGGCCCTGGTTGCGGCCTTCGACTTGTTGCGACAGGCGCACGTGCCGCTGGGACCGCGCCGGCTGCGACCCGTCGTGGCGCTGCTGATTTCCTCCGCGGTCGCGGGGGCGGCAACAGCGCCCTTTGCTGCGGCACATTTCAACATGGTGCCGCATTATGGACTGCTGGCAAACCTGCTGGCGGTGCCGGTGATGGGCACGGTGGTGGTGCCCGCGGCGGTGTTGGCGCTGTGTCTGGCCCCGATCGGCCTGGAAGGTCTTGGCCTGACGCTAATGAGATGGGGGCTGGAGTGGATCCTTCTGATAGCCGAACGGGTTTCGGCCTTGGAGGGGGCGGTGTCCCATGTTGCCGTTCCAGCGGGCTGGGTGTTGCCGGTGTTTGCGGCGGGGATGCTGACGGCGATGATCTGGCAGGGGCGGCTGCGGGCCCTGGGTGTGATCCCCGCGTTGCTGGCGCTGTTGTTCTGGAACGCGGACGGTCGGCCGGTCCTGCTGATTGCGGATGGTGGCGGGCTGGTGGGGGCGATGTCCGCCGAGGGCCGCGCCCTGTCTCGGGCAAAAGGACAGGCCTTTACCGCCGGCATCTGGCTGGAGAACGATGGTGACCCTGCCCCCCAGACGCAGGCGGCGGCGCGTTGGGCGGACCTGGCCGCGGGACTGCCCAGTTGGCAGCACGCAGGCCTTCGCGTTCGACACGCACCCGGAAAACGAAAGTTATCCGCCGTCACCGAATGCGTTGACGGGGATATCGTCGTGACCACAGTCCAGGCAGATCCGGGCGTTGCGGTCGGCTGCTTGCTGCTGGGCCCTGAAGTGTTGCGTCAGACTGGCAGCATCGCCCTGGACGCAGCCGGACACTTGATGACAGCCCGCAGCCAGTCGGGTGACCGCCTGTGGACGAGGTGGCAGCCCGAAGGGACAGAGGTGCAACGTCTGCGACAGCTTTTTCAAGCCACACGATAGCGATCAACGCTCAACCTGGACACGCGGCAAACGCCACCGACCGGGTTATGTGGCAACTGAGAGTTGTGACCGGGACCTCAGTAGGTGCGGATGAGCCCCACCAGAAGCCCTTGTACCCGCACCTGATCCTCAGGATAGCGGCGGGTTTCATAGGCCGGGTTTGCGGCCTCCAGCGCAATGACGCCACCCTCGCGGATGTAGCGTTTCAACGTCGCTTCGTGACCTTCGACCAGGGCGACGACGATGTCGCCATCGTCGGCGGCCTCAGTCTCGCGGATGACCACGATGTCGCCATTGTTGATCCCGGCTTCGATCATCGAATCGCCTTTGACCTCCAGCGCGAAATGCTGGCCGTTGGGGGAGATCATGCCACCGGGCACGGTGATTTGGTGTGAGACCTGGCTGATCGCCTCAATCGGTACGCCGGCGGCGATGCGCCCCATGACCGGCAGGTCCACCGCAGCGCGGTGGCCGGATTGCGACCGGGTCTGAGCAGAGGCTTTCCCGCCGTCGACCACGGAGGGCGCAAAGCTCTTCGGCTCGGTACCGCTTGCGTTGCCTTCGGCGTTGCCGCCCAGGCTGTCCGGCAGGCGCAGGATCTCGATGGCGCGGGCACGGTGGGCCAATCGGCGGATAAAGCCCCGTTCCTCCAACGCGGTAATCAACCGATGAATGCCGGATTTCGAGCGCAGATCCAACGCCACCTTCATCTCGTCAAAACTGGGCGGAACACCGTCCCGCTGGAGCCGTTTGTGAATGAATTCCAGCAAATCAAGCTGCTTCTTCGTGAGCATCGCCGCTCCCTCCGCGCCGTGAGCATTGTTTTGCTTTGTTCTAGTCATGTTCCCGTTTTGTGTCAACAGGTCTCCCGCAGGTTGCTGAGCAGAGTGGCGCGATGACACGTGTGCACCCCCATCCACGCAAGACCGCGACGCATTCACAGAGGAAGGTAAGGTACTGCACTTTTTCTCCTGCCTGCCGAGGGCCGTCTTGGGGTGCACGCACCAGCAGCGCATTGGCGTCGGCTAGAACCGACAGCAGCGAACTGTCCTGGTTCTCAAAGGCGCGCAGGTGCCCCTTATCCACGTGTGCGCGCATGTAATGTTCCCGTGGACCATTGGCAGGCAAGGGGTGGGCCAGGGTTGCCTGCTGAAGCGGCGGCTGCGCGGTGGGCAGGCCCAGCATGGCGCGGATCATCGGGGCCAGGAACACCTCACCGCAAACCATGGCGGAGACCGGATTTCCGGGCAGGCCGACCATGGCCGCCCCTGACATCCGCCCGGCCATCAGGGGTTTGCCCGGACGCATCGCGACCTTGTAGAATGACCGTTCCAGTCCCAGCTCAGCGGCAACCGACGCCACCAGATCGTGATCGCCCACGGAGGCGCCGCCGATGGTGACCAGCAAGTCGGCACCCTCGGCCAGCTCAAACGCAGTGCGCAAGGCGTTTTGAGTGTCGCGCGCGATCGGAAGGATGCGGGCTTGGGCGCCAAGGCTTTCGAGCATCGCCTTCAGCCCAAACGTGTTGGAAACGATGATCTGATCCGAGCCGGGGGTGTCGCCTGGCATCACCAGCTCATCCCCGGTGGAAATCAGCGCCACCTGTGGGCGCCGGGTGACGGGCACCAAGGGGATATTCATTGCGGCCAGCAGGGCAACGTCGGCGGGCGTCAGAAGTCGCGGTGCGGCCAAGGTCCGGCCTGCGGGAAAATCGCCGCCGCGAGGACGGATGTGGCTGCTGTCGCCGGGAACGCCGGTGACGGTGATAAGATCGCCACTGCGGCTCACATCCTCTTGGATGATAACGAAACTTGCCCCTTCCGGGACCGGGGCGCCAGTGAAGATGCGCACCGCCTGACCTGGGCCGACCCGACCGCCGAAACCGTGGCCCGCGGCAGCCTCGCCGATCACCTTGAACATGGCGTGTGGCTCAACCTCGGCGGCGTTGACCGCATAGCCGTCCATGGCAGACGCGGCAAAGGGAGGCTGGTCGCGGTGCGACTGGACATCCTGGGCCAGCACCCGCCCGGCCGCCTCGGCCAGCGGCACGGTCTCGGTCTCCAGCTGCTGAACCAGCGCAAGAAGTTGCGCACGCGCCTCGCTCACGGGGATCATTTATGCCTCGTACTTTCCTGACTTTCCGCCATCTTTAAGCGTCACCCGGATGCCGCCGATTTGCATGGCCTTGTCCACCGCCTTGGCCATGTCATAGACCGTCAGCGCCGCGGTGGAGACCGCCGTCAGCGCCTCCATCTCGACCCCGGTCTGGCCCGTGGTCTTGACCGTGGCGGCGATCCGTACGCCCGGAAGATCCGGGTCCAGCGTCAGGTCGACCGCGACCTTGGTCACCGGCAAAGGGTGGCAGAGAGGGATCAGATCCGGCGTCTTCTTGGCCCCCATGATGCCTGCCAGCCGGGCCACGGACAGCACGTCGCCTTTCTTGGCGCGGCCCTCGCTGACGATGTCGAAGGTTGCCCGTGCCATGGTGACATGGCCCTCGGCGGTGGCGATGCGAGCGGTCACATCCTTGTCGGAGACATCCACCATATGGGCGTCGCCCTGGGCGTCGAAGTGGGTGAGAGCCATCTGGTAGGTCCTTGATTTACATTGCGTTTGGGGTCAGAGGATTGTCCAGAAGCTTGCGCGTGGCAGTCGCCACGTCGTCTTGGCGCATCAGGCTTTCGCCGATCAGGAAGCTGCGCGCGCCATAGCGGGCCATGTCGGCCAGATCCTGCGGTGTGGACAGCCCGCTTTCGCAGACGATGGTGCGGTCCGGCGGCACCAGACGCGACAGGGTGCGCGTGGTGTCGAGCGTGGTCTCAAAGGTCTTGAGATTGCGGTTGTTGATGCCCATCAGCGGCGATTTCAGCAGGCAGGCGCGCTCCAGCTCCTTCTCGTCGTGGACCTCAAGCAGCACGTCCATGTCCCACTCAAAGGCGCATTGTTCCAGTTCCTGTGCTTGCGCGTCCGAGACCGAGGCAAGAATGATCAGAATGCAGTCAGCGCCGAGCGCGCGCGCTTCGACCACCTGATAGGGGTCGTACATGAAATCCTTGCGCAGCGCGGGCAGCGCGCAGGCCGCGCGAGCCTCTGTCAGAAAGGCCTTGGCGCCCTGAAAACTGGGGCTGTCGGTCAGCACCGACAAACAGGTGGCGCCGCCTGCCTCATAGGCCTGCGCCAATTCGGCAGGGTTGAAGTCGGGGCGGATCAAGCCCTTGGAAGGGCTGGCTTTCTTGATCTCGGCGATCAGCCCGTACCCGGTTCGGTTGGCACGCATCAGGCTGCGGGCAAACCCGCGGACCGGCGTGGCATCGCGGGCTTCGGCCTCCACCGCCTCCAGCGGTTTGGCGGATTTGTCAGCGGCCACTTCCTCGAGCTTGTAGGCCTTGATCTTGTCGAGCACATTATCGGTCATGCCGGTGCCTCCGTTCCTGCGTTCCAGTCTATGGTATCTTCGCCACGGGCCGCGAGCCAAGTGTTTACCTGCGAAAAGGGCCGGGAGCCAAAAAAGCCGCGTCGTGCCGACAACGGCGAGGGATGCGCCGATCTCAGGATCAGGTGATCGCCCGGATTGATATGTTTTTCAAGCTTTTGCGCTGTATTTCCCCAAAGGATATAGGCGGTGGGCCGCACGGAGGTCTGGGCCAGGACCTGGTGCACCAGATGATGCCAGCCCAGGTGCTTGTGGCCATTGGCCGCGCCCGCGGGTACAGTCAGGGCCGTGTTGAGCAACAAGACACCCTGCTGCGCCCAGCCGCGCAGGTCGCCATTGGTGCGTGTGAAGCCAAGATCGTCGCGTAGTTCTTTGTAAATATTCAACAATGATCGTGGCAACGGATGCACGTCAGGTTCCACCGAGAAGGCCAGCCCATGGGCGTGACCCGGTGTCGGATAGGGGTCCTGGCCAAGGACTACCACGCGCGTGGCCTCAGGCGGGGTTAGGGAAAGGGCTGCAAAGCGTTGGGGCGCGGGCGGCAAGACTGTGCGCGTTTCCCTCTGCAAGGCGGCGCAGATGCGCGGCCAGTGATCGGCGAAAAACGGCAGCTTGGCCCAGTTGCCCAGCCCGGACGGCAGCGCGGTCATGCGGCTGAGGTGATCCGGGCCAGCGCCTCAACCTTGGTCCGCGCCGCACCACTGTCGATCGACTCGGCGGCCCGTGCCACGCCTTCCTTCAGATCCGCAGCATGGCCAGCAACGATCAAGGCCGCCGCCGCATTCAGCAGCACCGCGTCGCGGTAGGCCGAGGGCGCGCCGGCGAGCAGGGCGCGGAAGGCTTCAGCGTTTTCCTCAGGGGTGCCGCCGACGATGGCCTCGAACGGGTGAACCGGCAGGCCAGCCTGTTCAGGATGCACTTCCAAGTCGTTGATACCCTGGTTTTCTTCAAGAGACGAAACCCAGCTGACACCGGTGATCGTCAACTCATCCGTGCCGTCGGAACCATGCACCAGCCAGGCGCGCTCCGCCCCAAGGGTTTTGAGCGTTTCCGCCATCGGGCGGATCAGATCGCGGCTGAAAGCGCCGGTCAACTGACGCTTGACGCCCGCGGGGTTGGTCAAGGGCCCAATGATGTTGAATATGGTGCGGGTGCCAAGTTCCGACCGGGTGGGCATGACATGCGCCACCGCCGGGTGGTGCATGGGCGCCATCATAAAGCCGATGCCCGCCTCGTTTATCGCCTTTTCAACCACTTGCGGGCCAACCATCACGTTGATGCCCATCTGGGATTGCAGATCCGCAGTGCCCGATTTCGAACTGAGATTGCGGTTTCCGTGTTTGGCGACGACCACGCCTGCGCCCGCGGTGACAAACGCCGTGGCCGTGGAGATGTTCAGCGTGTTCTTGCCATCGCCACCGGTTCCGACGATGTCGATCGCACCGGCGGGGGCCTTCACCGGGTTGCATTTGGCGCGCATCACGGCGGCGGCGGCGGCGTATTCGTCGACGCTTTCGCCGCGGGTGCGCATGGCCATCAGCAGCCCGCCGATCTGGCTTGGCGTGGCCTCGCCCTCGAACAGGAGGGTAAAGGCTTCCTCCGCCTCTGCGCGGGTCAGGGCGCGTTCGGCAGCGGCGCCGATCAACGGTTTCAACTGGTCGCTCATGCCGGCACCTTCATCACATCGAGGAAGTTCTGGAGCAGCGCATGGCCGTGTTCAGAGGCGATGGATTCCGGGTGAAACTGTACGCCGTGGATCGGAAGCTCGCGATGCTGAAGCCCCATGATCGTCCCGTCCTCCAGCTCCGCCGTGATTTCCAGGCACTCGGGCAGCGTCTCGCGCTCCACCACCAGGGAATGATAGCGCGTCGCATCAAATGGTGATGGCAAGCCTTTGAAAAGACCGACATCCTTATGCCGCATTGCGCCCATCTTGCCATGCACGATCTCGTGGCAACGCACCACTTTGCCGCCAAAAGCCTGGCCGATGGTCTGATGGCCAAGGCAGACGCCCAGCAGCGGCGTGCGGGTCTCGGCAGCGGCTTCGGTCAGGGCCAGGCAGATACCGGCCTGATTGGGGTCGCAGGGCCCAGGCGACAGCAGGATGCCGGAGGGTTTCATGGCCATGGCTTCCTGAACGTCGATGGCATCGTTGCGACGCACGTCCATTTCCGCCCCGAGTTCGCCGAGGTAGTGGACAAGGTTGTAGGTAAAGGAGTCGTAGTTGTCGATCAGCAGCAGCATCTTGGCGAGCTCTTTTAAGGGTGGCGGGCGGGGGCCGCGCCGCAGTATAGTCGTCGCAACATACATGTTCAGGGATAAGGCGCAGCGTCAAGGGCAGGAAAGGCGATTGACCGGGGCCGGGCCGCAACAGGCCCGCGGGTGAAATCGCCGCCGGACGTGGCACGGGCAATACGGATCGAGAGGCAGAACAGGCATGCGGGGATTTCTGGGCGGCGTGAGTGTCGGAGCGTTGCTGGCTGCGGGCGGGCTGATGATGTTGTCATTGTCGGTGCCGCTGCCAGAGCGACTGACCGCAGGCAAACCGGCAGCCGATACGGCAGAGACAGAGCCAGGCCCATCCCAGGTTGGCCAGGCTACCGACAAGGAGACCGCGGAGGGTGCGGTGCCCGAGACACCGGTCGCAAAGGAACGCGAGGCGGGGCAGGTGGCAGATGCGCCGCGTCCACCAGCACCGGATACCGGTGCCACGCCTTTGTTGCCCAATGGTGGAGACCAGACCGAGGATGCGCCCGTCGCTGGGCAGCCACGGGATGCGGATCTTGCCGAAGCCCTTCCGACCGGTCCGGAGACTTCTGCGTCACCGGATGATCTGAGCGCCCTTGCCGCGGCCGACACGGCGCCCGCGCAGCGGCCGCAGGTGGCTGCGGATCCGGCCACCGGGGATCCGTCCGCACCAAAGATTGGCGTCGCCCCAGGGCTGGACGCGCCCTCTGAGGCGCAGCCGCCGCAGCCGAAGCTGCAAAAACCGGGTGCCCCTTTAGCACCTGACGCGGAAGCGGCAGTCGTGGCCGCGACGGATCCGGCCCCGGCACCCGCAACCCGCGAAACGGACGGGATTACACTGCAGGGCGAAGCCGACGCAGAGACGGATGAGACGCCCGCCCTGGCTTTGGACCTTCCGCAGGCTGAACGACCGGACACAGGCCGGGCCGAGGTGCGTCAACCCGACAGCGGCACCGCGGCCACCGGCCCGTCCGGGCAGGCGGTGGTGCAAGCACCTGATATCGGGATGCCTCCGCGGGCCACGACCTTGCCGGTGATCGGTGCCACGCCGACACTACCTGACGCAACCGGCACGGGCGCTAAAACCGACGACGAGGGTCGGCCTGATGATGCGCCGGTCACCCAGGCGGATAGCGCGCAGCCGGACGCCAGCGCCAGCCTGTCGCCGCAGATCGGTACCCCGGTGGTGCCGCTGACGGACCGGGACGATCTGGCGCAGGACAGCGCGGCGGCAGCGACATTCCCGTTCGCCGCTTACGCCGAGCCGTTTGCCAACCCGTCGGGACAGCCGCTGATGTCCATCGTTCTGATTGACGATACCGGCGCTGTCGGCGCGGAGGCGCTGGCCGATTTTCCCTATCCCTTGAGCTTTGCCATCGACCCGGACGATCCGGACGCCACAACAAAAATGGCGGCGCGCCGGGCGGCCGGATTCGAGGTTCTGATGCTGGCGGATCTGCCGCGCGATGCGGCTCCGCAAGATGCGGAAACCGCGCTGGAGGTCTGGCGCCGCCAGCTGCCCGAAGCCGTGGCGATCCTGGAGGGCGTTGAGACCGGCGTTCAGGGCAACCGGGCGCTGGCCGACCAGGTGGCGGCGGTGGCGGCCTCGGCCGGCTATGGGCTGGTGACGCAGAACAGCGGGCTGAACACGGTGCAGAAACTGGCCCTGCGCGACGGGGTGCCGGCCGGTGTTGTGTTCCGCGACTTTGACGGTGCGGGGCAAGATCCACGGGCAATCCGGCGGTTCCTGGATCAGGCGGCGTTCCGGGCAGGGCAGGAAGGGGCGGTCATCATGCTGGGGCGGCTGCGCCCGGACACGATTTCGGCACTGCTGATCTGGGGCTTGCAGGACCGGGCCAGCCGCGTGGCGCTCGCGCCGGTCTCGGCCAGCCTGGAGGCCAAACTGCCGCCAAAGTAAAACGACGCCCCGTCGCCAAAGTGAAACGGCGCCCCAAGGGGCGCCGTACCTTCGGCAGTCGAGTATTTTGGACCAGAAAGAAACAGTGAGCAACGCGCCCCTGTGCGCCGTCAGCGATTGCCGTTGGCGGTAAAGCGGGCGGCGTCGGCGGCGGCGCGGCGGATGGCGTTGGATTTGTGGACGGTCTCCATATACTCTGCCTCCGGGTCGCTGTCGTAGACAACGCCGCCGCCGGCCTGGATATAGAGGTTCTGATCCTTGACGATGGCTGTGCGCAGGGCAATGCACATGTCCATGTCGCCGCCGGCCGAGAAATAGCCGACGCCGCCGCCGTAGATCCCGCGTTTCTCCGGCTCCAGCTCGTCGATGATTTCCATCGCGCGCACCTTGGGCGCACCGGAGACGGTCCCTGCGGGCATGCCGGCAAAGAAGGCATCCAGCGCGTCCTTGTCCTCGGCCAGCTCTCCCACGACGTTGGAGACGATGTGCATGACGTGGCTGTAGCGTTCGATGATGAATTTCTCGGTCGGGCGCACGGTGCCGATTTTCGACACCCGACCGGTGTCGTTGCGCCCCAAGTCCAGCAGCATCAAATGTTCGGCCAGTTCCTTCTTGTCAGCCAGAAGATCGGCTTCCAACGCCCTGTCTTCCTCTGGCGTGGCACCGCGGGGGCGGGTGCCGGCGATGGGGCGGATCGTGACCTCCTGTCCAAAAACGCGGACCAGGATTTCCGGCGAGGCGCCGACCACCTGGAAGCCACCGAAGTTGAAGTAGAACATGAAGGGTGAGGGATTGGTGCGCCGGAGCGAGCGGTAGAGCGCAAAGGGCGGCTGGCGGAACTCTTGGGTCCAGCGCTGTGCGGGCACCACCTGGAAGATGTCGCCTGCGCGGATGTAGTCCTTGGCCTTTTCCACGGCGGCCATGTAGCCGTCCTTGGTGAAGTTGGACTGGGGCGGTGCGACTTCATCAGCGTCGCCGAGATCGCGGCTTTCGGCGGGCATGGCGCGTTCCAGATCGCGCACCGCGTCCATCACCCGTTCCGCCGCCTGGGCATAGGCGGCACGGGCAGTCTGCCCATCGCTGACCCAGACCGGTGAGACGACGGTCACCTCGCCCTTGACACCGTCGAGCACGGCAATGACCGAGGGGCGCAGCATCAGCGCATCCGGCAGGCCCAGCGGATCAGGGTTCACGTCCGGCAGGTGTTCGACCAGCCGGATCATGTCATAGCCGAGATAGCCGAACAGGCCGGCCGCCGCCTGCGGCAGATCATCGGGCAGCGCGATCCGGCTTTCGGCGATCAGCGCCCGGAGGTTGTCCAGCGGGTTGCCGTCCTGTGGCGAGAAAGCCTCTGCGTCAAAGCGGGCTGAGCGGTTCAACGAGGATTGCTCGCCATGGCACCGCCAGACCAGGTCCGGCTTCATGCCGATGATGGAATAGCGTCCGCGCACCTCGCCGCCGGTCACCGATTCCAGCATGAACGCATCTTTTTGTGCGCCGGTCAGCTTGAGCATCAGCGACACCGGCGTGTCGAGGTCGGCAGCCAGGCGGGTGTAGACGACCTGGTTCTCGCCGGCCTCATAGGCCTTGGCAAATGTGTCGAAATCCGGGGTCAGAGCCATGAAGTTGCGCCTATGTTACTGGAAATTGGCCTGCGCTGCATTCAGCGCCTGCTGGTCAATGCGGGGTTCTGCGCGGGTCTGCACATCCTGCATATAGGCTTGGAACAGCGCCTGTCCCAGCGACTGGTTCAGCTGGGCCTGCAGGGCCTGGGACAGCAGCTGCATGTCGTCGTTTTCGGCCGGCGGCAGGGTGCTGTTGAGGCGCACCACCACGGCGGAAGCCGCGTCCTGCACCAGGCGGAACTCGCCCGGTTCCATCTCAAACACCTGCGGCAGCAGATCGGCGGGCACCGTTTCGAGATAAGCGGTGCGGGTCAGGCCATTTTCGGTCGTGACATCGGCGCCTTCGGCGAAGCTTCCCGTACTTTCAGCTGCCGCCAGCACGGCTTCGCCCTGGTCGCGCAGTGCCGCGGCCACGCGGTCGGCCTGCCAGGCGGCCAGGACCTTGTCGCGGGCGTCGGCGAAGGGTTCGGGCCGCTCCGGCAGAACCTCGTCGAGGCGCAGGGCGAAGAGGCTGCCATCCTCAAGAAAGTCCACTTCGGGGAAATCTTCTTCGGTGACCTTGGCCGCCGCAGCGCGGAACGCCTGATAGGCGGCGATGCCATCGCTGTCCTCGCCGGTCCAGTGAATCTGGGCCAGCTCCAACCCGTTTTCGGTTGCCAGCTCCTCCAGCGTGGCGCCGCCGGCCAGCAGATCGTCGATGTCTTCCGATTGCGCTTCGACCAGGCGACGCGCGCGGTCTGAGGCCAGCTCTTCGCGCAGTTCAGGCTCAGCCTGCTCAAACGGGGTGATCTGTGCTTCGAGACGGCCATTCACGCGGTAGAGCGCCGGGCCGAGATCCGACGGAAGCGGTCCGACGATATCGCCCACCTCAGCTGCAAAAACCTCCTCGCCAGCCGCGCCAAGATCCCCCATCGACACGTCGCCCAGATCGATATCCTGAAGGGTCAGACCACGGCCATCGACCAGGCTTTCAAAGGTGGCACCACCGGTTTCAAGCTGTGCCTTGGCACTGGCGGCGCGGTCTCCATTGGTGAACACCAGACGTTCGACCAGGCGGCGTTCCGGTTGCTGGTACTGGTCGGCGCGGTCGCGGAACAGTTGTTGCAGGTTTTCGGCCGGGATCTCGATTTCGTCCAGCAGCATGTCGGGGCGCAGCGCCGCATAGGTGATGAGTTTGGTTTCCGGCAGCATGAACTGATCCTGATGCGCGTCATAATAGGCCTTCAGCGTTTCGTCCGAAGGCACCTCGGCGGTCAGCGCGATGTCATCGGCAGTCAGCTGCACGTAGGAGAAGCTGCGGCGCGCGCCGATGTAATCTGTCAGCGTATTGGTCAGAGTGGCGGGCATTTCCGCACCCGCCAATACCGCGCCCTGGATCAGGGTGCGCGCGGCTTCGCGGCGCAGGTCGGCCTCAAATTCCTTTTCGGTCAGCCCGGCGTTGTTGAGCGCAAAACTGTAAGCCTCGCGGTCGAATTTCCCGTCGACGCCCTGAAAGGCACTGATCGCGGACAGTTCCTCGATCAGGTTTTCGTCACCGATCGACAGCCCCAGTTCCGCGGCTTCATGGTCCAGCGCGGCAATCGAAATCAGCCGCCCCAGCACCATGCGGTCGATGCCAAAGGCGCTGAGCTGACCCGCGGTCACCGGTTGGCCGGTCTGCGATTGCAGCGACTGCTGCTCGCGGCGCAGCTCACGCACGTAATCAGCGATGCGGACCTCCTGATCGCCGACAAGGGCAACCGAGGAGGCCGAGCTGGTGAAGTTCACCGCGCCAAAGCCGGCAAGGCCGACGATCAGCATCCCCATCAGGATCCAGACAAATGTTTTTGATAGGTTTTTCATGCCTGCGGCCATGATGCCCTCTTTCGTGAAGTGTCCCGCGGGGTCCGGCCCCGGCGGGAATAAATGCCGTTGACTGAATACGCGGCTGCCCGCAGCGGGGCAAGGTGATTGCGGCGCGACCGACGCGGGATCAGGGATTAAACGCCGCCAGCCGCGCGAACAGCGCTTCGATGCCGCGGCCATCGACATTGGCAAAGGCAATGCGGAACTGACGCGCACCGGACGGATCATTCTCTGGCATGAACATCGAGCCCGGCAGCATCAGCACCGAAGCCTCGGTGACCAGCTGCTTCGCGATTTCCTCGGCGGGTTGCGCGAAGGGGTGTTCGACATAGGCGAAATAGGCGCCGCAGCCCAGGAGTTTCCAGCCCCGCGCGGCAAGGGCGGGAAAGCCTGCCTCGATCGCGGCACGGCGCGCGAGGATTTCGCGCCGTTCGCCCGCCAACCAGGCGGAGAGGTTTTCAATGCCCCACAGCGCGCCGATCTGTCCCAGCTGCGCCGGGCAGATGGTGACCGTATCGAGGAACTTCTCCATTTCGAACATTCTGGCGGGGGCGGTGGCGATGGCACCGACCCGGTGGCCGGTCAACCGGTACGCCTTGGAGAAGGAGTAGAGGTGGATCAGTGTGGCGTCCCAGCCAGGCAAACGGAACAGATCATGCGGTGCGCCGTCGCGGCTGTCAAAGTCGCGGTAGGTTTCATCCAGGATCAGCGCGAGGCCGCGGGCGCGGGCGAGGTCAAAGAAATCGCGCAGCAAATCGGCGGGGTACTCGGCGCCGGTGGGATTGTTGGGCGTGACCAGCACGATGGCGCGGGTGCGCGGGGTAATCAGTGCCTCAACCGCCGCAACCGAGGGCAGCATGCCTGCGCCGACCTGCAAAGGTTGCGCGGTCACACCGGCCATATCCAGCCACATCTTGTGATTGAAATACCAGGGTACGGGGATGATGACGTCGTCGCCTTCGCCACAAAGCGCGGCAATGGCCGCGGCAAAGGCCTGGTTGCAGCCTGAGGTGATGGCGACCTGCTCGGCAGAGATCTCGGCCTGATAGTGACCGCTGATCTGCGTGGCCAGGGCATGGCGCAGATCTGGGTTGCCCAGAACCGGGCCATAAAGATGCGCCGCGGTGTCCTGCAACACCGCGTCGGCCATCGCCCGACGCAGCCCGTCGGGCGGGGCTTCGGCGGGGGCAGCCTGGCTGACGTTGAGCAGCGGTCGTTCCGGCGGAAACGCCACCCCGGCCAGCCAGCGGCGCGATTCGACGATGGGCGAGACAAAAGTGGCCTGGGTGCGGGGGGTGGTCATCCTGTGTCCTGTCGGCGGGGGCGTTGCAAGAGTGTTGGCGCTATCGCTGCAGGTCTTGTCTGGCACGGACCCTTGTGCAGCTCAAGCGGTAATGGCGAGGGCTGGCGCTCGCGCGCGGGCGACCCTGGCATCAAGCGCCACCAAGGGAGGCGGGCGCAGACAGCTGCCCGAAACGATACGGGGACGCGGCCACACAGGCGCATCCCCGTTCAAAGACAGCTTGGCCGGGTCGGGTGCTCAATCCTTGCCGCGGTAAGGTTCGACATATTGCAGCGCCATATCCCAGGGGAAAAAGATCCATGTGTCCTGGCTGACCTCTGTGATGAAGGTGTCAACCATCGGTCTCCCCTTCGGCTTGGCATAGACGGTGGCGAAATGAGCCTTGGGGTACATTTTGCGCACCAGGTCCAGCGTCTTGCCGCTGTCGACCAGATCGTCGATGATCAATACGCCTTCGCCATCGCCCATCAGGGTCGCGTCCGGGGCCTTCAGTACCTCCGCCTCGCCCTGGGCCTGGTGGTGGTAGGATTTCACCGAGATCGTGTCGACGGTGCGGATGTCCAGCTCTCGGCTGACGATCATCGCGGGGGCCATGCCACCGCGGGTGATCGCAACCACGGCGCGCCACGGGGCGCCGTTCGGCCCCTGGCCGTCCAGGCGCCAGGCCAGCGCGCGGCTGTCGCGGTGGATCTGATCCCAGCTGATGTGAAAGCCTTTTTCATGCGGCAGACGGTCAGTCATGTTGTTTTGCTCCCCGCGAGATCGCGCCAGCTTGTCCAGATCCGAGCCGCGCCCGGATCCGGTCTTATACGGTAGAATAGTGTTACTTGGTGATGTCCGGCGCGTCCACGGCCTTCATGCCGACGACATGATAGCCCGCGTCGACGTGCAGGTTCTCACCGGTTACGCCGGAGCTGAGGTCGGACAACAGATACAGCGCCGATTTGCCGACATCATCGGTGGTCACATTGCGGCGCAGCGGCGAGTTGTATTCGTTCCACTTCATGATGTAGCGGAAATCGCCAATACCGGATGCGGCCAGCGTCTTGATCGGGCCTGCGGAAATCGCATTGACGCGGATCCCGTCCTTGCCCAGGTCCTCGGCCAGGTATTTGACGGATGCCTCCAGTGCGGCCTTGGCCACACCCATCACATTATAGTGCGGCATCACCTGTTCGGCGCCGTAGTAGGTGAGCGTGAGCAGCGAGCCGCCAGCTTCCATCATTTTCTCGGCGCGGTTGGCGACGGCGGTGAAGGAATAGACCGAAATGTCCATGGTCATCTGGAAATTGCTGCGGCTGGTATCGACATAGCGGCCGCGCAATTCGTTCTTGTCGGAAAATCCGATGGCGTGCACGACAAAATCCAGCTTGCCCCATTTCTCTTCCAGCGCGGCAAACAGCGCATCAATGGAGGCCTCGTCAGAAACATCGCAAGGCAGGACGATGTCGCTGCCCAGCTGCTCGGCCAGGGGACCGACCCGTTTTTTCAGCGCCTCGCCCTGATAGGAAAACGCCAGTTCCGCGCCGGCCTCGGCGCAGGATTTGGCGATGCCCCAGGCAATCGATTTGTCGTTGGCCAGGCCCATGATGAGGCCGCGTTTACCGGCCATCAGTTGACTAGACATGCAGGGTACTCCGCCTGTGTTCTATTGAATTAGGCGGTGTTTAGTATGCCGGGCGGGCCGCATCAAGGGTTCACGGCCTTGCCGGGGGCCGAGAAGCTGCTTAGGTTGCGGGCAAAATTGCAGCTGAGGTGCCCGATGTCTGACCGATCCGGAATATTTGCAGGGGAAGATCCCTTTGCCATCGCGCGCGCCTGGCTGACCGAGGCCGAGAGCAGCGAACCCAACGATCCCAATGCGATAGCCTTGGCTACAGTGGACGGCAGCGGGCTGCCCAACAGCCGTATGGTCCTGCTGAAAGAGATCGAAAACGACGCCTTTGTCTTCTATACCAATTACGACAGCGCCAAGGCGCAGGAATTGGACCAGGCGGGCAAGGCGGCTTTTGTGATGCACTGGAAATCGCTGCGCCGCCAGATCCGGGTGCGTGGCCTAATCGGCCGCGAGGACGGCGCGCAGGCAGATGAGTATTACCGCTCCCGCTCGCTCAAAAGCCGTCTGGGCGCCTGGGCGTCGCGTCAGTCACAGCCATTGGAGAGCCGGGCTGCACTGCTTGCGGAGGTGGCCAAGGTCACGGCGCAAAAAGGACCGAACCCACCCCGTCCGCCATTCTGGGGAGGTTACCGCCTGGTGCCGCTGGAGATCGAATTCTGGGCTGATGGCGCCTTTCGGCTGCATGACCGTTTTCGCTGGTGGCGCAGCACGCCGACGCAAACCTGGGACATCACCCGCCTGAACCCGTGATCGCGTGAACGAGTGTTGACCGTGGGTCAATAGCGAATTCGTGACAATTTCGAGACTTTTTAACTTGAACTCCAATGTCAGAATCGCGCATCTGGTCGTCGTCAAAATAAAAAAATATGTGGGAACATTAAGTGGCAGAAGATCTCAGCAGCTTGCAGCAGGTACAAGGGCTGGTGAAATGGTTCGACCCGGCCAAGGGCTATGGTTTTGTGGTTTCCGACGAGAGCGGCCCGGACATTCTGCTCCATGTAAATGTTTTGCGCAATTTCGGCCAAAGTTCGGTTGCCGATGGCGCCCGCATTGAGGTGGTCACCCATCAGACCGGTCGCGGCGTGCAGGCGGTGGAGGTGGTGTCGATCCAGCCACCCGAGCGCCCTGATACACCGGTTCTGAGCGATTTCGCCGATCTGGACATGAGCAGCCTGCGCGACGAGCCGTTGGAGCCCGCGCGGGTCAAGTGGTTCGACAAGGGCAAGGGCTTCGGCTTTGCCAACGTGTTTGGGCGCGACGAGGATGTCTTCCTGCATGTCGAGGTGCTTCGGCAATCCGGGCTTGCGGATCTGCAACCGGGTGAAGCGCTGGCGATGCGTGTCATCGACGGCAAGCGCGGTCGCATGGCCGTTGAGGTGTTGGCCTGGGAAGCGGCGGTAACCGCCGAAACAGAGGTCTGACCGGATGAGCTGGCGGCCTGCTTTGCGAAGCTTGGCCGCCATCGGTTTCCTGTGCGCCACAGCCGCGCAGGCCGCGCCAAACTGCCGGGCCGACAAGGTCGAGCTGCGCGGCGACTGGGGGCAGGCGGCCTTTCACATCGAGATCGCCGATACCGAAGCCACCCGCGCGCGCGGTTTGATGTTTCGCGAAAGCCTGCCGCGCGGAGCGGGCATGTTGTTTGTCTATGACCGGCCCCAGACTGCTGCCTTTTGGATGAAGAACACCCTGATCCCGCTGGATCTGATCTTTCTCGACGAACACGGCCGCGTCACCCGGGTACATGAACACGCGGTGCCGGGCGATCTGACACCGATTCAGGGCGGCGATCAGGTCTTTGCGGTGCTGGAGATCAATGCCGGATTGGCCCGGCGCTATGGCATCGAACCCGGCAGCCAGATGCGTCATCAAATTTTTTCGCGTAGTGACGCAGTTTGGCCCTGTTAGGGCTTTTCAATCCCGTTCAGCAGTTATAGGAAGACGCACGGTCCGGGGCGTGGCGCAGTCTGGTAGCGCACCTGTTTTGGGTACAGGGGGTCGTGAGTTCGAATCTCGCCGCCCCGACCACTTCTTCATAAAATCCCAAATCGATTGTTCGCGGCATGTCAGCCGCGCACAAATCGATTCTGGCGCAGTTGCCGGTGCTGTATCGGGCGATGTCGCGCGGTTAACGGTTTGTTAACTTGCTGTTAATCTGTTGTTTACCACTTGCTGCGCATCGGCGTCAGCCGCTGCGGTTGGCGGCGGGGCGAACGCCTACGTGTCGTTAAAAGAGGCGGTCGATAGAATAAATTTTCGGTTTCCCCCTGAGGTTGTTCGCGCGCAAGATTTGTAAGTCTGCGGCTCCGAAGATTGAGTGGCGAAAACCGGCCACGTCCGGGCAAGTTGTTTGCCGGATGCGAGAATTCAAGATACAGCCAACGAGCCGGTGATCTCGTGCAGGCAACGGGGGCTGTGGATGAATCGTTGGCCTCTGGGCACCCCCGTGAAGCCGCAGATAGGGTCAACAGCAAAGATGCTTTCCAAGACGTAAATTTTGCGTTGACCCTTTATGGTGTAATACGTCAAATTGTGTTCACCGGTTGCGCTGGCACTAGATCTGGTGGGGTTCAGGGCCGCAGCAACAACGCTGAAAACAGCAGACAGCCCAGTTTGAATGGCCTGCGAGGGTTCTGAACGCATCACTGTGTGGTGGCTGGTTTGACTCTGCCTTTGGGCGGCCGGTGATGGTTGGTGCTGGGGGCACCGCGACACATGACTGAACGCGTGCTTGAAACAAGGGGCAGAGCATGAAGATCGAACGCAAATTCACCAAACCCGGACAGGATGCATATGCGGATCTTGGCTTTGTTTCCGCGACATCGGAAATCCGGAACCCTGACGGCACCATCGTCTTTCGTCTCGACAATATCGAGATCCCCGATAGCTGGAGCCAGGTTGCCAGCGACGTCATCGCCCAGAAGTATTTCCGCAAGGCAGGGGTTCCCTCCAAGCTGAAGAAGCTGCGCGAAAAGGGGGTGCCGGAATTCCTGTGGCGCTCCGTCCCGGCTGAGGGCGCGACCTTCGGCGGCGAGACCTCCTCGAAGCAGGTGTTCGACCGGCTGGCAGGTGCCTGGACCTATTGGGGCTGGAAGGGCGGCTATTTCACCAGCGAGGACGACGCCCGTGCCTATTATGACGAGATGCGCTACATGCTGGCGACGCAGCGCTCCGCCCCCAATTCGCCGCAGTGGTTCAACACTGGCCTGCATTGGGCCTATGGCATCGACGGCCCGGCCCAGGGGCACCACTATGTCGACTACAAGACCGGTAAGCTGACCAAGTCGGACAGCGCCTATGAACATCCGCAGCCGCATGCCTGCTTTATCCAGTCGGTTTCGGACGATCTGGTCAAGGATGGCGGCATCATGGACCTGTGGGTGCGTGAGGCGCGGCTGTTCAAATACGGCTCCGGCACCGGCACCAACTTTAGCCACCTGCGCGCCGAGGGCGAGCCGCTGTCAGGTGGCGGGCGGTCCTCCGGGCTGATGGGGTTCCTGAAAATCGGCGACCGTGCCGCCGGCGCGATCAAGTCCGGTGGCACCACCCGGCGCGCGGCCAAGATGGTCATCGTCGACGCCGACCATCCCGATATCGAGCAATTCATCGAATGGAAGGTTCTGGAAGAGCAAAAGGTCGCTTCCATCGTCGCGGGCTCCAAGATGCATGAAAAGATGCTGAACGGCATCTTTGAAGCGATCCGCAGCTGGGACGGCACCGAGGCGGACGCCTATGATCCGGCGGTGAACGACGGGCTGAAGAAAGCGATCCGTGAAGCCAAGAAGGTGGCGATCCCGGAAACCTATATCAAGCGGGTGCTGGATTACGCCAAGCAGGGCCACACCTCGATCGAGTTCCCCACCTATGACACCGACTGGGATTCCGAGGCTTACAGCTCCGTGTCCGGGCAGAACTCCAACAACTCGATCCGAGTCACCAACGCCTTTTTACACGCCGTCGAAAAGGACGCCGACTGGGCATTGATAAACCGCACCGACGGCGATGTGGCCAAGGTGGTGAAGGCTCGCGATCTGTGGGAGAAAGTGGGCCATGCGGCCTGGGCCTGCGCCGATCCGGGCATCCAGTTCCACGACACCGTGAACGAGTGGCACACGTGCCCGGAAGACGGTGAGATTCGCGGTTCAAACCCTTGTTCCGAATACATGTTCCTGGATGATACCGCCTGCAACCTGGCATCGCTGAACCTGCTGAGCTTCCTCAAGGATGGGCAGTTTCAGGCGGATGACTTCATGCACGCCTGCCGGTTGTGGACGCTGACGCTGGAAATCTCGGTGATGATGGCGCAGTTCCCGTCCAAGGAAATCGCCCAGCGGTCCTATGACTTCCGCACTCTGGGGCTGGGCTATGCCAATATCGGCGGTCTGCTGATGAACATCGGCTACAGCTACGACTCCGACGAGGGCCGCGCATTGTGCGGTGCGCTGACCGCGCTGATGACCGGTGTATCCTACGCCACCTCAGCTGAGATCGCGTCGGAACTGGGGGCCTTTCCGGGTTATGCGAAAAACGCGGACCACATGCTGCGGGTGATCCGCAATCACCGCAATGCTGCAAAGGGCAACGTCGACGGTTACGAGGGGCTGTCGGTCAAGCCGGTGCCGCTGGACATCGCCAATTGCCCCGATGTGCTGCTGACCGATCTGGCCGCCAGCGCCTGGGACGAGGCGTTGGAACTGGGCAAAAAGCACGGCTATCGCAATGCCCAGACCACCGTCATCGCACCAACCGGCACCATCGGCCTCGTGATGGACTGCGACACCACCGGCATCGAGCCTGATTTTGCGCTGGTCAAGTTCAAGAAGCTCGCAGGCGGCGGGTATTTCAAGATCATCAACCGCTCCGTGCCTTCGGCGCTGGAAGGGCTGGGTTACAGCTCTGCCCAAATCCAGGAAATCGTGTCCTACGCGGTTGGGCACGGCTCCATCGGCAATGCGCCGGGTATCAATCACACGTCTCTGGCCGGCCATGGGTTTGGCCCCAATGAGCTGGCCAAGGTCGATGCGGCGCTGGAATCGGCCTTTGACATCCGCTTTGTGTTCAACCAGTGGACCCTGGGCGAGGATTTCTGCACCGGTGTTCTGGGCATCCCCGCGCCCAAGCTGAACGATCCGACCTTTGACCTGCTGCGCCACCTGGGCTTCAGCAAGGCGGACATTGACGCGGCCAACGACCACGTATGCGGCACCATGACCCTGGAAGGCGCACCGCACCTGAAGGAAGAGCATTACGCAATCTTTGACTGCGCGAATCCGTGCGGCAAGAAAGGCAAGCGTTTCCTGAGTGTTGACAGCCATATCTACATGATGGCAGCGGCGCAGAGCTTCATCTCGGGCGCGATTTCCAAGACCATCAACATGCCGAACTCGGCCACCATCGAGGACTGCCAGAAAGCCTATGAGCTGAGCTGGAGCCTCGGGATCAAGGCGAACGCGCTGTATCGCGACGGCTCCAAGCTGAGCCAGCCGCTGGCGGCCGCGCTGGTCGAGGATGACGATGACGCGGCGGAGGTGCTGGAGAGCGGCGCGCCGCAGGAAAAAGCTGCGGTACTG
This sequence comes from Leisingera sp. SA32, assembly GCF_056033425.1. Classification (NCBI taxonomy): domain Bacteria; kingdom Pseudomonadati; phylum Pseudomonadota; class Alphaproteobacteria; order Rhodobacterales; family Roseobacteraceae; genus Leisingera; species Leisingera sp. SA32. The sequence goes on along the minus strand of NZ_JBVYHB010000004.1, from coordinate 139,056 downwards.
GCCGAAAAGATCGTCGAGAAGGTGGTCATCAAGGAGGTGCTGAAGTCTCACCGCACCAAGATGCCGCATCGGCGGAAGGGCTATACGCAGAAAGCCGTGGTCGGCGGCCACAAGGTGTATCTGCGGACTGGCGAGTACGAGGATGGCAATCTTGGCGAGATTTTCATCGACATGCACAAGGAAGGTGCGGGTTTCCGCGCCATGATGAACAATTTCGCCATCGCGGTATCGGTCGGTCTGCAATACGGTGTGCCGCTGGAGGAGTTCGTCGATGCCTTCACCTTCACCAAGTTCGAGCCCGCTGGCATGGTGCAGGGCAATGACTCGATCAAGAACGCCACATCGATCCTCGACTACGTGTTCCGCGAGTTGGCGGTGTCGTATCTGGACCGCACCGATCTGGCGCATGTGAAGCCGGAAGGGGCCACATTTGATGATCTGGGGCGTGGCGAGGAAGAAGGCGTGTCCAACCTGACCGAGCTGAGCGAAAACGCGGCCACCCGATCGCTGGAGGTGCTGAAGCAGATTTCCTCCACCGGCTATCTGCGCAAGCGCCTGCCGCAGGAACTGGTGGTGCTGCAAGGCGGACAGACGGACGCACAGGCCCTCGGCATCGACCCGGTCTCGGCGCTGCAATCGCTGGTGCCAGAAGTGGCCGAGTCGACAACGCCGGGCGGCACCGGCATGGACGCCCGAACCAAGGCAAAAATGCAAGGCTACGAGGGCGAGGCCTGCGGCGAATGCGGCAATTACACATTGGTGCGCAACGGCACCTGCATGAAGTGCAACACCTGCGGTGGGACCTCGGGATGTAGCTAAGTGATGACCTCTGCGGCGCGGGATTTGAACGCCATCGCCGCAGAGGAACTGGGAAGCCTGTTTCTCAGGTTTCCATATTGATCCGGGACCGGTGCGCCGGTTCTGAACGCTGAGATGGTCCAGGCAAAAAACACGCGGGCAGTCAACGATTGAACCTGATCAGTGCAACTGGCCCCCACTGCGAGCAGTGGGGGCCATTTCTTTTTACAGCAAAGAGTTGCGGGGCGAAGCTGACGGTTAATTCTTGGCCCGCTGCAACATGCCGAACAGGTCGCGTGGGTCATCGGGGTCAGCCAGCATGTCGAGCTCGATGAAGTAATCGGTCCCTTTGATGCGGTCGCGGATGTAACGCAGCGCCGAGAAGTCTTCGATTGCAAAGCCGACGCTGTCGAACAAAGTGATCTGACGGTCGCCGTTGCGCCCCGGTTTCTTGCCGGCGATGACCTCCCACAGTTCGGTGATTGCGAAGTCCTCTGGCATCTGCTGGATCTCGCCCTCGACACGGGTCTGCGGCGGGTATTCCACAAAAACGTCAGAGCGCGACAGGATGCCCGCCGCAAGTTCGGTTTTGCCGGGGCAATCACCGCCGATGGCGTTAATATGCACGCCGCTGCCGACCATGTTGTCGGTCAGGATGGTGGCATATTGCTTGTCTGCGGTGCAGGTCGTCAGGATCTGTGCGCCTTGAATTGCGTCCTCAGGGGTCTCGCAGGTCACCACCTCGATCCCCAGCCCTTGGAGATTGCGCGCGCATTTCTCGGTTGCCGCCGCGTCCTTGTCATAAAGGCGCACGGATTTCAGCCCGATGATCGCCTTCATCGCCAGGGTCTGGAACTCCGACTGGGCGCCATTGCCGATCATGGCCATCGTGGTGGACCCTTTGGGCGCCAGATACTTGGCCGCCATTGCTGAGGTCGCAGCGGTGCGCAGAGCCGTGAGCATGGTCATTTCGGTCAGCAGCACAGGGTAGCCGGTGTAGACATCCGCCAGCAGGCCAAAGGCGGTGACGGTCTGCAAACCTTCGGAAGTGTTTTTGGGGTGACCATTCACGTATTTGAACCCATAGGCCTCTCCGTCAGAGGTGGGCATCAGTTCGATCACGCCGACGTCGGAATGGCTGGCGACGCGGGGCGTCTTGTCGAACAGCTCCCAGCGTTTGAAATCATCCTCGACATAGTCTGCCAGATCACGCAGCACCTGCTCGATGCCGACGTGATGAATAAGCCGCATCATATTGTCGACGCTTACAAAAGGCACCAGCGCCTTGTCCGAAGGTTGGGTCATTTCATTATCCTTTCAGATCACTGGTAGCTGCGGGTCGGGCGGTCGAAGACCCGGCGGCCAAGAGCGGAGGCGCAAAGCTCCACCATCAGATGCGCGGTCCGACCGCGTTCATCGAGGAAGGGGTTCAGCTCAACCAGATCGAGCGAGGTCATCAGACCGGAGTCATGCAGGATCTCACAGACCAGATGCGCCTCGCGGACTGTGGCGCCGCCCGGCACGGTGGTGCCGACGGCCGGCGCAACGGATGGGTCGAGGAAGTCGACATCCAACGAAACGTGCAGCATGCCGTTGGCAGTGGCGACGTGCTCGAGAAAGCGGTTTAATGGGCCTGCGATGCCGTTTTCATCAATGTCGCGCATATCGTGGGTTCGGATCGAGCTGCCTTGCAAGGCCAGCCGTTCCTGAGCATCGACAGACCGCAAGCCAATCATGCAAACGTTGTCTTGGGGCACCGGGTTGGGAACGTCAGGAAAACCGTCGAAGCCTTTGCGCCCAGTGAAATATCCAACTGGCGTGCCATGCAGGTTGCCGCTGTCGGTGGTGTGCGGCGTGTGGAAGTCCGTATGGGCATCCAGCCACAGCACGAACTGCGGCCGGTTTTGCCGCGCGGCGTGGTTGGCTACCCCCACGACAGAGCCCAGCGCCAGCGAGTGATCGCCCCCCAGAAACACCGGCAGACCACGGTCCATCGCGTCCTCGGCCACCTGGGCCAGCTTGGAGGTCCAGCCAATCGTTTCATGCGGCGCGTGCAGCAGGCCGTCGCTGTCATCCGCGGGGAACGGATCCGGCGCGAGGTTTCCAAGGTCTTCCACAGTATGTCCAAGGCCTTGCAGGGCGGTGCTGAGCCCAGCCGTGCGATAGGCGTCCGGCCCCATCAGGCAGCCGGTCCTGCGCTTGCCGCTGTCCACCGGGGCGCCAATTAGGATACAATGTTGCGTTGTCACTCTTCGGGCCTTTCAAGAAAATCAGCTGTCCCTTAAAAACACTTCCGAAACGCGATGGAATCCAGCGAACATTTTGTTCATATTGAGAGGTGGTTGATCGAATTGAGGGTTGAAATGGACAAAACGGATGAGAGGCTCGTTTCTGCGCTGCGGCACAATGCGCGGGCGTCCCTGTCGGATCTGGCGCTGGAGCTGAACCTGTCGCGCACCACGGTTCGGGCGCGGATCGAGCGGTTGCAGGCACGGGGCGACATCCTGGGGTTCACCGTGGTGATGAAAGAGGACGTGTTGCGCGATCCGGTGCGTGGGCTGATGCTGATCGGCATCGAGGGCCGAGGCACCAGCCGCATTACCCGCCAGCTTCAGGGGTTGCCGGAGGTGCGGGCGATCCACACCACCAACGGTCGCTGGGATCTTATAGTGGAACTGGGCACAGAAACGCTGGAGACGCTGGATACCGCGCTTGCCAAAATCCGTACCTTCGAAGGCGTGGTAAGCAGTGAGACCAACCTGCTGCTCGCGACCAAGAAGGACACCTGAAATACCGTTGTCTGCCAGTCTACTGGCGGCTGCTGCTTACCTTTCCGCCAGGTTAACGCTGTTTGCGTGCGTGATTGGCCGCTGCGATCCAGACCAAGGCCAGTGCCAGCGAGGCAATGGCGTTCCAGCTTGCCATCGACAGGCTGAACATCTGCCAGGGCACCTCGTCGCATCGTACCAGCGGAGCGGCCATGATTTGGTCCATCAACTGATCCGGAGACAGGTTTCCCACTGGGCCGGAGGTGCAGGTGCTGGGGCCTTCCCACCAATCGCGCTCAACGCCGCTATGGTAGACTCCGATTACGGCGGTGCTCAGCGCCGCCAAAGCGCCGAGATAGGGCAGCGCCGAACCGGAAATGAACAGCGCCACAAGACCGATGGCGACGGCCGCGGCATGAGGATAGCGTTGCAAGTAACACAGATCACAGGGGGGCATCTGGCCGATGTACTGGAACCTCAAGGCGCCAAGAAGCATTGCGGCGGAACCGCCTGCGGCGATTGTGATCAGAATACGGTGCATGGTCAGACAAACCTTATCATCAGAAAACCACCGAACAGGAGCGCCACGAATACGGTAAAGACCAGCCCCAGGCGCCGCTCGATGAAGTTGCGGATCGGCGCGCCGAACTGCCAAAGCAGCCCGGCGACCAGGAAAAACCGTAAGGATCGCGCGAGGATAGAGGTGGCAATGAACGTGCCGATAGGCATCCCGGTCCAGCCCGACATGATGGTGATCACTTTGTAGGGGAATGGCGTGATGCCGGCGGCCAGCACCGCCCAAAAGCCAAAGTCGTTGAAATGGCTGTTGAAGTCTTCCATCGCGGCGCCCTTGCCCATGGCCTCCAGCACCGGCTGGCCGATGCTGTCGTAAAAGAGAGCGCCGATCACATATCCGAGCATCCCGCCGGCGACCGAGGCCACCAGCGCCACCAGCGCCACAAGCCAGGCGCGCGAGGGCCGGGCGAGGATCATCGGAATCATCAACACGTCGGGCGGGATCGGGAAGACGGAGCTTTCGACAAAGGCCACTGCCGCGAGCCACCACAACGCCTTTGGGTGATCGGCCAGGGCCATGGTGCGGTCGTACAGCGGTTTCAGCATCTCGTTTGCCCTGCGTTCTCAACCTGTTTGCACAGAGGGGGTGGCACGCGGGCTCCATTCCGTCAACCTTTGCTTAAGGTGAAAAGTTCGTGATAGAATTTTCGCTATCGAGACGGTGTTTTGCCTCTGGACCTCGGCCTCGGCCTTGGCTAGGAACAGGGCGTGGCCCAAGTGGCGGAATGGTAGACGCAGGGGATTCAAAATCCCCCGATGGCGACATCGTGTGGGTTCGAGTCCCACCTTGGGCACCACATTGCTGCATTATTGCAAAGCTGAGACGGTTGCCCGCGGGGCGATCGCTTTGGGTGTCACCCCTGCAATCCTGCAAGCTTAGCGGCTGTCCTTCAGACCGTAGTCGGCGAAGGCCGCGATCACGTCATCCATGTCGTCCTGGCTCAGAATGTGCGGCTTTCCCAACATCAAGCTGGTCGCGTAACCCTTTGCCAAGGTCTCCAGTTCCACCATCCGCCACAGGGCGCGCGGCAGGCTTTCGCCGGTGCAGACAGCGCCGTGGTTGGCCATCAGACACGCAGAGCGCTCCTGCAAGGCTGCAAGGATATTGTCCGACAGCTGGCGACTGCCGAACAGCGCATAATCGGCCACGGGCACATCAGAGCCGCCAAAGGCCGCGATCATGTAATGGCAGGCGGGAATGCTTTGTCGATTCATGGCCAGCGCGCTGCAATGCACCGGGTGGGCGTGGACCACGGCGTTGACCGCTGGTTTGGCCTGCAGGATCGCCAGGTGGAATGGCCATTCGGTCGACGGCTTCCTTTGCCCTGCGGGTGGCGCGCTGCCATCCAGCGGTATCTGCACCAACATGTCCGGTTTCATCTGCTCGTAGGCCACGCCCGAGGGCGTGATCAGCATCTGATCCCCCGCCCGCACCGAGATATTGCCGGAGCTGCCTTGGTTGATGCCCTCTGCGTTCATTTGCAGACAGGCATCGATAACCGCCTGCCGCAGCGTGGAGCTGTCTTGGTAGGGCGGTTTCATTGCCCGTCCTCCGTTCGTTCGGACGCGCTGTGGGCCAGATCCGGGAACAAGCCCGCCAGCCCGTCTTCCGAGGCTTCGCAGATGCCGCGTTCGGTGATCAGTCCGCTCACCAGCCTGTTGGGGGTTACGTCAAAAGCCGGATTCCCGGCGGGAGAGCCGTCGGGGGTGACTTGCACAACACTGATTTTGCCGTTGTCGGTCTTGCCTTGCACATGGGTGATTTCCTGCGCGCTGCGTTCCTCGATCGGGATTTCGGCAACGCCGTCGCACACGGTCCAGTCGATGGTGGGTGAGGGCAGGGCGACATAAAAGGGCACGCCATTGTCGCGGGCGGCCAGCGCCTTGAGGTAGGTGCCGATCTTGTTGCAGACATCGCCCTGACGTGTGGTGCGGTCGGTGCCGGTGATGACCAGGTCGACCTGACCGTGCTGCATCAGGTGGCCGCCGGCGTTGTCGGTGATGTAGCTATGGCTGATGCCATGACTTCCCAGCTCCCAGGCGGTCAGCGCGCCCTGGTTTCGGGGGCGGGTTTCGTCGACCCAAACGTGAATTGGAATGCCCGCATCATGGGCCTGATACATCGGACTGGTGGCGGTGCCCCAGTCCACGGTGGCAATCCAGCCGGCATTGCAGTGGGTGAGCAGGCGCACCGGCTCGCCGTCAGGCTTCTGCGCAGCGATCTGGCGGATCAGCTCCAGCCCGTGCTGACCAATGCGACGATTGATTTCAACGTCCTCGTCGGCGATGGCATGGGCCAGCGCCAGCGCTGCGTCCGCACGCAGGCCGGGCGACAGCGGCCGCAGGTGGGCACGACACCGATCCAGCGCCCAGCGCAGGTTGATCGCGGTGGGGCGAGTTTCGTTCAGGAATGTCCAGGCGTGGTCCATGTTTGAATCCGACGGATCCTGTCGCATGGCCAGGGCCATTCCGTAGGCTGCTGTGGCACCGATCAACGGTGCGCCGCGAACCCGCATCTCAACGATGGCATCCGCGAACGCCTGCAGGGTCTCAACCGGCTGGATGCGAAAGTCATGCGGCAGCCAGCGCTGGTCGATGATCTCCAGCACGTCCCGCTGCGGGTTCCACCACAAGGAGCGGTAAGGGGTGCCGTTCACTTTCATCGCAGAGGTCCTTCCTCGTTGCGGCCCGCAACGGGCCTTGGTGTTGGGGTTCTTTCCGAAATTGCCACCGCGATCAAGGGGCAGGCTTCCCCGCGCTGCAATCCACGCCGATTTCTGCCCGCACCCCCAAGGTGCTTGCCGCAAGGGGGCAGCCGCGAGCTCAATCCCAAGCTCCGATTTGGAACCATAGCAAGGGTGAAGCGGCGCGGACCTTGCCTTGAATTATACACTCTGATTGTCATGACAGTGCTGACCGACATGCTGCCGAAAACGCGATTTGGAATGTCGAATTCTTTATGGCATCACGCGCAAATATCCGAGGCCACAGCGTTTCCATTTTACCCGGCGCGCCAAGCTCGGGCGGGACATGCTGCCCAGATCCATGACCAGTGCGAAAGACTGCGTTGGATCAGTTTTGACGCGCCCGCAGGCCGCGGTCATGCGCGGCGGCGAGGATCAGCTCCCACTTGCGTGGGGTGCAGCGAAACTCCGGCTCCACATCGCACGTCAGCGGCGCGCAGAAATCGGCGGGCAGCCTGCGCGCCTCAGCCGACACACAGCGTTCCAACGCCCAAAACCCCGCCAATGACGGATTGTTTCCGATAACCTGGCTCAACCGCATGTCAGCCCGCTTCCCTTTTTTCGCGCCCCTTGGACCAAAGCGCCGGGGTCATTTTTGCACATCTTATAGGAGAGTTTTGCGCCCATTGTCACCACCCGGTTTTGCACAGGTGCATAAATTTCCCCAAAAGGCAGTTCGCAAAGGTTTGCGTGCACGCGCACAGGGGCGGCTTTCCTGGCCGCGGGCAGAATCGCAAATCTACGATTTGCTCTTGCAATGGAAACCGTTTCGTGTCGACCGAGCAGCGGCGCGGCCGAAATAGGGGGAAAGTTCCCTAAGTCGCGTCAAACCGGGGAAAAAAACAAAAGTAAGGGGTGCGTCAATAGATAGCACCCTTGACTTGGACAGGTGGCAGTGAAACCTTTTGCACGTGCAGTTCGATCTGCACGCGCCCTGCCTGTCGGATCCTGTTTTGCGGATCCCGTCCCGGATGGCATAGCCCCCGGCGACGTCTGTGCAGGGCCGCCAATCATAAGACAAGTGGGAGAGACTTGATCATGAAACACACCAAGCTGACCATCGGTGCCTTGGTGACCGCCGCCTTCATGGCGCCGGCCGCATCTGCGCAGGAATACATCACCATCGGCACCGGCGGCGTGACCGGTGTTTATTACCCCACCGGCGGTGCCATCTGCCGTCTGGTGAACAAGGGCCGCAAGGAACACGGCTTTAAATGTGCGGTCGAATCTACTGGTGGTTCGGTCTACAACATCAACACAATCCGCGAAGGTGAGCTGCAGTTCGGCGTGGCCCAGTCCGACTGGCAGTACCACGCCTACAACGGCAGCTCCAAGTTCGAGGAACAGGGCGCCTTTGAAGGTCTGCGTGCGGTGTTCTCCGTTCACCCCGAACCCTTTACCGTTGTTGCCCGTGCCGATGCCGGCATCACCACCTTTGACGATCTCAAAGGCAAGCGCGTGAACATCGGCAACCCTGGCTCTGGCCAGCGCGGCACCATGGAAGTGTTGATGGAAGCCAAGGGCTGGGGCATGGAAGATTTCGCCCTGGCAACCGAGCTGAAGGCAGCGGAACAGTCCGCAGCCCTGTGCGACAACCAGATCGACGCGATGATCTACACCGTCGGACACCCGTCGGGCTCCATCCAGGAAGCCACCACTGCCTGTGACTCGGTGCTGGTGACAGTGGACGGCGAGGCGGTCGAAAAGCTGGTGTCCGACAACTCGTTCTATCGGACTGCCACCATTCCCGGCGGCATGTACCGTGGCACCGACAATGACACCACGACCTTTGGTGTGGGCGCGACTTTTGTGACTTCTGCTGACGTCTCCGACGACGCTGTTTATGCGGTTGTCAGCTCGGTGTTCGAAAACTTCGAGGCGTTCCAGAAACTGCACCCGGCCTTCGCCAACCTGAAGCCGGAAGAAATGATCAAGGATGGTCTGTCGGCTCCGCTGCATCCTGGCGCGGCCAAATACTACAAGGAAAAAGGCTGGATCGAGTAAATCCAGCCAGCAACGGAACGGGGCGTCTCTGCGCCCCGTTTTTTGCCCCCAGCGGGGAAATAGAGGCCACGCCAAGGGCGGCGGCCCAAAGGGAGATTATCCATGACATCCGATGCTCAGGGAAATCGACCGCTCAGCGAAGAAGAGCTCCAGGAACTGGTCGCGTCCTCTGACGCAGGTGCCCGCAATCCCGCTGGGACTGTCGGCCTGTTCCTCGCCATCGTCGCGGTCATCTGGTCGGTTTTCCAAGTCGTTCTCGCCTCACCGGTTTCCAATCTGCTGCTGCCGGGCAGCGTGGTGAACAATTCCCGGCAAATCCATTTGGCCTTTGCCATATTCCTGGCTTACGCCGCCTATCCCGCCTTCAAGTCCAGCCCACGCGGGCACATTCCGATCCAGGATTGGATCTTTGCCATCGCAGGTGCCACCATCGCGCTCTATGGCTATATATTCTATGAAAAAATCGTTGATTCCGGCGGGCTTGCCGACGACATGGACAAGTGGTTTGCCCTGGCCGGGCTGATCCTGCTGTTTGAAGCCGCGCGTCGCGCGCTGGGGCCGGCAATGGCGATCATTGCCACGATCTTTTTGGCCTATGTGTTCTTTGGCTCCTCCGAATGGGTGCCCGAGGTCATCCGCTGGAAGGGCGCCAGCCTGAAGAAGGCGATGAGCCATATGTGGATCACTTCCGAGGGCGTGTTTGGCATTGCGCTGGGGGTCTCGACCAAGTTCGTGTTCCTGTTCGTTCTGTTCGGCGCGCTGCTGGATAAGGCGGGTGCAGGCAACTATTTCATCAAGATGGCGTTTGGCGCGCTTGGCCACCTGCGCGGTGGCCCGGCCAAGGCCGCCGTTGTCGGCTCTGCCGCAACCGGCCTGATCTCCGGCTCGTCGATTGCCAATGTGGTCACCACCGGCACGTTCACCATTCCGCTGATGAAGCGGGTGGGCTTCACCTCGGAACAGGCCGGCTCAGTCGAGGTTGCGTCCTCGGTCAATGGGCAGATCATGCCGCCGGTGATGGGTGCTGCTGCCTTCCTGATGGTGGAATATGTCGGCATCTCTTATGTCGAGGTGATCACCCATGCCTTCCTGCCGGCCGCGATTTCCTATATCGCACTGGTCTATATCGTGCATCTGGAAGCGGTGAAGCGGAATATGCCGACGCTGGGCAACCGGGTGGTGTCCATGGGGCGCACGATTGGCGGCATGGCGTTGTTCTTTGCTGGCTTTGCAGGGCTTTGCTATGGCGTTCAATTCCCGGTCCAGTGGATTGTCGCTGCGATGCCTGGCGCGTCCGGTCTGACCCTCTCGGCACTGCTGTTGCTGGCCTATATGGGCCTGCTGTGGCTGGCTGCGGGCGTTGATGACTTGGTGCCAGATGACCCGAACTCCGAGGAGGTCGAACTGCCCGTCGTGGCAGAAATCTACAAGGCGGGTCTGCATTACCTTCTGCCGATCATCGTGCTGGTCTATTTCCTGATGATCGAACAGAAATCTCCGGGGCTGTCTGCGTTCTGGGCAACCGCGCTGCTGTTCGTGATCCTGCTGACGCAAAAGCCGCTCAAAGCTGTGTTCCGTGGCCAGAGCAACATGGCAAATGCCTTCATGGAAGGCGTCCATGACCTGTGGAACGGGCTGATCGACGGGGCGCGCAACATGATCGGCATCGCGCTGGCCACAGCCACCGCAGGCGTCATCGTGGGCACCGTGACGCTGACCGGCGTCGGGCAAGTGATGTCGGAACTGGTGGAGTTCGTCTCGGGCGGCAATCTGATCCTGATGCTGGTGATGGTGGGCATTCTGTCGCTGGTGTTGGGGATGGGGCTGCCGACCACCGCCAACTACATTGTCGTCAGCTCGCTGATGGCGGGTGTGGTGGTGGAACTGGGCGCGCAGTCCGGGCTGATCGTGCCGCTGATCGCGGTACACCTGTTCGTGTTCTACTTCGGCATAATGGCTGATGTGACACCGCCGGTGGGGCTCGCCAGTTTTGCCGCCGCAGCCGTGTCGGGCGGCGATGCGATCCGCACCGGCTTCACCGCCTTCTTCTACTCCTTGCGCACCGTGGCACTGCCGTTTGTGTTTATCTTTAACACCGACCTGCTGCTGATCGATGTGGGCTGGGTTCAGGGGATCCTGGTGGCCATATCCGCAACGATTGCGATCCTGGTCTTCACCGCCGGCACCATGGGCTACTTCGTCAGCCGCAACCGGATCTATGAAAGCATCCTGCTGATCTTTGCGGCCTTTGCGCTGTTCCGGCCGGATTTCTTCATGGACCGGGCGATGCCTCCCTATGCCAACGTGCCGCCGACGCAGTTGGTGCAGGCACTGGATGCGGCAGAGGCTGGGGCAGAGTTTCGTATCACGGTGGAGGGCCCGGATTTCGACACTGGCGAAACCAAGACCACCACCCTGCAGCTGACGGCCGATGGCAATGACGGCCAGCAGGTGCTGGACGCCTATGGTCTGCTGCTGCTGGAGGAAGACGGCAATATGAAGCTGGATGAGCCGATGTTTGGCACCCCGGCCGCGCCTAGTTTGGAGAGCTTTGATTTCTATGCCGATGAACCGGTGCAGATTCAGACGATCCAGGCCCCGGCCAGCCAGCTGCCAAAGGAGCTGATCTTCATTCCGGCCCTGCTGCTGATCGCGCTGGTCGCGCTGCTGCAGCGTGGTCGTGGCCGCGAACAGGAAGGAGTGCCGGCATGAACAAACCCGTTCTGTGCGCCTTGGAGCTGAGCGATCTGGGGACGGACGAAAAAGTCCTGACCCAGGCCGCGCGGCTGGCTGAGATGGAGGGCGTCGAGCTCGATGTTCTCAACGTGCTGCCGGACTTCGGCGAAAGTTGGGTGTCGGGCTTCTTTGAGGAGCACCACCATGAAAATGCCGTCAAGGACACCACCCGTCGGCTGAGTGAGCTGTGCGACAAGGTCTTGGGGGCTGAGCGCAACGCCAAGGTCCGCCATCTGGTGGCGACCGGCACCGCCTATCAGGAAATCCTGCACGTGGCCGAAAAGGCCGACAGCGGCCTGATCGTGATTGGCGCGCATAAACCGGACCTGAAGGATTACCTATTGGGTCCCAACGCCGCGCGTGTGGTCCGGCATTCGGATTGCTCGGTTTTTGTGGTGCGTTGAAGCCGTGGCAGATGAAACGAACAGGGGCGCCTTCGGGCGCCCTTATTCATAACCGGTCATCTCAAGGTAGCCCTGGCCGCTATGGCTGCCGCTGACGGAGACCGGCCCCTCCCAATAAGGGAAGCTGGTGCCCATCCAACTGTGCGGATTAAGCGCTTGAACCTCCACAGAAAGCTCATGTTCCTCAAGGGTCAGCTGCCAGCGTATGGGGACAGTGCGCCCGGCGACGCGCGTGGAGGCCAGCGGCACCGCCTGAAAAGCGCCGGGCGCCAGGGCGGTGGCGCTTCCATTGGCCGATATCCAGGTGCCTGAGGTGTAGTCCCCACTGTCACCGCGCAGCACGAATCCCATCAACCTGTCGCCGCTGTCAAAGTTGAGCGAAAACCAATCCCAACCGCGCTGATCTTCGGCCAGCGGCTGGCTGGACCATTCCCGGTCGAGCCAGCCTTGGCCAGTGACCTGCACCGTGCCACCGGGCAGGGCAAGGGTGCCGCTGACCCGGTAGTGCGGTTGCGAATAGTAATAGCTCGCCTGTCCGCTGGCCGATTTCACCGAATAGCCCCGGTCGCCGTGTAGCACCAGTGGGCCTTCCGCCATCAGTTCCAGATCATAAGAGAAATCAGATGTTTGCGCCGCAAGGCTGAGGTTTTCGATTCCTTTGGAAGTTGCTGCCATCTGCCAATCGTCGATCCAGGCGGCAAAGGGCTGTGTCCTTACCCTCGCCTGGCCGATGCCCCCGCGGGCGACCCGCTCGGAAAACAGATGCTGGTCGCGGGATGTGACAGCGGCATGGCCCAACCAGATCTGTGGGCTCTGCCATCCAGCGGCCTCACCCGGTGCCAGGGCGGTGCGGAACAAGGTCCATTGAATGCCGTAGGGGGTGCCGTCTGCATCCTGAAGATTGGCGGTTAAATACCACCATTCGATACGAAAATCCGGATGTGCCCCATGGTCCGCCGGAAACCTGAGCGTGTGGTCTGGCCGTGGTACGGCAAATTCTTCAGCGCGGCTGCCAAGGCCCGCGAACCCTTGTGCCAGAGTGATCGGCGCGGTGGCCAGAAGGCAGAGCACAGCGGCACATAAGCGACTAACGTTCATTGGCAAACACTTTCAGAAGTTCCGCGGGATCCAGCCGACTCAGCCGCCAGGCGGGCAGGGCAGCGGCCAGCGCAGCGGCCAGCATCGCCAGCAGGAACAGTCTTCCCCAATCAGCTGGAAACAGGTGCATCGGCAGCTTCCAGCCAAAGGCTGCGACGTTGATTACCGCCAGCAACGCCCAGGCCAGAACCAGCCCTAGTGGCAGCGCCAGTATTGCCGTCAACGCCGCCAGAAGCAGGCTGCGCAGCAATTCGGTGGCAGCCAACTGCCGCCGTGTCAGACCCATGGCCCAAACCGGGGCCAGTTGCGGCAGACGCTGGTTCCACAATGTCAGCAGGCTGCTGAACATGGCAAATCCCGCAACGCCAAGGGTGAGCACGTTCAAGGCACCTGTAATAACAAACGTCCGCTCGAATACCGCCAGAGAGCGCGCCTTGATGGTCTGTTGGTCCGTTATGCCGTTTGGCGGCAGGTCAAAGGTTTGCCTGATGGCCCGCGCGATCTCGGGCAGCTCCTGCGGTGTCAGGCGCAGCCCAAACTGACGGTTCGGGATCTCGGGTATCTGGGCCAGCAATGCCGACAGTGAGACCATTGCCTGGGCATTTGGGTTGCCGAAGTCCGAATAGATACCGACAATCTCAACCTGCCAACCTGGGTGAAGGGTCAGTGGCATTCCGGGGCGCAAGCCGTGCCGCCGCGCCATCTGTTCGTTGATCATGGCAGCGCCGCCGCGCGCCAACTGGTCCCAGGCTCCGGGGGTGGTCTCGATCAGCGGCCAGTGGTCCCGATAGGTTGCATCGTCCACCACCCCGTAGACCCGCAGCGGCAGCCCGGAAAACCGCAAATCCGCGCGGCGGACGGGCAAGGCGGTAATCCCGCGTTGATCGAGCCACCGCTGGAGATCCGCGCCTTCCGCATCGGTTCGCACGGTCACGTAGAGTTCGGATGCCAGCCGCTGGTCCAGCCAGCCGACAAAGGTGAGGCGAAAGCTGGAAACCATTGTAGATACGCCGATATTTGCCGCCAATGCTAGAAACAGCGCCATTAACGCCAGTGACATTCCGGGCAGCTGCGCACGGGTGTCGGCCCACAGCCAGCCTGCAAAAGCACCGCGTGATTGACGTGTTGCCAGCCCCAACATCGCAGAGACAGCCTGCGGAAGCAGCAAGGCCGCCCCCAGCATGATTGCGCTGAGGAATGCAAACCCAGCCAGAAGACTATCAAACAATGGCAATATCATCATTCCGACACCGATGAGAAACACACCACTGCCGGCCATCAGCCGAAAGGAACGCCGGATACGCTGGCCGCGAGAGTGGGAGGCCGGAGACGAGAGCAAAGGCATGCGCCACAGGTCAATCAACGCCTGTGCGCCAGCCAAGAATGTGCCGGCCAATGCCATGGCCACGCCTGATAGGATCCACGACGGGCGCAGTGTCAGCCCGCCGTCGATCCCGGCGCCGTAAAGCCCCGACAGGGTGGCGCTGACATCCGGCATGAGCAGGGCCGCCACCAGGTAGCCCCCCGCGAGACCCAGCGCGGCAGAAAAAAGTGCGATCACCGTTAGCTCGCAGGCCACCAGCGCAACGAGCAGCCGCAGCGGCACGCCCAGTCCGCGCAGGGTGCGGATCGTGGCGCGACGCTGTTCGAGGCTGAGCGCTATGCCGCCCTGGACGATGAACAGACCCACCGTGAAGGACAACAGCCCGAACGCGGTGAGGTTAAGGTGAAAACTCTCTGTAAGCCGCGCGGTATCGCCGACGCCGCGCGGCGTGTCGAGCCTGAGATCAGACGCCAGGCGGGCCAGAGGCTCCAGCCCCGGTCGCTGGTCGGGAAGCAACAAAAGATAGCTGATCTGTTGTGGTTGCTTGAGTAGGCGGCTGGTCAAACTGATGTCGGCAACCACCTGATCTGGTGGCAGATCCGCCACGGGGCTCACTGGAATGTGCTGCTGCTGTGCGGTCAGCGCGTCCGCTGTTTCGGGATGCGCAAAGAACCGGCCGGGCGGGCGCAAGGCGTCGATCTGGGGTGCGCCATTTGCGGAACCGAGTGCCACCGAAAGCGGGTGATCAAGAAGATTCACCCCTATAATATCAAAGTTCTGGCCGCCAAAGTTCAGAGTTCCGGTCTGAACCGGTGTCACCTTCCATCCCGCCCTGCGCAGGCGAGTATATTGTGCAAGCGATATGTCACCGTCCACAACGGTGAGGCGCGTTCCGGTGCCTTGTGAGACTTGGTCCTGCGCCTGTTGATAGCTCGCGCGCGCCTCGGCGTTGATCGCCTGAACAGCCGACCAAAGCCCGGTGGCCAGCGCCAGGCCGACGATGAGGGTCGTCAATTGCAGGGGATGCCGCCACCAGTGCGAAAGCAACCCCAAAAAGGCCGCCCGGATCATTGGACGAGGCCGTGTTGCAGATGGAGCCGCCGGTCCAGCATCGCGGCGATAGTTGTCGAATGGGTGACAAGAAACAGCGCCGCGCCACTGTCACGCACCAGTTCCAGCATCAGCTCCATGACCGCCGCGCTGGCGGCCTCATCCAGATTCCCGGTGGGTTCATCCGCCAGCAACAAGGCCGGTCGCAAGGCGAGCGCGCGAGCGATCGCAACGCGCTGTTGCTGGCCGCCGGACAGCTGATCAGGATAGCGGTTCTTCAGTCCCTCCAGACCCAACCGCGACAGAACGTCTTGGCCCCAACAGGGATCCCAGCGGTTTCCCAGCCGGGCATGCAGCGCCACATTCTGTTTTACGTCGAGTGAGGGTATCAAGTTAAACTGCTGAAAAACAAGGGAGACACTGGTTCTTCGCAACGCGGCGCGGCGCGTGTCAGACAGACCGGAGAGCGCCGTTCCCGCCACCTCGATTTCGCCGCTGTCAAAGAGATCAAGCGCGCCGGCCAGATGCAGCAGTGTGCTCTTTCCGGACCCGCTGTCGCCTGTCAGCGCCAACGTGTCCCCCGCGGCAAGATCCAGCGATACCCCCCGCAGCACGGCACTGTCCGCGCCTTGGCCCGGATAGGACTTGGTCACGTTTCGGATCGACAAAACCATGGTCCTAAGGCCTCCGGTGAAGCGGTTCGCGTCCTCTGTTCGCACTGAATACGGTTGCCGCGAGGGTGTCCAGTATGCAGGGCAGCTGCCTATTGTCGCGCCAGGACCGTTGCACAGGGATTTGGAAGTTTCTAGGTTGGCCTCATAGTGACAGGTGAAAAAGGCAGGCGAACCCGATGACCTTGTGGACACAACTGATGTGGGGGTCGGTTTTTCTCAGCATATGCCTGATCCTCCAGATTGCCATGCTGGTCTGGTGCGGCGCTATATTGAAACGGCTTCTCTTGCTGTGGGCCAAACCCTTTCGGGCGTGGCAGTTGGGGCTGGTCCTGATGTTCACGATTTTTACCATTCTGGCCAGCCACACCGCCCAGGTCTGGATCTGGTCGATTGCCACCTATCAGACCGGTACCCTGCCGGACTGGAACACGGCGGTCTATTTCATGCTGGTGACCTATACCACCGTTGGCTACGGTGATGTCGTGCTTGACCCCATGATGCGGATCTGCGCGGCGCTTGCCTCTGTCAATGGGGTGCTGTCTTTCGGGGTCAGCACTGCCTTTCTCGTGACCGCAATGGGCAGGTTGTTTTTCGATGAAAAACAACACTCTGGGCCTGTCGACTAAAGTACCGGTGCAAATAGTCTTGCCACTGGCGCCAGCAACCTCACAAGTGGTTTTTGCTGTCCCAGCGGTTCCAGTTGATCGCTGGCCTGGTCAAAGTCGTGTTGCAGCATGTCGGCGACCTCCGCAGCGGAGCCGGGATCAAAAAACAGCGCGGTCGTCTCAAAGTTCAAGCGGAACGACCGGTTGTCGAGGTTGCAAGTGCCAATGCCACACAAAGTGTTGTCTATGACAAAGCACTTCTGGTGCATGAAGCCACCCTGGTAGCTGTAAATCTTCACTCCCGCCGCTTGCAGCTCGTCAAAGAACGCAAAGCTCGCCAGCCAGGGCAGGTAGTGATCCACCGTTTTCGGCAGCAATATACGTACGTCGACACCGCGCAGGCTGGCGTGTTGCAAGGCTGCACAGACCTCCTGGTCGGGAACGAAATAGGGCGACGCCAGCCAGACCCGTTCCTGCGCGGCCGTGATGGCAGAGAAATACAGCATCGACCCGTTGCCGACGGCATGACCGGGGCCGGTTGCTGCGATCAACGCCGGTCGGTCCTCTGTGCCGGGGTGAGGGTGCCATTGCAGGTGGTCTAAGATCGGCTCCTGCGTCTGCCAGTGCCAGTCTTCTGCATATGACAATTGCAGTTGCAGCACCACGGGTCCTGTCATCCTTACATGCGTGTCCCGCCACCGGCCGAGACTGCGGCTGCGGCCCAGATACTCGTCCCCCACATTGTAGCCGCCGGTAAACCCGATGCGGCCGTCGACAATCACTGTCTTTCGGTGGTTGCGAAAGTTGACCCGCATCCGCGTCCAGGGGCGGGGGTAGCGACCCGGCGCGACCAGATGGATGCCAGCCTGTTCCAGCCCTTGCAGATAGGCATGTGGCAGTTGCCGACTGCCGATCTTGTCAACCATCAGCCATATCTGGACCCCCCGCGCGGCGGCCGCGATCAGCCGCTCCTTCAGCTGCTGCCCCACGTCATCGGCGCGCAGGATGTAATACTGCACCAGGATATATTCTTCAGCTTCGTCAATGGCTTCGAATATGCTTTTGAACGTGGACTGGCCATCGCGCAAAAGCCGCATGCCATTGCCGCTGCAAATCCTGAAGCCTGCGATCGCCTCAAAGGGTGCTGGATTGATGGCCAGCGTTAGCGGCGGCCCGGCCAGATCGCTGGTTTTGGTGCGCCTTGGCAGCAGGGCCCGTTCGGCGGCGCGACGGGTGCGCCAGTAACTGCGGAAACGGTGATCGCCAAAGATCATAAAGGCGGGCAGGGCAAGGAGCGGGGCGGTCAGCAGAAACACAACCCAGCCAATCGCCCCCTGCGGGGTGCGAGACGTACGCGCGGCCCTCATCGCAACGCAGGCGGCGACGATCCAAATGGCAGCCAGCGCAATGGTGACGAGTCCCAAGAACATTCATGTTTCCTTGCCATTCTTTTTGAGTGCATCCGAGACGTTAGCCGCATTTCCACCGCCAGAGGTCCCAGGTGCAAAATGTGAAATCTGCGGGTCGCCTTTGTCAATGGCTGGTAATTTTCCAGCGATTGTGGAAGCTTGAACCGATGATGATCCTGCCCCCCTTGCGTCGCTGGCCCGCCGCCATCCTGATGGCCCTGCGCCGGTTCAATCGGAAGAACGGCTGGGTGATGAGCAGCCACATCGCCATGTCCATGATGCTGGCGCTGTTTCCCTTCGTCCTGTTTTCGGTGGCACTGGCAGGCACTTTGGCTGGACTGTTCTCGCAAAGCCTGGAAATGAACCAGCTGACGGATCTGGTGTTCGGTGTCTGGCCGGAACCGGTGGCCGAGCCGATCCTCGCCGAACTGGAGGCGGTGCTGCGCACGTCAAACACCCAACTGGTCACCCTGGGCGGGTTGCTGGCGCTTTACTTTGCCTCGAACGGCGTCGACGCGGTGCGCGTCGCGCTGGTGCAGGCCTATCATGACACCGACACTCGCCCCTTTTGGAAAGCGCGCGGCCTGTGCATCTTTCTGGTCATCCTGGGCGGCGCCGGTATTATCCTGGCCGCGACTGTGGAACTTCTGGTCCCACTTTACATGCGTCACCTCGACCAGTTTGTGCCCTTTGCCTCGCTGCCCAAAAGCCTGGAGAGCGGGCTGAGCGGCCTGTTCGCGCTGTCCCTGCCTGTCGGCGCCGTGCTGTCGTTCCATCTGTTGTTGCCGGGGCGGATACACCGTTGGCAGCGGATCCTGCCGGGCGCGATGCTGACGCTGCTGTTGTGGCTGGCTGCGGGCAGCGGATTTGCAATATATGTCAGCAGCTTCGCGCAGTATTCGGCGACTTATGCCGGGCTGGCCGGCGCCATGGCGGCGATGATCTTCCTGTATCTGAACGCCGCGATTCTGATTATTGGCGCAGAATTCAACGGCGCCCTGATCGACCTTGCGGACGAGGCCAATCGGGCGCAGCCCTGAGCATTGCCGTTATCGTTTCCATTTTTGCAACAATAAGGCGCGACGGCCACAATTCGGCCCAGATTCAACCCCAATGCCTTTTTAAACCGGGAGCGACACAGACGACCAGAGGGCGCCCGCATGACATATCCCCAATTCCCACAGCAGTGCATCCGTCTGGTCGAAAAACTGCGCCAAGCCGTGATCCGCGCGCGCAAACGCGCGCCACTGCGGGTGTCCCGGCTGGCAGAAGGCGAGGGCGACGCGGCGCTGCTGTGGCGGACCCTGGCAATGCAGTCGCTGGACAGCCCGCGACGCTTTCGGTTCTGACCTAGCCGCGGAACCCGGTGGCAACCACAAATTTCTCAGAGCTGTCGGAGCGCGAGGAGGGCGGCTTCATGTTCATCACCTTGGTGAACTTCTGCTTCAGCAGTTTTTGCAGCTCACCTTCGGCGCCGCCGGCCAGAACCTTGGCAACAAAGGTGCCTCCGTCCTCCAGCACGTCAAAAGCAAAATAGGCGGCTGCCTCGCACAGAGAAATGATGCGCAAATGGTCGGTTTGCTTGTGGCCTGAACTGGCCGCTGCCATATCCGACATCACCACATCCGCCTTGCCGCCCAGCCATTCCTTGACCTGGTCGTCAGCGCCTTCGTCCATGAAATCCAGCTGGTGGAACTCAGCTCCTGCCAGCGGCTCAACCTCTTGCAAGTCGACGCCGATGATGCGCCCGACGGCCTTGCCAGGTTTCTCGCCCAATGCATTGATACGCTTGACCGCGACCTGCGCCCAGCCACCCGGCGCGCAGCCCAGATCAACGACGCGGGCGCCATTGACCAGAAAGCGGAAGCGGTCGTCCAGCTCCATGATCTTATAGGCGGCGCGGCCGCGATAGCCTTCGGCCTGCGCCCGTTTGACATAGGGATCGTTCAGCTGCCGCTGCAACCAACGGGTCGAGCTGAGCTTGCGCCCGCGGGCGCTCTTGACCTTGACCTTCAGATCGCGCTGACCGCGGCCGGAGGTGTTCTTGCCAGTTGGTGTCTTTGCCATGTCGCTGCTTCTTCCGGGCGCTGCCGGACCCTGAGAAATCCAAGTATCGTCACATAGGGCATTTCGCCCCGCTTTAGAAGGGGCCGTCTTCGAGAACCCCGTCGGCGCTCATCTGCGCATAAAGCAGCCCCTCGCGCAGACCGCGATCCGCCACCGACAGCCGGTCGGTGGGCCAGCAGCGCAAGAGCGCCTGCAAAATGGCCGACCCGGACATGATCAGCGCCTGCCGGTCCTCGCCAATGCGCGGATCCCGGCGGCGGCCCTGCGGGCCGAGTTCCAGATAGTTGCGGATCACCTTGTCGATCTGGTCGCTGGTCATCCGCAGCCCGTCCACCTTGGTGCGGTCATAGCGTTTCAGCCCCAAGTGAGAGGCGGCAACGGTGGTGACGGTGCCCGATGTGCCGACGATCTGAAAGCCGGCGCGCTTTTGCTCATCCTTGTAGGGGGCGAAATCGGCCAGGTTTTCTTCGAAGAACCAGCTCATCAGCGCAAATCGCGCGGCGTCATCCTCGACGTCGATGAACTGGTCGCGCAGGGTGGCGACCCCCAAGGGCACCGAGATCCAATCCACCACCTTTGCGGTGGGAAATGGGCTGGCGGCCGGGTTGAACCCGTGGTGCAGCCGCATGATCGCGGAGGGACGGTCGCGTCGCGGCACGGAGGAGATGTCGATCCAGACCAATTCTGTCGAGCCGCCGCCGATGTCGACCACCAACAGCTGCGTGGTGCGGGTCGAGACCAGAGGCGCGCAGGAAATCACCGCCAGCCGCGCCTCTTCCTCGGGCTGGATGATTTCCAGCGTCAGGCCGGTTTCGCGCTTGACCTGGCGAATGAAATCTCGCGCATTCTTGGCCCGGCGGCAGGCTTCGGTAGCGACCAGACGCATCCGTCTGACCCGGTTTCGTTTCAGTTTCTGCTGGCAGATCCGCAGCGCCTGGATGGTGCGCGCCATTGAGGACCGCGACAACCGTCCGGTCCGCTCCAGCCCGGCGCCCAATTGCACCGACTTGGAGAAACTGTCCACCACATGAAAACCGCTGCCCTTGGGCTGGGCGATCAGCATGCGGCAGCTATTTGTGCCCAGATCCAGCGCAGCATAAAGCGCGTCTGGATCGGGTCGGGCCGGTGCAGGGGTCTCGACCGCCTGGGGAAACGCGCCCGCACCTTTCGAGCGCCTGGGCGCCATGATTCACGCCCTCCGATTATCGTGTTAACTGTAACAATAGGTGCGCAGCCGCCGCGGCGCAAGCGCCTCTCCGCCGACGTCGGCAATTTCATCGGCCTGCCACACGCCTCATAATCCACATGAATATTATGGCGCATTGCCCCGGTGGCGTTCATTTGACCGCAAAGCTAGTGTCCGGGCCAGCAAAACGTCGCACAATCCCATCGGGTTGTCGAAAACCGACCAACCTGCGGCGCGTCCGCGCACTAGAACGAAGTCTATCCAGGCTCAGGAGGAACCCAGCCATGCCCGACGTCACCATCGTATACTGGCGTGATATTCCCGCGCAGGTCATCGTTGGCAAAGGCCGCCGCGGCGCCAAACGGCAGCTGGAGGAACGCTTTGAACAGGCCATTGACCGGGCCGCGATGAAGGTGAACGCCAAGGACGCAGACGCCTATCTGGCGGAATGGCGCAAGGCGGCACCCTATTCGGTTGACGGCGACCCGGCCGAGATTGCCGAGGCCGAAGCCTCCCGACTGGAGCAGGACTACGATCAGGACCGGCTGAAAATGCTGATCGCAAATGACGGATGGGCATGAGCCTGACACCATTATGGGAGGCCGCGATGGCTTTGCTGAACTTCAAGAAACGTGACGCCGGGGCAGCCCAGCCCGTAACACCCGCGGTCGAGGCCTTCCTGCAAGGCTATTCCATCGAGGTGATGCCGCGTACCGCCACCAAGGTTGACGATTTTCGCGATCTGCTGCCCGCCGGCACGCGCGTCTACATTGCCCATATCGACGGCACCCCGATCGAAGAAATGGTTGCCACCGCCGAGCGGCTGAACGCCGAAGGCTTCCCGGTGATGCCGCATTTTCCCGCCCGTATCATCCAGGATCAGGCCACTCTGGCCGACTGGATCGCGCGCTATCAGGGCGAGGCGGACGTCAAGCAAGCGTTGCTGCTGGCCGGCGGCGTTGCCAAACCGCACGGCGATTTCCACAGCTCGATGCAACTGCTGGAGACCGGGCTGTTCGACAAGGCGGGCTTCACCAATCTGCACGTCGCGGGCCACCCCGAAGGCAACAAGGACATCGACCCCGACGGATCCACCAAGAATGTCGCGGAAGCGCTTCTGTGGAAACAGAAATTCTCGGAACGCACCGACGCCAAGATGGCCCTGGCTACACAGTTCGCCTTTGAGGCCAAGCCGATCATCGAATGGGCCGACGCTGTCAAGGAAGCCGGAGTAGACATTCCGATCCACATCGGCATCGCCGGCCCCGCCAAATTGCAGACGCTGATCAAATTTGCCATTGCCTGTGGTGTTGGCCCGTCGCTGAAGGTATTGCAGAAGCGTGCGATGGATGTGT
This sequence comes from Leisingera sp. SA32, assembly GCF_056033425.1. NCBI lineage: Bacteria > Pseudomonadati > Pseudomonadota > Alphaproteobacteria > Rhodobacterales > Roseobacteraceae > Leisingera > Leisingera sp. SA32. The sequence goes on along the minus strand of NZ_JBVYHB010000004.1, from coordinate 116,258 downwards.
CGAAACTGTTGCTGCCCTATGAGCCGACAGACGTTGTTGCCGAACTGGCTGCCCACAAGGCGGCGAACCCGGATTTTAACATCACCAACGTCCATTTCTTCCCGCTAGGCGGCATCAAGACCAATGCCACCTGGGCCATCAACAACGGCGGTGCCTCGGCAAAGCCGGTCAATTCCTGAGGATCACCAATGACCCGTACAATAGTCGAATCAAAAACCAAAACCGCGGTCCTGGGCTTTGACGAGCCGTTCTGCGTCATTGGCGAGCGCATCAACCCCACCGGCCGCAAGAAATTGGCGGCGGAACTGGAAGCGGGCGACTTCTCGACCGTGGAGCAAGACGCGCTGGCGCAGGTGCTGGCCGGGGCCAACATCCTCGATATCAATGCGGGTGTGGTGTACAACTCCAACCCCAACCCGAATGAAACCGAGCCGCCGCTGATGACCAAGATCATCCAGCTGGTGCAGGGGTTGACCGACGTGCCCCTGTGCATCGACTCCTCTGTGCCGGCCGCGCTGGAGGCCGGTCTGGCTGCTGCCGAGGGGCGACCGCTGTTGAACTCTGTCACCGGCGAGGAAGAGAGGCTGGAAATCGTTCTGCCGCTGGTCAAGAAATACAACGTACCGGTGGTGGCAATCTCGAACGATGATACCGGCATCTCCGAAGACCCGGACGTGCGCTTTGCCGTTGCCAAGAAAATCGTCGAACGTGCCGCGGATTTCGGTATCCCGGCCCATGACATCGTGGTGGACCCGCTGGTGATGCCGATCGGCGCTATGGCGACCGCCGGTCAGCAGGTTTTTGCGCTGGTGCGCCGTCTGAGGGACGAATTGGGCGTCAACACCACCTGCGGTGCCTCCAACATCTCCTTTGGCCTGCCGAACCGGCACGGCATCAACAATGCCTTCCTGCCGATGGCAATGGCGGCTGGCATGACGTCTGCCATCATGAACCCGGTGGCGCTGCCGGTGACGCAAAAGAAGATCGCCGAGAAGAAAGCGGCAGTGGAGGCGGCCGGGATCGTGCTGCCGGACGGTATCGACGATGAAACCTTCGTGACCCTGTTTGGCATGGGCTCCACCAAGCCGCGTGCGGGTTCCGAAATGGAAGCGATCCGCGCCGCCAACCTGTTGACCAACAACGACCCGCACGGCGGCGAGTGGATCAAGAACAACAAAGCGCCCGCGGCTGCCGGAACCGAAGGCCGCGGTCGGGGGGGCCGCGCCGCCGGACGCCGCCGCCGCGCCTGAGCCAGGCAAGATCGACAACCAAAGGCCGGGCAATGTTGCTCGGCCTTTCTGTTGCTGGAGGCGGCCACAGTTCTGATGAAGTGCCAAGGGGGGGCAGCCTGCGCGTCTGAGCAGAGCAGCGATCGGTCGGCAACCGGATCGTCCCTACTGGCGTATCAGCTCGATCATGACCGCAAGAAGATGGTCTTGGTCAGCCCGACCAACCCGCTATCCGCAGATGGTGACAACGGATTTCGATAAGACATTCGTTGTGAAGCCAAGAGAGGCTCCCGCGTTCAAAGGGGCACAGATACCGGAGGAAGCCCTCAAAGCCCACCGTGATGCGTTCTGCACGAGCTTCCTCGACGAGCTCTTGCGACGATGGAAAGAACAGCCTCCCGACTACTTCGTGCGCTGGGGAAGCAGAGACGACGAAGATCGGCTTCGTCGTGAATTGGAGCCCCGAGCCAACGAAGTATTCGATGAGATGTTGGACTTCGCCAAGTAGACTTGAGGTTGTGATCCACTCCGGAGTTGCCGGCCGCAGCGCCGTCAAACCCGCCGCCTATTCTAAACGGATCCGTCGAACTTCGTCTGGCGGTATGGGCAGGAAGTCGACTTCGCAAGCGCCTCCGCGACCTGCGCCACAAGTTCGTGATCCAACGGTTCCGGGATGGTTAGCCGATCTACAAGGTGCAGGAATACATCGGTCACGGTTCGGTCGTCACGACCGAGCGTTACCACCTACGCTCCCTTTTCCAGCGGCAGCGAGACCGAGTGCGTTCGGATGGAGACAACGGGCTGAGGTAGTCTCCGCTCATGTCCCGAGGGGATGTGGAGGGGGCCCAACGCAAGCAGGGTCTCCTACAATCGGAGGGGCGTGATGATCGGCGGCGCGAATTCTACGTGGCCTTGCACTGAATGCGCTGTAGGTCCATAACGGCTTGCATGAGGGGCGGGGAGGTCGGCGAGCTTCGCCGCTTGCTGGTTCAATGAGCCCCATAAGCGGCGAGTGGACATACGCCGCAGCAGGCGCCTCAACTGAAGATTGCTGACGTTACCGGCAACTTGCTCGACGCTTTCATTTCCTTCAGCGACAGATTGGAGCGGATGCTGGTAACCCCGGGCAGCCGTCGCAACGTGCTGTCGACGAAGGCGCTGTAATCGTCGAGGTCCCGCGCCACCACGATCAGCAGGAAATCGTCCGCTCCGGTGGTGTTGTGGCAGGCAAGGATATTCGGCGTCGTCTCTACGATGCGCTGGAATTCAGCGGTAGCCGCCTGGTCGTGCTCGGAACAGCGTAACTGGACGAAGGCCATGACGCCGAGGCCCAGCTTCCGGCGATTCAGATTGGCCTGGTAGCCTTCTATGATGCCGCTTTCCTCGAGCCGTTTCAGCCTCCGCCAGCAGGGAGTTTCGCTCATCCCGATACGTTCGGCGAGCTTCGCATTGGTCATTCGACCGTCGTCTTGCAGCAGGGTCAGAAGCTCGGCATTGACGCCGTCAATCGCGGGCATGGGGAGGATTCCTTCTGGCTTCGGGCCGTAAATGGGTGGTCCTGCCCCAATTATTGCCAAAGCGAAGTAGAATGGCGAAGATGTTTCACCGGCCGCGGGTATTCTTTCCACCAAATCGCCCCAAGCTGAAAGGCCCTGCGATGAAAGCCGTGCTTTTCGAGAAGTTCCAGGAAGCCCCCAAGCTCGTTACCATCGACGATCCGACCCCCGAGCCGCATGGCGTGGTGCTCAAGGTCGCCGCGACCGGGGTCTGCCGCAGCGACTGGCACGGCTGGATGGGGCATGACAGCGACATCGCGTTGCCGCATGTACCAGGGCATGAGCTGGCGGGCGTGGTCGAAGCCGTGGGCAAGGACGTGAAGAACTGGAAAAAGGGCGACAAGGTCACGGTGCCCTTCATCTGCGGCTGCGGCAGCTGCTCGGAATGTCACTCCGGCAACCAGCAGGTCTGCCTGCATCAGGAACAGCCCGGGTTCACCCACTGGGGGTCGTTTGCCGAATACGTGCCGATCCACCAGGCCGATCTGAATCTTGTCGCACTTCCCGAGATAATGGATTTTGCCACCGCCGCCAGCCTCGGCTGCCGCTTTGCCACCTCATTCCGGGCAGTCATCGACCAGGGCCGCGTCAGCGCGGGCCAGTGGGTGGCGGTGCAGGGCTGCGGCGGCGTGGGCCTCTCGGCGGTGATGATCGCGGCGGCTGCGGGGGCGAACGTGATCGGCGTCGACCTTGACCCGGCGAAGCTGGCAATGGCGAAGGAACTTGGTGCCGTGGCGGTCATAGACGGCAAGGAAGCCGACGTGCCCGCCGCCATTCATGAGATCACCAAGGGCGGTGCGCATGTCTCGCTCGACGGGTTGGGGCACCCCGTGACCATGACCAACTCGATCCTCTGCCTGCGGCCGCGTGGCAAGCACGTGCAGGTGGGGCTGATGCTGGGTGAGCACGCCGCCCCCGCGATCCCTATGCCGAAGATCGTCGGGCAGGAGATCGAACTGCTTGGTTCGCACGGGATGCAGGCACACCGCTACGGCGCGATGCTGGACATGGTGGCGCGCGGGCAGCTCGATCCGGCGCGGCTGGTGGGGCAGCAGATCAGCCTTGCGCAGGCCCCGCAGGCCCTGATGGAGATGGATAAATTCCAGTCGGTCGGCGCCACCGTCATCACCCGGTTCTGAGCCATGGAGACCATCGCATCCATCGGCGGCGGCAATATGGCCTCCGCTATTACCTCGATGCAGTAGGATGGCTTGGCGGACTTGAACTCACGCGCCATGCCGACGATCAGCAGTTCTCGGATATATCGATCCCCCCTTACTTGGGGATGCGGCCGAGCTGTTTTTTGCCACCACCGGATTTGTTCAGCAGTGTCCGTCCCAGCCGCGCGGCGAGATCATGCCCTGCTTCAGATTGTTTTGCGTCGCAGATGGTGCAGTCGAAGTCTACTGCACTTTGGCACGTTCGATGCCGGTGGAGGAGGAGCCATCCACCTCATCCGCAAAGGGCCGAAAGCGTTCGTATCTGCAAGAGGGCACAGCGGCTGCGGCTATCCGTGTGGTAGCGAGGTGGAACGGTTGCAACCATTCGCCCAGGTCCACAATTGCTCGCCTCGTAGGTCGAAAGTACACGGGGCCAAGCTGGGAGGACACCGCGCGGCGGGGTTCTCACATGCTCGCGTCTACGGGCACTGAGTTTACTCGCTCATGTCTCTCCGTGCCCCAGGTCTCGCCACTCGCGCGGTGAACCCGAAAGGTGACATAGGTGTCATTCAAGGGGGGGAGCATGGTCGGCGCTGTCGGAACGCAGGTAAGCATCATTGTATGGTGCTTGCTATTGGCGCGACGGAGCCATGACGCAAGCACACTATACCCGGCAAATTGTTCTTTATGCAGTGAATTTAGGGGAATAGTGGCGGAGAGACAGGGATTCGAACCCTGGGTGGGCTTGCACCCACAACGGTTTTCGAGACCGCCCCGTTCGACCACTCCGGCACCTCTCCGCGGGGGGTGAGGGGCGGTTTAATGTTGATTCCGACAGCGTGCAAGACAGAAATTGCGCTTTGACAAAAAAAGCCGGGATTCCCTTTGCCTGCCACAGGTTTTTGCCTAAGTTCCCTGTATGTCGAGGATCCTGCACTTTTCCGCCGCACCCCGCCTGATGCTTGCCGGGCTTCTGACTCTGCTCAGCCTTTTGGCCAATCCGGTGGGGGCTGCGGACCGGCAGCGGGTGGCGGCTTTTCTGAACGTCACTGGATTTGACGTGGCGCTGGACAGCATTGCCCTGTCGGCCGCCTCCGCGCCGGAAATGCTGGGGCTGGATGCCGGCGCCTTTGGCACCAACTGGCGCCGCATGTCCGAGGAGGTTTTCGACACGACCCTGATGCGCGGCATGGCGGAGGAGATCCTTGTCGAAACGCTGGATGATGCAGCGCTGGACCATGCCGCAGGCTTTTACGCCAGTGACCTGGGGCAGCGGCTGGTGCAGGCGGAGAACGCCGCCCACATGATTGCCGATGAGACGGTCAAGCAGGAGGCCGGCAGCCGTATTATCGCTGATCTGGTAAAATCCGGCAGTGAGAGGGTGGCGCTGTTTCAGCGGATGGGCAGTGCCATCGATAGCGCGGATACGGGCGTCCAGGCACTGCAACAGATCCAATTCCGTTTCCTGATGGCCGCGGCGGCGGCCGGGGTAATTGATCTGGGGCTCGACGCTGAGGACCTGCGTGCCTTGCTGAAAGAGCAGGAGGGCACGCTGCGGCTGAACCTGCAAATCGCCGGCATGGCGGCCTCTGCTTATACGTATCAGGGGTTCGATGATGCGGAGCTCGAACGGTATGTCGTGGCGCTGGAGCAGGAACCAATGCAACAGGTGTACGAGCTGCTGAATGCGGTGCAGTATGAAATCACCGCCAATCGGTTTGAAGAGCTCGCCCGGCGCATGGCAGAGCTCAAGCCCGGACAGGATATCTGAGGCCGCGTAGGCGCTGGTATTGGACCGCGCCGCTTTGGCCGCGGGAAAACCGGTTGACAGACTCACCAATCCACCGCATAAGCCCGCAATCCCGGCTCGGACTCTCTGTGCCGGGATTGCTTTTGTAATACGTCCGCACCGCGGGCGCGCTGTCCGAGGCGGCATTTGCCGAAACACCCGAACGGGGGCCGAAGGACGCGGTTGAAAAAGGAAAGACGCATATGTTTGCGGTCCTCAAGACTGGCGGCAAGCAGTACAAGGTTCAGGCGGGCGACGTGCTCCGCGTTGAAAAATTGGCTGCTGATGCTGGCGAAACCATCCAATTCGACGAAGTTCTGATGCTGGGCGGCGACGCACCGGTTGTTGGCGCTCCGCTGATCGAAGGCGCGGCCGTCAAGGCCGAGGTCATCGACCAGATCAAGGGCGACAAGGTCATCAACTTCGTCAAACGCCGCCGGAAGCACTCCTCCAAGCGCACTGTCGGCCACCGTCAGAAACTGACCCTGGTGCGGATCACCGAGATCCTGGCATCGGGCGCTACCAAAGCTGCGCCGAAAGCCGCTGCCAAAACCGCGCCTGCCGCGGACGCATCGGACGACCTGACCCAGCTGACCGGTGTCGGCCCTGCCGCTGCCAAGAAGCTGAACGAAGCCGGTCTCACCAGCTTTGCCCAGATCGCAGCCTTGTCCGAAGACGACATTGCTGGTATCGAAGCAATCAAAGTGAAGCCCGAGTGGGTTGAGCAAGCCAAAGATCTGGCTAAAGGCTAAGGAGAGACAGAATGGCACATAAAAAAGCTGGCGGTTCCTCCCGTAACGGCCGCGACTCCGCGGGTCGCCGCCTTGGCGTGAAACTCTTCGGTGGCCAGGCGGCCATCGCGGGCAACATCATCATCCGTCAGCGCGGCACCAAGTTTTGGCCGGGCGAAGGCGTGGGCATCGGCAAGGATCACACCCTGTTTGCCACCACCGATGGTGCTGTAAACTTCCGCAAGGGCCTGAAAGGCCGCACCTTCGTATCGGTTCTGCCAGTGGCGGAGGCCGCTGAGTAAGCCGACCCGAACGGTTCTAAAATCATTGGGGGATCGGCTGCACAGCCGATCCCCTATTTGTTTCCAGATGCGAGTTCGCAATGACTTTTTCATCTTGGCCACACGCCAGAGCGGCGCTGTGGTGCATTGCAGTATATCCCGGTGGAGCCACTTGCCGCCACGGCAGGGCGATCACATCTGAGGAGGGCGGCACCCCCCTGCGGGGCCAGCGCCGCCGCAGGACGTTGCGCAGAGGAGGATGACACCCATGAACCTGGAACAGATCGTGTGCCAGCAGGTAATCGAAACTGATCGGTTTGTGCTGCGCCCGCTGCGAAAATCGGACGCCGGACTGATTGAACATTACGTAAGCGACGAACGGGTTGCACGGATGACGCGCTCCGTGCCGCACCCGCTGCCGCCCGGCGCCGCGGAGGCTTTTGTCGCGCGGGCCATGGCCGAAGAGCGCGACGAGGATGTCTGGGTGATCGACGGCACCGTCGAGGGGGACGCCGAGCTGAAGGGCGTAATCGGCCTGAAACGGATGGACCGCAACCAGTCCGAGGTGTCGTTCTGGACTGCGCCGCCATTTTGGAACACCGGCCTGGCCTCTGCCGCGCTGAAAGCCTTGGTGGACGCCAATCCGCAGCGTAACGCGGCGATGTTTGCGGCGGTGTTTCAGGACAACCCGGCCTCCGCCAGGGTGCTGACACACTGCGAGTTCACCTACCTGGGCGATGCCGAAAGCTATTCGGTCGCCCGTGACGCCACCGTACCAACCTGGACTTACAGCCGAAAACTGTGATTGGCGCGGCGCGCGCTTTGCGGTAAGGCAATCTCAACATTCTCGCAGGCGCATCCGGCGCTTGCGGGAATATCTGTAGTGGGCGGACGCGGCGCAGAACCGGTCCGCATTAAGGAGCTGTCATGAAATTCCTCGATCTGGCCAAGGTCTATATTCGCTCGGGCGCAGGCGGGAACGGCTGTGTTAGCTTTCGCCGCGAGAAATACATCGAATACGGCGGCCCCGACGGCGGTGACGGCGGCAAGGGTGGCTCCGTTTGGGCAGAAGTCACCGACGGGCTGAACACGCTGATCGATTTCCGCTATCAGCAGCATTTCTTTGCCAAGAACGGCCAGTCCGGCATGGGGCGCCAGCGCACCGGCAAGGACGGCGACGACATCGTGCTGCGGGTGCCGGTGGGCACTGAGATTCTGGACGAGGACGAGGAAACCGTGCTGGCGGATCTGACCGAGGTTGGACAGCGGGTGCTGCTGGCCAAGGGCGGCAATGGCGGCTTTGGCAACCTGCACTTCAAATCGGCCACCAACCAGGCGCCCCGCCGCGCCAACTCCGGCCAGGAAGGTGTTGAACGCACCATCTGGCTGCGGCTGAAACTGATCGCCGACGCCGGCCTGCTGGGCCTTCCGAATGCGGGCAAGTCGACCTTCTTGTCCGCGACCTCCAACGCGCGGCCCAAAATTGCTGACTACCCTTTTACAACGTTGCATCCGAACCTCGGCGTGGTGGGAATCGACAACACAGAATTTGTGGTGGCGGATATTCCCGGCCTGATTGAAGGCGCCCATGAGGGAAAGGGCATTGGCGACCGTTTCCTGGGCCATGTGGAACGCTGCGCGGTGCTGCTGCATCTGGTTGATGGCACATCGGACACCGTGGTGGAGGATTACGAGACCATCATCGGCGAGTTAGAGGCTTATGGCGGCGTGCTGGCCACCAAGACGCGCATCACCGCGCTGAACAAGGTTGATGCGCTCGACCCGGAAGAGCGAGACGAGAAGCGCGCCGCCCTGGAGGCGGCCGTGGGTGGACCCGTTTTGATGATGTCCGGCGTCAGCCGCGAAGGTTTGAACGAGGTTCTGCGCGCGGTGCGGGCGGAGATCGACGATGACCGGGTGCGCCTGAAACCCGTCGAGGAGGAAGAGACGTGGCGGCCCTGAGTTCTGCCCGGCGGATTGTCGTCAAGATCGGCTCTGCGCTGCTGGTGGACCGCATCAGCGGCGAGCTGCGGGCCGGTTGGCTGCATTCCCTGGCGAATGACGTGGCCTGGCTGAAGTCGCAGGGCACCGATGTGGTACTGGTGTCCTCCGGCTCAATCGCGCTGGGGCGCGGTGTACTGGACCTGCCGCGCGCCGATCTGCCGCTGGAGCAGTCCCAGGCCGCCGCCGCGGTCGGCCAGATTCGCCTTGCGCGCGCCTATGAGGAAGCGCTGGCGCCGCACCGGATCACCACTGCGCAGGTGCTGGTGACGTTGGAGGACAGCGAAAACCGCCGTCGCTACCTGAACTCGCGCGCGACGCTGGAAACGCTGCTGGGTCTGGGCGCGGTGCCGATCGTCAACGAAAACGACACCATTGCCACCGACGAGATCCGCTATGGCGACAATGACCGGCTGGCGGCACAGGTGGCCGTCACGGTTGGCGCGGACGCATTGATCTTGCTGTCGGACGTCGATGGCTTCTACAGCGCCAATCCGGCCTTGGATCCGACGGCGCAGCGGTACGACCGGATTGAGACGATCACGCCAGAGATTGAAGCGATGGCGGGCGACGGGGTGTCCGGCCTGTCCAAGGGCGGCATGATTACCAAACTGCTGGCAGCCAAGATGGCGACCGCGGCGGGTTGCGCCATGGCAATCACAGAAGGTTCGCCTCTCAACCCATTAAAAACGCTGGAGGGTGGCGCGCCCTGCACCTGGTTTGCCGCGCAGGGTGATCCGCAAGCAGCGCGTAAGCGCTGGATTGCGGCGATGAAGACCCGCGGTGTTCTCACCATCGATGACGGCGCCGCCCGCGCGCTGATGTCCGGCAAAAGCCTGCTGCCCGCAGGTGTGCGTCATGTGGAGGGTGACTTTGGCCGCGGCGATCCGCTGGCCATCCTCGGCCCGGACGGGCGCAAACTGGGGCAGGGGCTGTCACGCTATACCGCAGACGAAGCCCGCGCCATTCAGGGGCGCCGATCGCAGGAGATCGAGGCGACGCTGGGCTACCCTGGTCGCGCCGCGCTGATCCACCGCGATGATATGGCGCTTTGACCCGACCTACTGATAGTTTATTTCAGCCGGCAGGCATGCAGTGCCAGACAGGGACCGGCAAGGGCACGGAACACTATGAACGATACTGACAACATTCCCGCCATGATGGCGGAGCTTGGCAAACGTGCAAAGCAAGCGGCGCAAACTCTGGCTACGGCCAGCGCGGAACGCAAACACGCGGCGCTGATTGGCGCCGCAGAGGCGGTTTGGAGCCGCCGCGCCGAGATCATCGCCGCCAATGCCAAGGATCTTGAGTTTGGCCGCGGCAAAGGCCTGTCCGATGCGATGATGGACCGGCTGATGCTGGACGAGCCCCGGATTCAGGGCATCGTCGATGGCTTGCGCGCAGTGGCGGAGCAGGCAGATCCGATCGGCGAAATCATGGAAGACTGGCGGCAGCCCAGTGGCCTGCATATCCAGCGCGTGCGCACGCCGCTGGGCGTCATCGGCGTGATCTATGAAAGCCGCCCGAACGTGACCGCGGACGCGGGCGCGCTGTGCCTGAAATCCGGCAATGCGGTGATCCTGCGCGGCGGCTCTGAAAGCTTTCACTCATCCCAGGCGATCCACGCCTGTCTGGCGGAGGGGCTGGAAACCGCGGGCCTGCCGGCGGACGCAGTGCAGCTGGTGCCGACCCGCGACCGTGCGGCAGTCCAGGAACTGCTGACTATGACCGACTATGTCGACGTCATCGTGCCGCGCGGCGGCAAGGGTCTGGTCGGTCTGGTCCAGCGCGAGGCGCGGGTGCCGGTCTTTGCCCACCTGGAAGGCATCGTCCACATCTATCTGGACAAAACGGCGGATCCGCAAAAGGCGCTGGATGTGGTGCTGAACGCCAAGACTCGCCGCACCGGAATCTGCGGCGCTGCTGAATGCCTGCTGATCCATCAGGACATTGCCGACACGCTGGGCAAGACCGTGCTGGAGGCGCTCGCGGCCGCCGGCGTTGAAATCCGCGCCGAGGCAGGCCTGCCGGGACCGGAGGGCATGGCACTTGCCAGCGCCGAAGATTGGGGCAAGGAATACCTGGATGCGATCATCGCGGCCAAGCCGGTTGCGGACATCGACGAAGCGCTTGCCCATATCCGCAGACACCATTCTCAGCACACCGATTGTATCATAGCCGAGGACGAGGCCGCGGTTCAGACGTTCTTTGCCGAGCTGGACAGTGCGATCCTGATGCACAACGCCTCGACCCAGTTTGCCGATGGCGGCGAATTTGGCATGGGCGCGGAGATCGGTATCGCCACCGGCAAGATGCACGCGCGTGGGCCGGTGGGCGCCAAGCAGCTGACCAGCTTCAAATACTTGGTGCGCGGCAGTGGCACCATCCGCGCCTGAGATCACGACAAACGCGAAACGCCGGGCAAACAGCCCGGCGTATTCAGATGGTTACAGTGCGATCTAAACTCTGCGATTTAGAATTGAAGGGTGATCTTCTGCAAATTCTGTTCCAGTCGCACGGTGCGCTCCGCCTCACGGGCGGCCTCGGGCAACAGCGCAAATTGCACCAGCGCGGGAGTGATCTCCGCATTGGACGTGCCACCGCTGACCCGTGCCCATAGTTCGTCATCCACGTTCAGCTTGCTGCCTTCACCCATCACGGTCCATTTGCCTTCGGCGCAGAAGATCTTGACCGTTCCGCCATAGGGCAGGGCGCTTTCGAGGCACAGCGCACACAGGAGCGCCAAACGCGCCTCGCTGCGGGTGCAGCCCTCCAACGGAGACCACTGGTATTTCACCCGGCCAGCCTTGCTGATGTCCTCCAGCACGGACACCACCTCGGCCCGCCCCATCTGCTGGTCCCCGGCCGAGCCGAATGCAATGCGGAAGAACCGGATACGTGCATTGGCATTGGAAACACTGTCGGAGATAAGCTCCAGTTCCGGGCCGGACATGCTGCCTGCCATGCCAAGCAGTTCCAAGCCGTTGTTGATGGCGCCGACCGGACTGATCAGATCGTGACAGATCCGTGACCCTACCAATGCAGCGAGATTGGCGTTATCTACAGCCATAACTTTTACTTCCTCCGAAATGGGCCACCCGCCAATGAATGACCTGAACGCTATTTTGGCCCCCGGCATGTTCGTCCGCCACCCCGACCACCCGGAATGGGGGCTGGGACAGGTGCAGTCAAACGCGGGCGGCAAGATCACGGTGAACTTCCCCGATCAGGGGAAACTTGTCATCGATGGGGCACGCATCGCACTTATCCCCGTCTTTGAGCCATAACCGTTTATGAAGGGTTAACAAACTCCCTCAAATGCACTCTAATCCTTGCGCTTTCTTTGCCGCATAAGTTAGGTGCGCTCAAGCCTGAAACACGCAAGGGATGGCAATGCTACAACATGCCCCTGAATTTTCAGTGAAACTGGCCTGTTGCGAGGAGGACCTGAAGGCCGCGCAGCGGCTGCGGTATGAGGTTTTCATACGCGAGTTGGGCGGTTCTGGCGACATGGTGGATCATGCCGCCGGGTTGGAACGCGATCGGTTCGACCCCTATTTTGACCACATGCTGGTCACTGATGAAAGCTGCGGCAAGCTGGTTGGTGTCTACCGTTTGCTGCGCGACGATCAGGCGGCCGCCATCGGTCAGTTCTACTCCGAGGATGAATATGATCTCTCGGCGCTGCGCTCCTCTGGTCGTCGCCTGCTGGAGTTGGGGCGCTCTTGCCTGCACGCGGATTATCGCGGTGGCACGGCGATGTATCACCTGTGGTCAGGGCTGGCCGCCTATGTCGCGGATCACGGTATCGAGGTGCTGTTTGGTGTTGCCAGTTTCCATGGAACGGATCCGGCGCGGCTGGCGCAGCCATTGTCCTTGTTGCACCACCGCCACCTGGCCCCAGACGGGTTGCGGACCCGGTCAAAATCGTTTCAAACCATGAACCTGGTCGACGAGGCTGAACTTGATCGGAAGGCTGCGATGACGGCGGTCCCGTCGCTGATCAAAGCCTATCTGAGGCTCGGCGGCTTTGTCGGCGAAGGCGCTTTCATTGATCGGTCCTTCAATACCACCGATGTCTGCCTGATCCTCGACACCGCCCGCATGAACGACCGTCAGCGCCGGATTTACACCGGAGCGCGTGGCCCGGCATGAGCATCAGCTGGCAGAGCAAGGAGCCGCCGGAGCGGATGCGGATCGGAACGTTTGGTTGGGCGCTGGTGCTGCTGCGGGGACCGGCCCTGGCGGGATTGGTCTTTGGCGGACTGTTGCTTCTTATGACACTGCGCCTGCTGGAGCGGCCGCTGTTCGGGCTGCACCGACCGCTGTCCCCGCATCTGACGCAGTTTGTCTGCCGGGGTGCCCTATATATTCTGGGACTCCGGCTCACCATTTGTGGTGAGGTGATGCAGCATCGCGGCGCACTGGTGGCCAATCACGCGTCCTGGCTGGACATCTTTGCCCTGAACGCGTTGGCGCGGATCTATTTTGTGTCCAAGGCCGAGGTGGCTGGTTGGCCTGGCATTGGCTGGCTGGCACGCGCCACCGGCACCCTTTTCATTGAGCGAAACCGGCGTCACGCGCGCCAGCAGGCGCAGCTTTTGCAGTCCCGCTTGCTGGCCGGACATAGACTGCTGTTCTTTCCTGAGGGAACCTCGACGGACGGGTTGCGCGTTTTGCCTTTCAAGCCAACGCTTTTTGCGGCGTTCTTCGCAGATCAGCTGCGGGATGTGTTGCATGTGCAGCCCATCACGGTGGTGTATCACGCGCCATCAGCCGCGCCTGCACGTCATTACGGCTGGTGGGGGGATATGGATTTTGGCAGCCATTTGCTGAAGATTCTGGCCACCCCTCGCCGGGGCCAAGTCGAGGTGATTTGCCATGCGCCGTTGCGCGTTGCGGATTTTAGCTGCCGCAAGGCCCTCGCGGCCCACAGCGCGCAGATCGTCAAGGCGGGGCATGACGAGGCCCGACGCGGCCGGGTGGCCGTCTAACTGACCTGCCTGACTGGCTGAGGGTGCAAGAGGAGCGCAGATTTTCCACCCTGTGCACTTGCCAGCACAGGCATTCTGATCTATTAGCGCGCCTACGAACCCGCAGGCGGGGTTTGGTCCGATCAGGGGAGACATCCCTGGTGGACCGCCGGTTGGAGCATCCGCTCTATAAGACCCCCGCCGAGGATTGAAACCGGAAAAGGATATTATAGCATGGCTCTTCCCGAGTTCTCCATGCGTCAGCTGCTGGAAGCTGGCGTTCACTTTGGTCACCAGACTCAGCGCTGGAACCCGCGCATGTCGCCGTTCATTTATGGCGCGCGCAACGGCATCCACATCATGGATCTGACCCAGACCGTGCCGATGCTGGACCAGGCGCTGCAAGTGGTGCGTGACACCGTTGCCAAGGGCGGTCGCGTGCTGTTCGTCGGCACCAAGCGTCAGGCCGCGGGCCCGATCGCTGAAGCCGCCGAGAAATCCGCGCAGTACTACATGAACCACCGCTGGCTGGGCGGCACCCTGACCAACTGGAAAACCGTTTCCCAGTCGATCAACCGCCTGAAGGAAATCGACGAGAAGATGTCCTCCGGCGCCGAAGGCCTGACCAAGAAAGAGCGTCTGGGCATGGAACGCGACCAGGAGAAGCTGGAAGCCTCCCTCGGCGGTATCCGCGAAATGGGCGGCGTGCCGGACCTGCTGTTCGTCATCGACGTGAAAAAAGAAGCGCTGGCAATCGCCGAAGCCAAGAAACTGGGTATCCCGGTTGTGGCCGTGGTTGACACCAACTGCTCGCCCGACGGCATCGACTACATCATCCCCGGCAACGACGACGCCTCGCGCGCCATCTCGCTGTATTGCGACCTGGTTGCCCGCGCAGCGCTGGACGGCATGTCGGCGCAGCTGGGTGCCGCAGGTGTCGACCTGGGCGCTCTGGAAGAAGCCCCGGCAGAAGAAGCCGTTGCTGAAGAAGCCGCCGCTGACGCCTGATCCGTACCGTCACGGATTTGACATGCGGGGCAGGGTATCACCTGCCCCAAATCTGTTTTGAATTGAGGAGAGCCAAAGATGGCAATCACTGCAGCAATGGTGAAAGAACTGCGCGAATCCACCGGCGCAGGCATGATGGACGCGAAGAAGGCACTGGTTGAAAACGACGGCAACATGGAAGCGGCCGTTGACTGGCTGCGCACCAAGGGTCTGGCCAAAGCGGCCAAGAAATCCGGCCGTACCGCCGCCGAAGGCCTGGTCGCCGTGGTCGTCGAAGGCAACAAAGGTGTTGCGGTTGAGGTGAACTCCGAGACCGACTTTGTCGCCAAGAACGGCGAATTCCAGGACATGGTTGCCGCCATTGCCAAGGCCGCGCTGAACGCAGACGATGTCGAGGCACTGGCTGCGGCGGACCTGGGTGGCAAATCCGTTGCCGACACCCTGACCGACAAGATCGCAACCATCGGTGAGAACATGTCGCTGCGCCGCATGGAGAAGCTGGAAGGCGAGACCGTTGTGTCCTACGTTCACAATGCCGCAACTGCGGGCATGGGCAAGATCGGCGTTCTGGTCGCGATGACCGGTGGCGACGAAGCCATCGGCAAGCAGATCGCCATGCACATCGCCGCTGTCAACCCCGCCGCCCTGTCCGAAGCGGACCTGGACGCCTCCGTGGTTGAGAAAGAAAAGCAGGTCCAGATGGACATCGCTCGCGAATCCGGTAAGCCGGAGCAGGTGATCGAAAAGATGATCGTCGGCCGGATGAAGAAATTCGTCGCCGAGTCCACGCTGCTGAACCAGCAGTTCGTGGTGAACCCGGACCTGACCGTCGAAGCGGCCGCCAAGGAAGCTGGCGCCACCATCACCGGCTTTGTCCGTGTCGAGGTTGGCGAAGGCATCGAAGTCGAGAAAGAAGACTTTGCAGCTGAGGTTGCAAAAGCCGCACAAGGCTAAGCTGACCAACAGACTGCGAGATGACTGCGGCGGGCCACCTTGGTCCGCCGCATTTTTTTTTACCCGACAACACGTGGGACCGAATGCGGAACGGCCCCACGGTGCGCTCCCCAATGATATCGGCGAGGCGCGATCTATGTACGCTCATAGATTGATGCAGCAGAGCCGTAGTGCAGTGAGAAAGAGGCGTTTCAGAGAGAGAAGGCGAGGGGCCCCACTGATGGGGATGGGTGAGACCCCTCTGATATCCGAAACCGACAACGGAAGAATACGTGCCCGTCTCTGATCAGGTATGAGAGCCCTGAAATTGCAAGGGTCGTTACCTGCAGTTCCTTGGCTAAAGCCACCACTCACGGAACATGTGAAAGATGCAGTGAATTATACTTTTGCGGTAGTATAGTATTCCATACCTTCCGTCGCATTCCGAGGTCATACCGAGGGTTTGCGGCATCGCCGCCTAGGCGTCGGTCAGATACATCTGATTGTGTAGTGCGGCCTTCAAAACTGCCTGTGCGGTGGTTTCCACGGACAGGGATTCCCGGGCCAGACGCAGATGTTTTTCGATCGTGGCCGGTGTCAGCCCCATCAAAAGTGCGATGTCCTGTGTGGTCTTTCCATCGCCAACCCATTGCAATACCTCGCGCTGGCGTTTTGTCAGGCTGCGGTTGGGTCCGGCATAGGGCAGGGTGAGGATCTTAAGGTGAACCACGTTGTTCATCAACAGGATCTCTTGTCCGTGATCCTGCCAAACGGCGTCTACCTCATCCTGGGTCAGCCCGGACCTGGCCGCCAGGGAGATCGCGCCCTTATAGCGGCTGCTGGCAGACGGAAAGCTGACCGTGTAGCCGGCCGTCAGGCCCAGCAAGTCATTGAACTCCAGAACCTTTTGTCCCTCAGCAGACAGTTTGCCGGAACTTGCCAGATCCCGGGCAATCCGCCAGCTCCCTGCGCCTTCGTTATCGAGCGCCCAGCGAAGCATCGGCGCGTGGAAATACAGCCCTCCGTGCAGATAGCCGTCCAGATAGGCGTCTTCGTGGTTCGTCAAGACGACGAAGTCATCCGGATCCCCGAGGGAATTGTCCGTAATGCATCGGGTGTAGCCGTAAATCAACTTGTCGAAACCAAACTTCTGCATCTGCGCGACATGACCGGCCCACAGATCGTCCAGATTTTGCGCGGTGCAGACAAAATCCAGATAACTCTTTAAACTCATCCTGTTTCAGCCTCTTTCAAATGTTGTGCCAGCGCCTCAATCGCCAGAATGTATCCCTTGGGGCCGAAACCGCAGATTTGCCCCAACGCCGCCTTGGCAATAAATGAGCCATGACGGAAGCTTTCACGGGCATGAATGTTGGACAGATGCACTTCGACGGTCGGGATTTCGACCGAGATCACCGCATCCATCAGCGCGATCGAGGTGTGCGTATAGGCGCCTGCATTCAGGACAATCCCGTGATACACGCCTTTGGCGGCGTGGATCGCATCAATCATAGCGCCTTCATGGTTCGATTGCAGGCAGCTGGCTTCCAGACCCAACGCCTTGGCATGGCTTTCGCAAGACTGTTCGATCATCGCAAGCGTCACCGACCCATAAACCTCGGGCTGGCGGGTTCCCAGAAGGTTGAGGTTGGGACCATTCAAAACCAGAATACGCTGTGTCATCGGCAGTCGTTCCTTGAGAAATCGCTTTGTGGACAGGAGGTCCCAGATGTACGCCACAGGGAATATGGCAAATGCCGCGCTTGTGCGAAAGCTGCAATTGCGGTCCAATCCGCAGACACGGCTCGCCCTAGCGGAGACCGTGGTTTTCTTTGCCGTCGCCATCGCTTAGTTGTCGCTGCGGCTGATGCGCCTTGCCGAAAGTTGACCAGATGACCGACACCGCCCAGACCCTTCTTGACCTTCTCGACCTTGAAACCCTAGATCGTCATCTTTTCCGAGGGTCAGGATCCGGCGGTGAAACACCAATTCGTATCTATGGTGGGCAAGTGATCGCACAGGCGCTAGCCGCGGCATATGCTACGGTTTCCAATCGTTTGTGTCATTCACTTCATGCGTATTTCATCCGCCCGGGAGACCCGTCCAGACCGGTGATCTATGAGGTTGATCCGGCCCGAGACGGCCGCAGTTTCACAACACGCCGGGTCGTTGCAATGCAAAACGGCAAGCAGATCCTGAATCTGGCCGCATCGTTTCACACGCCGGAGCCCGGTTGGAACCACCAACACGATATGCCGGATGTACCGCCGCCCGCCGGTCTTGAGCCGCGGCATGAAATCCTGCTGCGCAATGCTTTTCGTGTGCCACAGGACAAGCGCCAGGAATTTATCCGCGAACGCCCGTTCGAACTGCGGGAGGTCGAACCCCGCGATCCTTTGACACCCGAAAAGGCAAGCGACGTCAACCATATGTGGGTTCGAATGGAAGCGGCCAAGGGCGCCGGGCCGGCCTTGCAGCACATTCTGATGGCCTATGTGTCCGACTTCGGACTGCTTGGGTCGTCCATGCGGCCGCATGGGCTGACGTTTCACAGGCCCGACGCAATGACCGCAAGCCTGGACCACGCCATGTGGTTCCACGCTCCGGTGCATCTGGACAACTGGCATCTTTATACGATGGACGCGCCATTTACCGGCAACGGCCGTGGCTTCAATCGGGGGGCCATCTACACCGAGGATGGTCAGCTGGTCGCCAGTGTTGCACAGGAAGGTTTGTTGCGACCACTAAATCCCCAAGGCGGCAGTTAATCTGGCCTGCTACCTTGGTGTAATTAACATAATTCTGATTATAGGAGGTCTGTGTGTACGCGCAAAGCAGTAATGTCACCCATTGGCAAAGCAGAAGTGTCACTCTCCTTGCATAAAGCAGCGAGGGCGAGCGGAGATGGGATGGGTGATTATGAGCGAGCGCGAGCTGAATCGCGTGGAGGTTCTGGCGCAGGTCGACGATGGCCGGCTGACGGTTGATAATGCGGCGAACCTTCTGGATCTGACACGGCGCCAGGTATTCCGGCTGCTGAAGCGATACCGCCAGGACGGCGCATCCGCGATCCGTCATAAGGCGCGCGGCAAGCCTCCGAACAACCAGATTCACAAGGCGAAGCGCGACTACGCCTTGGCGTTGATAAAAGAAAACTATGTGGATTTCGGACCGACCCTGGCGGCCGAGATGCTCGGAGAACATCACGGGTTCAAAGTGTCCCGCGAGACGCTGCGCAAATGGATGATCGACGACGGCATCTGGCTCTCGCGCAAACAGCGCCGGACGTTCCACCAACCGCGTCTGCGCCGGGAATGTTATGGTGAGCTGATCCAGATTGACGGCTCCGACCACCGCTGGTTTGAGGATCGCGCGCCGCCCTGCACTCTTCTCGTGTTCATTGATGACGCGACAAGCACCTTGATGGAGCTGCGGTTTGTGAAGTCGGAAAGCACCTTCAGCTATTTCGAAGCGCTGGACAGCTATCTGGTTCAGCACGGCCGCCCGGTGGCCTTTTACAGCGACAAGCATTCGGTGTTCCGGATTGGCAAGGAAGACGCCAGAAATGGCGCAGGCATAACCCAGTTCGGGCGCGCGCTGAATGAGCTGAACATCGAGATCCTGTGCGCCAACAGTTCTTAGGCCAAAGGCCGGGTTGAACGGGCTAACCGGACGCTTCAGGACCGGCTTGTCAAAGAGCTGAGGCTGGCGGGGATTTCCGACATGGATGGCGGAAACTCCTTTCTCGAAGGCTTCAAGAACCGCTTCAATGCCAAGTTTGCGAAGGCCCCGGCCAAACCGGACAACCTGCACCGGGCGTTGAATGTGGAGCCGGACCGGTTGGCGGAAGTTCTGTGCTGGCGCGAGAACCGCTATGTCGGCAAGCAGCTCACATTCTCCTATGACCGCAAGCGGATCATGCTGGAAGAGACCGCGCTGTCACGCGCCCTTATCGGCAAATACGTTGATACCTATGCCTTTGCAGATGGGGGCTTCGAGGTGCGCTGGAAGGGCCAGGCCCTGCCCTACAGGATCTTTGATATGGACCAGCGTGTCACTCATGCGGCCATCACCGAGAACAAGCGGCTCAGCGCGGTCCTTGCCTATGTCAAAGAGATGCAGGAGAAGGCGCCACCAAAACCCAAGGTGCGGACCAACTCCGAGAAGATGGGGTATCAGCCCGGGCCTCACAAGCTGGGTATGCCAGAGGTGCCGGTCATCGATGATTGACCGGTTTGCGGTGGGCAAGTTACCAATAAAGGCGGCTCATAGTTCATTAAAAAAGAGGCGAGCAATCTGTAATGCTCAAGCGAGCGACATTCCTAACAGGTGCCATGTTGATCGCACTGATGGGATACCTGCCTTTCGAACTCTCGGAATGCAACGAGTTGATCGCGAGACATGGCGCAGTGTATTTCTGCGCGCTGATCATTGAGCTCGCAAGGTCAAAATCGCTATAGGCATCCCCTTTACCCACAAGGCTTTCCAGCCCTTCGATATTTGAGGTCTACGGGCTGCCAAGCCTTGTTCCTGTTGCGCTATGCGGTGACACGTCTGCTTTGCGCAGCCAGTGACATTTCTGGATGGGGTTTACACTATGCTGGGCGGGTCCACCCCCAGCCCAGTATCGCTCATCGACGCATCTAGATAACGGAGAACCTGTACAGAGCCAGACCCATCGGCGACCGGGGTTTGCGAGAAGATCCATAAGTGTCATTGGCTTGAGGCGTATGCCTCAGGCATCCAGCTCCGTGTCCCAATACAGAAAGTCCATCCAGCTTTCATGCAGATGGTTGGGTGGGAATTTGCGCCCGGTATTGCGTAGCTCCTCCGCGCCGGGGCGCCGTGGTGGTTTGCGCAGCGACATGCCCGCGCGGTGTAGCGACTTGGAGCCCTTTTTCAAGTTGCACGGGCTGCAGGCGGCGACCACATTTTCCCAACTGGTGACCCCGCCAGCGGCACGTGGCACCACATGGTCGAACGTCAGATCCCCTTTGCTGCCGCAGTACTGACAACGGAACTCGTCCCGCAAGAACA
The DNA here is from genome assembly GCF_056033425.1 of Leisingera sp. SA32. NCBI lineage: Bacteria > Pseudomonadati > Pseudomonadota > Alphaproteobacteria > Rhodobacterales > Roseobacteraceae > Leisingera > Leisingera sp. SA32. The sequence goes on along the minus strand of NZ_JBVYHB010000004.1, from coordinate 95,560 downwards.
AATTAAAGCGCGTGAAGGCCACGCGCTTTTGGGGTTTCACATAGTCTTTCAGCACCACCACCGACGGTATTCGGATCGCGGTACTGGGGCTGTGAACAACCTCGTCATATTCGGCCACGATGGCCACCCGGTCCAGCCAGGCCGCCTTGACCGCATCCTGCCAGGACCACAGTGACAAGGGATAATAAGATAACGGCCGGTAATCCGCATTCAGTACCAGTGCCGGGTGCTGCTTGAGCGCGCCCGGAGATCTGACAAACTCTGCCCTGAAATCGCCATCCATGGTGAACGTCTTCCTCGCCCTGACTTTCCGTTTCCCGGAACCAGAGCGGGGAACCCGCCCCAGCTTAAGTTTGACTATATATCGTGGTTGGCAGCTGGCAAGCCCCAACGATCCACAATATGTCGCGAGCTGTGTGACGTGATTCCGTGACAGGCTCGTGACAGTTATCCACAGGCAAGGGTCTTGCCCCCACGCCTTTGCGCAACTATTGCCGCACCATGACCCGATTGATCCGCTTCAACAAGCCCTATGACGTGCTGCCGCAGTTTACCGACCGTGGCAGCCAGGATAGTCCGCGGCCCACGCTCAGCCGCTATATAGAGTGTCCTGGCGTCTATCCGGCCGGGCGGTTGGACCGCGACAGCGAAGGGCTGATGCTGCTAACCGACAGCGGCCGCCTGCAGGCCTGGATCAGCGACCCAAAGCACAAGATGGACAAGACCTACTGGGTTCAGGTCGAAGGCAATCCAGATGACGCAGCGCTTGCCGCCCTCGCTGACGGTGTTCAGCTGAAAGACGGCATAACCCGCCCAGCCAAGGTCAGCCGCATGGCAGAGCCGCCGGGGCTTTGGGCGCGCACGCCGCCGGTGCGGCAGCGCAAAACGGTGCCCGACAGCTGGCTTTGCCTGACCCTCCGAGAAGGCCGCAACCGCCAGGTGCGGCGCATGACAGCAGCGGTGGGCCACCCGACTCTGCGGCTGATCCGGTATTCCATCGGCGCTTGGACACTGGATGGCCTGCCCCAGGGCGCTTGGGCCGATCTGGAGCCGCCCCGTGTGCCCGGCCCACCAAAACCCTCGCAAAAGCCACCAAGGCGCGCCAAGAGTGCGAAGACCGCGAAACCTTCGGATAGCGCCACCCCAGGCAGCGGCCCGTCCCGCCGAAAACCGCTGAGTGACAGGCCGCGTCGCCGCTGATAGCCTGCGGTCATGCTGCCGAAAGCCCCTGCCCTGCACGCTATTCTCGAATCCGCCCTGTATGTCGATGACCTGGACGCAGCGGAGGACTTCTATGGCCGCATCCTGGGGTTGGAGCAGATTCAGCGGGTGCAAGGTCGGCATGTGTTCTACCGGTGCGGCAGCGCTGTTCTGTTGCTGTTCAACCCAGCTGAGACCACCAAGCCGCCCGGCAATCCGCAGCTCCCGGTGCCGCCGCATGGCGCGCGGGGATCGGGACATTTGTGCTTTGCACAGCCACGCGCGGCGCTGCTGCAAACGCGGGCGCGGTTGCAGGAGGCCGGGGTCGCCATCGAGGCAGAGTTCGACTGGCCCAGCGGCGCACGGTCGATCTACTTTCGCGACCCGGCAGGAAACTCCCTGGAAATCGCCGAGCCGCATCTCTGGGTCGGTTGATCCGGGGTGCAGACGCGCCCCGACGAGCTGGGCTTAGAGGCCCAGCTTGTCACGCATGAACGCCAGCGCCACGCTCAGCCCGTCGGGTGCGATGCCATGAGCAGTGCCTTTCTGGATGTGGGCAAAGACATCCTGAAAACCGGCTTCCTGCAGTGCCTCTGCGGCCTCTGGCAGCGATTGCACTGGCACCACGTCATCCTGATCGCCATGCACCAGAAGAATGGGCATTTTCGATTGCAACTCATCCTTCAGCAGTTCGGGCGACAACAACCGCCCCGAGAAGCCGACCACACCCGCAACGGCGTCTTCTCGGCGGGGCGCTACGTGCAGGCTCATCATCGTGCCCTGGCTGAACCCAAAGAGCACCACCTGTTCCGGCAGCACGTCCTCATCCACCATCAGCGCATCGAGAAAAGCGTTCAGGTCTTCAATCGCGGCCTGCATGCTGCGCATGCTTTCCTCCTCTGAGGAGCCATCGATCCAGGGAATCGGGAACCACTGAAAGCCCATCGGCGCCCCTGGGCAGGCCTCGGGCGCGTCGGGTGCCACAAACAGCGTATCCGGCAGGTGTTCTGCGAGCGGATCGGCAAGCCCCATGAGATCGGCGCCATTTGCGCCATAGCCGTGGAGGAACACCACAACCGAACGGGTTACGCCGGAGACCGGCTCTTTGCGGCCGGCATTGAGTACGCGAGTCATCGGATCCCTTCCCTGTCCTTTGCCACGTGGTAATAGGCCCACAGCAACCGCGCTGCAACCGACCGCCACGGGGACCAGGCCTCTGCCATCTGTCGCAGCGCGCGTTCTTTGGGTCGCTCGGACAGGTCGAACAGCACTCGCGCGGCTTCTTGCAGGGCCAGATCGCCAGGCGCAAAAACATCGGCGCGTCCCAGCGAGAACATCGCATAGATCTCTGCTGTCCAGACCCCGATGCCCGGCACCTGCACCAGTTCAGCCACCACCTCCGCATCAGGAAGATCACGCAACGCTTTGAAATCGATACGTGCCTCCGCTAAGGCACGGGCATAACGGATTTTCTGGCGGCTCAGCCCCGCGGAGCGCAATTCGTCATCGCTGGCCCAGAGAATCTTGCGCGGGCCGGTCAGCTGTGCGGCCTTCAGTCGGGCCCAGATCGCATTGGCCGAGGCGACGCTGACCTGCTGGCTGACGATGGCGCTCAGCAATTGCGCAAACCCGTCCGGCTTGCGCCGCAACGGCAATGGCCCGACTTGGTCAAGCGCCGCCGCAAACCGCGGCTCCTGTCTCGCCAACCAGTCTGCACCCTCCGCCACACAGGCGCCGCTGGTGATGATACGCCCAGGCGCACCCATCAAACGCAGCCCAACAAGGCGATTGAAAGAAACCGTGATCGAAGAACGGACAGCACTGGCTTGCTCCTTAACATATTCAAGGTTACGCATCCCACATGACCATGAGCATGACCACCCCCGGCGACGGCGTCGCCAAGAAGAACGTTGCCATCCTGGTGCTGGCCCAGGCAATCCTCGGCGCGCAGATGCCGATGATTTTCACCATTGGCGGGCTGGCCGGGCAATCGCTCGCTTCCAACCCCTGTTTCGCGACCTTGCCGATTTCTTTGATCGTCGGCGGTTCGATGCTGGCTGCGACACCCATTTCTGCAATCATGCAGCGCTGGGGACGCCGCGCGGGCTTCTTTGTAGGGGCAGGCTTTGGCGCGCTTGGCGGGCTGGTCGGCGCCTACGGGCTGTATCTGGGGTCGTTCCCTATCTTTCTGCTCGGCAGCCTGTTGACCGGCGTCTACATGAGCGCTCACGGCTTCTATCGTTTCGCCGCCGCGGATACGGCGTCTGAGTCCTTTCGGCCCAAGGCGATCTCCTATGTGATGGCAGGCGGTCTGGCCGCTGCGATCATCGGTCCGCAACTGGTCAAACTGACCAGCCAAGCTTTCGTTGTTCCCTTTCTCGGCACCTATATGGCGGTGATCGCGGTCAATGTATTGGGCGCATCCCTATTTTTATTCCTCGATATTCCCAAGCCGCCTGCGCCCAGCCAAGACAGTCCGCGCGGCCGCAGCCGGACGGAGTTGCTGAAGACACCGACAATCGCCGTCGCCGTGATCTGTGCCATGGTGTCCTATGCCCTGATGAACCTGGTGATGACCTCAACGCCGCTGGCGGTGGTTGGCTGCGGCTTTACCGAGGGCAACGCTGCCGACGTGGTTACCTGGCATGTTCTGGCGATGTATGTGCCGTCGTTCTTCACCGGCCATCTCATCTCACGCTTCGGGGTTGAGAAAATCGTGGCAGCAGGGCTGGTGATCTTGGCGAGCGCAGGCGCAGTGGCGCTGCAAGGCGTTGATCTGGCGAACTTCTTTATTGCGCTGGTTCTGCTTGGCCTTGGCTGGAACTTCGGCTTTATCGGCGCGACAACGATGTTGGCCGGCGCACATGACAGTCATGAACGTGGCCGGATGCAGGGACTGAACGACCTTTTGGTCTTTGGCGGTGTCACCGTGGCTTCGCTGGCGTCCGGCGGACTGATGAATTGCTCTGGTGGCAGTCCTGTCGATGGCTGGAACGCCGTCAACATGGCCATGGCGCCCTTTCTGGTTCTCGCCGGCGGTGCCCTGCTGTGGCTGGCGCTGCGCCCCAGAACTGCCTGAGCGATCGCCGCCACACCCGACCAGCCCAAAGAAAAGAGGCACCCGGTTGGGTGCCTCTTTTTCGTTTCCGTCCAACCTCTTGAAGCAATGCGCTGACGCGATTACCAGCGACCGGTTGCGCTTCGGTACATCAATGTTCCGCGCCTGCGGAACTCACTCAGCCCCAGTGCACCCTGCGCCACGCGTTCTGGCTCGCGGATGGCCTGTTTCAAAAGCTCCGCTGCTTGCCATCCCGGCATCAGAGCCGGCGCGGCCGCCGCCGGAATCTCAGCCCTCTGAGATCTGGCTTTATAGATACTTTCCAATCCTTTGCGCGCCAAACCTTGCACGCCTTCCAAGGTTCCATCCAGCAGCGGAACACGTTTTTGAGCTTCCAGCTGCGGGATCGCGCGCAACCAATTGGCAACCCCCGCCCCATAGGCAAAATCACGTACCACACGTTCCTGCTGCGCCCCCAACGAGGCTGCCGCCATCCACATCAGCGCACCGCTAGTGCGGTCGATGTATCTGTCAAAATCTGCCTCGTTTTCAAAGGCATCTCGGTAGATGTCCCAACGGCGCGCCTCTGCCATGCCGTCGATGCAGGTTGCCAGCTCCGCTCGCAGCAGGCGCGCCAAGGGGGTCACGACAAAATGCCGACGGGCAGGCCTGCGCTCGACAATCTCCGCCGCCACATCCCGCCACCACTGGACCCGCATTTCGGCGATCATGCTCTCCTGACTGGCCCAGGGCGCCCGCGCCAGTTCTGCGTTGAGCGCATATAGCGCAAACAGCAGTGGCCGCGCGGCAACCGGTGCCGCCATCGCGGCCAAGAACCGGTCCGGGTCGCTCTTCTGCACCAGCTCGGCGCACGCGGTCAGATCATCGTCGAATTGCATGCGCCTCGCCGTCGTGGATCAGTTTCCAGCGGATCGCATCCAGAAGCGCTTCAAACGACGCATCTATTATGTTCGCACTGACCCCGACGGTGGACCACCGGTGCCCCTGGCTGTCTTCGCTGTCGATGATGACGCGGGTCACCGCTTCGGTGCCACCCTGGGTGATCCGCACCTTGAAGTCCACCAGCCGCATGTCCGCCAACTGTGCGGAATAGCGACCCAGGTCTTTGCTCAAGGCCTTGGCCAGCGCGTTGACCGGACCGCGGTCGCTGCCAACTTCGTCCAGTGACTCACTGACAGACAAGCGTTTTTCGCCGTCGACCTTGACCACGACGACCGCCTCGGACAGGCTGATCATCTGGTTGTACTTATTCTTGCGCCGCTCCACCGTGACCTTGAACCGTTTTACCTCAAAGAACTCCGGCAGCTGGTTCAGCTCGGCACGCGCCAGCAGCTCGAACGACGCCTGGGCGGTGTCATAGGAATAGCCTTCCGCCTCACGCTGTTTGATCGCCTCCAGGATCCGCGCCAATGCCGGATTTCCTGGCTGAACTGTCAGCCCGGCATCTGTCAGCCGTTTTCTCAGGTTGGACTGGCCCGCCTGGTTCGACATCGGAATGACCCGCGCATTGCCGACCTGGGCCGGATCAATATGCTCATAGGTCGCGGGGTCCTTGAGGATCGCACTGGCATGCAAGCCTGCCTTATGCGCAAAGGCGGAGGCGCCGACATAGGCTGCCTGGCGCATGGGCACCCGGTTCAGAATGTCGTCCAGCGTCCGGCTGATCCGGGTCAGACCGGCAAGTGCGTCTTTGCTGATGCCGGTTTCATACGCGCTGGAATAGGGTTCTTTCAACAGCAGCGTCGGAATCAGCGCGGTCAGGTTCGCATTTCCGCAGCGTTCGCCCAGACCGTTCAACGTGCCTTGGATCTGCCGCGCCCCGGCATCTACCGCCGCCAAGGAACATGCAACGGCATTTTCCGTGTCGTTGTGGGTATGTATGCCCAGTTTCTCACCCGGAATACCGGCCGCGATAACGGCGCTGACGATGCGCTGAACCTCGCCCGGCAGGGCACCACCATTGGTGTCGCACAGCACGATCCAGCGCGCCCCAGCCTCCAGCGCGGCTCGGCAGGCGTCCAGTGCGTATGCAGGATTGGCCTTGTAACCATCAAAGAAATGCTCGGCGTCGAACAGCGCTTCCCGTCCCTGCCCCACGATATGTGCAATCGAGGCGCGGATGTTCTCCAGGTTTTCTTCCAGACTGATCCCCAGCGCGTGGGTCACGTGGTAGTCGTGGCTTTTGCCAACCAGGCAGACCGCCGTGGTCCCGGCATTTATCACCGCCGCCAGCACCTCGTCATTGGCGGCAGAGCGCCCGGCCCGCTTGGTCATGCCAAAGGCCGTCATTGTGGCGCGCAGCTGCGGTGCCTCGTCGAAAAAGGCGCTGTCGGTCGGGTTGGCGCCGGGCCAGCCCCCTTCGATGTAGTCGATTCCCAGATCGTCAAGCGCTTGGGCAATAACCTTCTTTTCCTCGGTCGAGAATTGAACCCCTTGCGTTTGCTGGCCGTCGCGCAGGGTGGTGTCGTATAGATACAGCCGTTCCTGCGCCATCACAACGCCTCCAACTTGGCTGGGTCGAAACCGGCGGACGCCAGCAAGGAGACGCCTGCCTTGCTCATACGCACTTCCAGCCCGGCGGCGATATATGCGGCCTTCAACCGGTCGACTTCGGAAAAGTCCTTGCTCGCCATTGCTGCTTCACGCGCCTCGAAAAGTCTCGCCTCATAGGCTGACAGATCCAGCTCCGGTCCTGACGCCCACGCGCCCAGCTCCTCGGTCAGTAATCCCAGCAGCTGCGCCGACGCGAGCAGCCCAGCTGCGTCGCCGGCGGATGCCAGTTTGTGCAGCTCAGCAATTGCACCCGCGGTGTTCAAGTCATCCGCCAGCGCCTCCAGGACCGCGGCAGCAGCGCTGACCGCGGGTTCGACGCCCGCAGTCAGCGCCCGCCACTTGCGCAACGTCGCTTCGGCTTCTTTGGCTTTCTTGTCGGTCCAGTCCATCGGTTTGCGGTAATGGGTCTGCAAAAACACAAGGCGGATCACCTCACCGGGATAGCCCTCATCCAGCAGGTCGCGCACGGTGAAAAAGTTGCCCAGCGACTTGGACATCTTCTTGCCTTCGACCTGCAGCATTTCATTGTGCAGCCAATACCGTGCAAAACTGTCATCCCCATTGGCGCAGCAGCTCTGTGCCACTTCGTTTTCGTGATGCGGGAACATCAGGTCATTACCGCCGCCATGGATGTCGAAACTCTTGCCCAGAAGATCGTCTGCCATGGCCGAACACTCGATATGCCAACCGGGCCGTCCGCGCCCCCAGGGGCTGTCCCAACCAGGCAGCTCCGAGTCCGACGGTTTCCACAACACAAAATCCATCGGGTTCTTTTTGTATGGCGCAACCTCTACCCGTGCCCCGGCAATCATATCATCGACCGAGCGGCCCGACAGGTTTCCGTAGCCCTGCTTCCAGCTATCGACGGCGAACAGAACATGCCCCTCGGCGGCATAGGCGTGGCCCTTGGAGATCAGGGTCTCGATCATCGTCACCATCTGCGGAATATACTGCGTCGCGCGCGGCATATGATCGGGTTCAAGTGCCCCCAACGCACCCATGTCCTCCAGGAACCAGGCTGTCGTTTCGGCGGTGATCTCGCCGATAGGCCGCCCGCTCTGCGCAGCGCGCGCATTGATCTTGTCATCAACGTCGGTGAAGTTCCTCGCGTAAGTCACAGCGTTTGCGCCATAAACTTGCCGCAGAAGTCGATAGAGCGTATCAAACACCACAACCGGTCGGGCATTGCCCAGATGCGCCCGGTCATAGACGGTGGGACCGCAGACATACATCCGCACATTGTCGGCCTCAATCGGCGTGAAAACCTCTTTCTTACGGGTTTTCGTATTGTGCAGTTTGATCGTGATGTCCGTGGTGTCCATACCCGGTTCCTTTTTCATGTCCATCCCCCGTTCCCTCGCCGTACGAAGCCCACCCGTTGCGCGCAACGCGGGCTTAGCAACTTGTCAGGAAAATGAAAACGACAGAAACCAGCCCGCTAATATGTCAGCAGGTAATGCAGCAGATAATGCGGGTGCATTTTTGGTTCATAGGATCCGATACCACGCCAACGAGGCTCCGCCAAGGGATTTGGCTATGCCCATGCAATATCCGAAAGATCAAAAGCGGAACGCGGCCCGTAAGGACAGGGTTTCCCCGGAACCAGTGGACACCCCGCGGCCACCGCTGACGTCATGGTGCAGGATTTCGCCACTCAGCTGCAAAGCCCGGTTCAAAGATACCTGCATGCCCAGCCCGACAACCGGCCGCAGCCTGGCGTTGGTCGCGGCCTGCGCCTGCGAGCCGCCGACCGTGATGTAGCCTGTTGCGGCACCAAAGGCATAACCCGCATTGACACGGAACTGCCGCCCGGATGGCAAGGTGGACGTATTGGCCTGCGATCCCGCCTGCCCCTCCAGAACCGCGCCGTGCCCCAGCACGTCAGAACTGCCGCCGCCAATCCCATAGAATAACACCGGCCCCTGCCCACTGGCAGGGCCGAGCGCGCCCAAGCCTTGCGTCGGCACACTTTGCGTCCAATCGTCAGCCGCTGCTACGGACATGCCGACCGCGAGCATGAGAGCGACGGGCAGGATCCGGATCGGAAATTTCTTTTCAGATTTCGGCATGTGGCTATGTCTTCTGTTGCTGCGCCTTTTCTTGCGCGCCATCCCCATTGCCCAATCATCTTTGAAAATGGTTAATATTCGGTTTTTTGCCACCTGTCTGACGGCGTGAAATCACTGCGAAACTGCCCGCTGTCCCGCCCGTCTTACGCCCCGGTCGACAGCCCGTTCCCGCGAGCAAAAGTGAAATTTATGTCGCAAAATTCACAGCTGTCGTATTTGCGATAGAAGTGCCGCTTTTGTCAGCTGACCCTGTTGGAAACGCACAGGAGCCCGCATGCAGGCCGAACGCAGCCTTGTCAGCCTGATTTGCCGCACGATCGGTGCAGCCCGAGGGCGCGCGGCGCGCGGACGGCCCGGTCAGATCAGAAAACTCGAACGCTCACTCGTTTTCTGAAAGGCCACGTCATGAACACTCAATCCCCGACTCCCCGTGCCACTCGCAGCGGCGGACGCACCGCGCGGCGTGCCGCGCGCGCCGCCGCCCTTCCCGAACACCTGCGTCCTGTCCGCGCCGGCATGGAATCCACAGCACTACGCATTCTCAGCCAGGCGGATATGGAGCGCATCCACCAAACCGCCCTCACCGCGCTGGAGGAGGTCGGTCTCGCGGATGCCCCGCCGAGCGGTATCAGCTTGCTGACGGATGCAGGCTGCATCTTGGGCGACGATGGCCGCATTCGGTTTCCCCGCGCCCTGGTGGAGGACACCATTGCCCGCGCCAACCGCAGCGTCGTCCTGCACAGCCGCGATGGCAAGAACGACCTGCAACTGTCTGGCGGACGAGTACATTTTGGCACCGCGGGCGCGGCTGTCAGCATGGTGGACGCCCATGGCCGCAGCTATCGTGACTCCACTGTGCAGGATTTGCACGACGCGGCGCGGATCTGTGACCAGCTTGACAATATCCACTTTGTCCAGCGCCCGATTGTTTGCAGAGACATTGCCGATAACCTGGAAATGGATCTCAATTCCATCTACGCCACCACGGTCGGCACCACCAAACACGTTGGAATTTCTTTTAGTGATCCCAGCTTTGTGCGGCCGGGGTTCGAGCTGCTGCACATGATTGCCGGTGGCAAGGATAAATGGCTGGAGCGGCCCTTCGTGTCGAATTCCAACTGCTTTGTAGTGCCACCGATGCGCTTTGCGACTGAAGCTTGCCAGGTCATGGAGGAATGCATCCGTGGCGGCATGCCCGTATTGCTGCTGTCGGCAGGTATGGCCGGCGCAACGGCGCCCTCCACAATCGCCGGGGCCATCGCACAGGCGGTGGCGGAATGTCTGGCTGGACTGGTTTACGTAAACGCCATAAGCCCTGGCGCACCCGCTGTTTTCGGCACGTGGCCCTTCGGTCTGGATTTGCGCACCGGCGCGATGAGCGTTGGGTCTGGTGAGCAGGCACTGCTGTCGGCAGGCTGCGCCCAGATGCATAAGTTCTATGACCTCCCGGGCGGCGCTGCCGCAGGGGCGTCAGATTCAAAACTGCCGGACATGCAGGCCGGGTGGGAGCAGATGTGCTCGGCGGTGATGGCCGGGCTTTCGGGGCTCAACATGGTTTACGAGGCGGCAGGCATGCACGCCTCCTTGCTGGGGTTCTGCCATGAAACGCTGATCCTGGACAATGATCTGCTCGGCCAGGCACAACGCTGCGTGCGCGGTATCGAGGTGACAGAGGAGACGCTGGCGCTGGACCAGATGCGCGCCACCTGTCTTGGCGGGCCTGGGCATTACCTGGGCGCGGGTCAGACGCTCAGTCGCATGCAGGTGGATTATGTCTACCCCGAGCTGGGCGATCGCACCTCGCCCAAGGAATGGGTGGAACGGGACAAACCCGACCTGATCCAGAAGGCCACGGCCAAGAAAGAAAAGCTGCTGGCACAACGTGCCACCGCGCGTTTCGATGCGCAAACTGACAGGGAAATTCGCGCGCGTTTCAACATCCACCTGCCCGCGTGAATAAACAATACAGCGGAGCGCCTAAATGTGTTCCGCTGTGGTCTTGTTGCCAAAAATTAAGATAACTTTAACAATGAGCTTCTCCCTCCGGCGGAAGCCTGATAACCTAATGTTAACAGGCCGATAAACTCAAAAAGAGCGCGCTGCGCGCGTGGTTTGCCTTGCAAGAATGCCCGGACATTTTTGCAATTTTATTTTGCGTGGACGCAAAGCGACGCCGCCCTAATGCGTATGGAGGCTATTGGGGGCTGCATTTCTGCAGAACGGCACCCCGTGTTGGGGCGCGGCTGTGTGCTTTGGTCTTGTGCAAAGTGCTGCGGTCAATATTGCGTCGCTGCCCGCACCTGTGCATAGAGGGTCGGTCTGCTTTTTACTCTTCTCGAAGGTCACCAGCGCAAGACACCAACGCATATGGCGCATCCCCATTTGACCCGTTAACGGGATTGGATCCCAACAGGCGGACAGAGCGCGCCTTCTACGGCGCCGTGTCTTTGCAATTTTTCAGGCGTACTGCCGGATTGCCGTATCGCAAAACGGAACTGCAAAAATGCAGCGCAAAGCCGGGCTCCGCGCTGCATCGGGAGACTTAGAAGAATGCCTGCAAACCGGTCTGGGCACGACCCAGGATCAGCGCGTGCACATCATGGGTGCCCTCATAGGTGTTCACTGTCTCCAGATTCACCATGTGGCGGATCACATTGAACTCCAGGCTGATGCCGTTGCCGCCGTGCATGTCCCGCGCCATTCGGGCAATTTCCAACGCCTTGCCGCAGTTGTTGCGCTTGACGATCGAAATCATTTCAGGCGCGGCGTTGGCCTCGTCCATCAGGCGACCAACCCGCAAGGAGGCTTGCAGGCCCAGGGTGATTTCCGTCTGCATATTCGCCAGTTTCAGCTGAAAAAGCTGCGTGTTTGCCAGCGGGCGGCCAAACTGGTTGCGGTCCAGGCCGTATTGACGCGCCGCGTGCCAGCACGCCTCTGCCGCGCCCATCGCACCCCAGCTGATGCCGTAACGTGCGCGGTTGAGGCAGCCGAACGGGCCTTTCAGACCTTCGACATGCGGCAGCAGCGCCTCTTCGCCAACCTCGACGCCATCCATCACGATCTCGCCGGTGATCGATGCACGCAACGAAGCCTTGTTGGCGATTTTCGGCGCGCTCAGCCCCTTGGCGCCCTTATCGAGCACAAAGCCACGGATCTTGCCGCCATGCGCCTCGGACTTGGCCCACACCACAAATACATCCGCAATCGGCGCGTTGGAGATCCACATCTTGGAGCCCGTCAGCCTATAGCCGCCTTCGGTTTTCTCGGCGCGGGTCTTCATGCTGGAGGGGTCGGAACCGGCATCCGGCTCAGTCAGACCAAAACAGCCGATCCACTCACCAGTGGCCAGTTTCGGCAGGTATTTCATACGCTGCTCTTCGCTGCCGTAGGCGTAGATCGGGTACATCACCAGCGAGCTTTGCACCGACATCATCGAGCGGTAGCCGCTGTCGACACGCTCAACCTCGCGGGCGACCAGACCGTAGGAGACATAGCCCCCGCCGAGACCGCCATATTGCTCAGGGATGGTGGTGCCGAGGAGGCCCATCTCGCCCATCTCGCGGAAGATCTCGGGGTCTGTTTCCTCGTTTTCATAGGCACTTAAAACGCGGGGCTGAAGTTTTTCCTGGGCATAAGCGCGGGCAGAGGCGGCGATCATGCGCTCGTCCTCGTGCAGCTGGTCCTCCAACCGTAGCGCGTCTTCCCAGTTGAAACGGCCCAGATCCGGCGCATCCTTGGCACGCAATTCGGGTTTCTCAGTCATAATCCTGCCTTTCACCTGTGTTCGCCCGGACCCTAACGGCAGGTAAACGGAAAAAACAGCGAGACTTTCGCAAAGATGTATGACATTCACTCATACATGGCTGTATCCAGAAGATTCCTGCCCTCAATCCCCTCCCTCCGTGCCCTAGAGGCTTTGGACCGGCTCGGGAGCGCCTCTGCCGCAGCGGCCGAACTTGCGCTGACGCAGGGCGCCGTCAGCCGTCAGCTGCAAACGCTGGAGCGGCAACTGGGTTTGGAGCTGGTACAACGGGATCAGAAACGGTTGCTGCTGACCCCTGAAGCGCAGGATTACGCGGCGGAAATTCGGCAGGCGCTGAACCAGATCGTCCAGTCCACCTTGCGTTTGCAGACGGCGCCTCTGGCCGGAACCCTCAATCTCGCGATCCTGCCGGCCTTTGGTATGCGCTGGTTGATGCCGCGGCTGCCCGAGTTTGCACGGCTGCATCCGGATGTTACGATCAATATGTCGACCCGGCTGGAGCCGTTCAACTTTGCCACGGAACCTTTTGATGCCGCGATACATTTCGGTAATGCGCAATGGCCGGGCACCCAATCCCTTCTGCTGAAGCACGAACAATTGCTGCCGGTCTGCGCGCCGGACCTTCTGGCTGGCCGCCGTATCACTGATCCACAGGACATTCTCGCGCTGCCGCTGTTACACATCCAGACGAGAACCACCGCCTGGGGTGACTGGTTCGCACAGAAGAACGTGCAAGTAGACGCGGAGCTGAACGGCACAATCTATGATCAATTCTCAACCATCACCCAGGCAGCTCTGCACGGGTTAGGGGTTGCCTTGATGCCGGATTATCTGGTGGAACAGGATGTGGCCACCGGCCGTCTGGTGGCGCTGGACACAGCGCCGACGGACAGCAGTGGCGCCTACTACCTGGTCTGGCCAGAGCGAAAAGGCGGCGATACTGCGCTGGTGAAGTTTCGCGATTGGCTGGCCGACAAGGCGCAGCCCGAGGATCCGCTGCCGCGCTGACCACAGCCAAAGCGTAGGGGACGGCCCTGCAACGCCCGTCCCCCTGTTCTTTCGCAGTTACGCAGGCTTATCCCAGTGCGTAACCAGCGCCGCGCACGGTGCGCACCGGATCACTGCCGCCGTGCTGGGTTAGCGCCTTGCGCAGCCGACCGATGTGGACGTCGACGGTGCGGGTGTCGACATAAATGTCGCGCCCCCACACACGGTCCAGCAGTTGCTCGCGACTCCAGACGCGGCCAGGCTTTTCCATGAACGTGGACAGAAGACGGAACTCAGTCGGGCCCAATTTCAGTGAGTGATCGGCGCGGCTGACCTTATGCGTTTCGGCGTCCAGCACGATATCGTCGAACTCCAGCCGCACCCCTACGGTCGAGGGCCGCACCCGGCGCAGCTGGGTGCGCACCCGCGCCATCAGCTCAATGACCGAGTACGGTTTCACCACGTAATCATCAGCGCCGGTTTCCAGGCCGCGCACCTTGTCCACTTCTTCGGACCGGGCCGACAGCATGATGATCGGAATGTTGCGGGTTTCGGTGCGGGTTTTCAGCCGTCGGCAAACCTCGATTCCGCTGAGGTTCGGCATCATCCAGTCCAGGATGATGATGTCGGGCATGTCCTCGTCGACCACCAGCAGCGCTTCTTCGCCATGTTCGGCGCGCAGAACACGAAAGCCGTCGGCCTCAAGATTGTAGGCCAGAACTTCCCGCTGGGCCAGTTCGTCTTCCACGACCAGGACGGTGGGCTGATCGGCTGCCATGGCTCAGATCTCCTGCGGTGTGGTCGAGGTGGTGTCAGCTTTCTGGCGGTCCTCCTCCGGCTTGTCTCCGGTCACCAGATAGATCACCTGTTCCGCGATCGAGGTCACGTGGTCGCCCATGCGTTCGGTATTTTTTGCGATGAAATGCAGATGCATACAGGCCGAAATGTTGCGAGGATCCTCCATCATGTGGGTCAGGAACTCGCGAAACAGCGCGTTGTACATCTGGTCTACGTCACGGTCACGCTCGATCACGTCTGCGGCCAGCTCGACATCGCGCTGGATGTAGGAATCCAGAGCATCCTTCAGCATCCGCTCCACTTCGCGCGCCATGCGGCGCAGCGCAGCGGTGCCTTCGCTGATGTTCGGACCCTGGGCCAGCACACCAGTGCGTTTGGCCATGTTTTTTGCATAGTCTCCAATGCGTTCCAGGTTGGCAGCGATCTTCATGACCGACAGCACCAGGCGCAGGTCGGATGCAGCGGGCGCGCGCAGCGCGATCAGCCGAGCAGATTCCTCGTTGATCAGCTCCTCCAGACCGTCGATGGCCTTGTCGCCCTGGCGCACGGTCAGCGCCAGCTCTTCATCCCGGGCTTCCAGCGCCCGTGCGGCTTCGCGGATCGCGCCTTCGACCAGGCCACCCATCTTCATGATCCGGGCTTGAATGGCTTCTAAATCACGGTCGAAAGCGGATGCAATATGTTGCTCTACCATGTTGAAATTCCTTAAAATCAGCCGATCCGGCCGGTGATGTAGCTTTCGGTGCGCGGATCTTCGGGGTTGGTAAAGATCTGTCCTGTCGGACCGAACTCAACTAGGTTGCCCAGATGGAAGAACGCGGTCTTCTGGCTGACCCGCGCAGCCTGTTGCATCGAGTGGGTGACGATCACCACCGAATACTGGCTGCGCAGCTCGTCGATCAGCTCTTCGACCTGGGCAGTGGCGATCGGGTCCAGCGCTGAACAAGGCTCATCCATCAACAGAACCTCGGGTTCCGTGGCGATGGCCCGCGCGATGCACAGACGCTGCTGTTGGCCACCGGACAGGCCGGTGCCGGGGGCATGCAGACGGTCCTTTACCTCGTTCCAAATCGCGCCGCGACGCAGGGATTTTTCTACGATTTCATCCAAGTCCGCCTTGTTCTTCGCCAATCCATGGATGCGCGGGCCATAGGCCACATTGTCATAGATAGACTTGGGGAACGGGTTTGGTTTCTGAAACACCATACCCACCTTGGCGCGCAACTGCACAGGATCGACGCGGCGGTCGTAGATGTCTTCGCCATCCAGCAGAATGTCGCCGGTGACACGGCAGATGTCGATGGTGTCGTTCATCCGGTTCAGGCACCGCAGAAAGGTCGACTTGCCGCAGCCGGACGGGCCGATGAAGGCGGTAACGGTGTTGCTCTCGATCTCGACGTTCACGTCTTTGATCGCGTGGCTGTCGCCGTAATGGACGTTCACGTCCCTGGCGGCGATTTTGGTTGGCTGTGTGTCCACGGAGTTTTCCATCAAGGTCATGTCGTTCATCAGTATGCCCCTTTACCAGCGGCGTTCAAAGCGGCGGCGCAGGATCACCGCGAGGGTGTTCATGGTCACCAGGAAGATGAGAAGGATGATGATGCCGCCCCAAGCGCGCTCATAGAACGCAGGGTCAGCACGTTTGGCCCATTCGTAGATCTGTGCAGGCATCGCGGAGTTCGGTGCCAGAAGCCCGTCGGTCAGGCTTTCAGGTGGGTTGGAGGCGATGAAGCCAACCATGCCGATCAGCAGCAGTGGCGCGGTTTCCCCCAGCGCCTGGGCCAAGCCGATGATGGTGCCGGTCAGGATGCCGGGTGCAGCCAGCGGCAGCACGTGGTGGAACACCGCCTGCATCC
Organism: Leisingera sp. SA32; assembly: GCF_056033425.1. Classification (NCBI taxonomy): domain Bacteria; kingdom Pseudomonadati; phylum Pseudomonadota; class Alphaproteobacteria; order Rhodobacterales; family Roseobacteraceae; genus Leisingera; species Leisingera sp. SA32. The sequence continues at coordinate 79,255 of NZ_JBVYHB010000004.1, read as the reverse complement.
TGGACGCGCCAACTCCCAGCGCTGCATCGCGGATCGACGGCGGCACCGCCTTCAGCGAGGCGCGGGTGGAGATGATGATCGTCGGCAGGGTCATCAGCGTCAGCACCAGCCCGCCCACCAGCGGAGCCGAGGTCGGCAGATGCATATAGTTGATGAACACCGCCAGCCCCAGAATGCCGAAGACAATCGACGGCACCGCAGCCAGGTTGGCGATGTTTACCTCGATCATGTCCGTAAGCCAGTTTTGCGGCGCGAATTCTTCGAGATAGATCGAGGCGGCAACGCCGATTGGCAGTGCCAGCGCCAGCACCACCAGCATCATGAACAGGGAGCCCAGCATCGACACGCCCATGCCCGCGGCCTCAGGCCGGGCGTCAGACGCATCGGCCCCGGTGATGAAATCCAGATTGAAGGTTTTACCCAACACGCCCGCCGCGGCCAATGCATCAACAAGATCAAGCTGTTCCGGCGAAATGTTCTTGTCGTTTCCGATGGTATCACGATGCACGCGCCCCTTCAGGTAGCCATCCACCCGGCTGGAGGCCAGAAAGCGGAACTCCACAACCTCGCCGACCTGGTCCGGGTTCGCGATGACGTACTCGCGCAGCTGAGCCGCAGCGTTCTTGGACAGGATGCCCGCCAGCGCCTTGGGTTTCAGATCCGTCTCGATCCCCAGCTGTTCGACCACCTGGGCCATGGCGTCCTTGATGATCGGGGCATAGCCGAAGGTCGTGACCTTCTTGATGTCCTCCAGATCCCGGTTGCCCTTCTTGTCCAGCTTGCTTTCCAGCAGTTCGACGTTCAGCGTGACAAACGTCTGCTGAAAGGCGCCGGAGCCCTTGCCCACGATGGTGACAACCAGCACAGCCAGCATCACCAACCCTGCGGCAATGGCCGCGATGCCATAGGCACGAAAGCGTTTCTCGGCGGCGTTGCGCTTGCGGGTGCGCGGCGTTTTGGTCAGCAGCGAGCCACCATGTTTGCGCGGCTCCGGCGCGGCGCCCGGTGTGGAATGGGTGAGGTCAGTCATTAGTCATACTGCTCCCGGTATTTGCGCACGATATAGAGCGCCAGGACATTCAGGCCGAGGGTCAGCACAAACAGGCTGAGGCCCAGGGCAAAGGCAACAAGGGTTTCGGGGCTGGCGAAATCGGTATCGCCGGTCAGCTGGCTGACGATGCGGGTGGTGATGGTGGTCATCGAGTCCAGCGGATTGGCTGAAAATTTGGCAATAGCGCCTGCGCCCATCACCACGATCATCGTCTCACCGATCGCGCGACTGGCCGCGAGCAGAACCGCGCCAACGATCCCCGGAAGGGCCGCGGGCATTACCACCTGGCGCACGGTTTCGGATTTGGTTGCGCCCAGCCCCAGAGAGCCGTCGCGCATGGATTGCGGCACCGAATTGATGATATCATCGGACAGTGAAGACACAAAGGGGATCAGCATCACCCCCATCACCAGACCCGCGGTCAGAACCGAGGTGGCGCCCGCCATCCACTCAACACCCAGAAGACCGCCCTTGCCGAACAGGTCCACCAGCGCGGGCCCCACGGTCAACAGTGCAAACAGGCCGTAAACGATGGTGGGAATACCCGCGAGGATCTCCAGCAACGGCTTGGCAAAGGCGCGCACCGCACCGGTTGCGTATTCCGACAAGTAGATGGCGGCAAACAAGCCCACCGGCACTGCAACCAGCAGCGCGATGAAGGAGATATAGAGCGTGCCCCACAACAGCGGCAGGATCGACAGCTCGCTGTCCCCGCGGAAGTTGGGGGCCCAAGTGGAGCCAAAGAAAAAATCGGTCCAGCTGTGCAGGGCGAAGAAGTTCCTGGTTTCGAACAGCATGGACAGGACGATGCCGACGGTCGTCAGGATCGCCAGCGAGGCCGCGAGGATCAGCAGCGCCATCACCGCGCGCTCCACCACGTTGCGGGCGCGAAATTCCTTGTGGGTGCGTGCGTAGGCCCAGCTGAAACCGCCAAGCGCCAGCAGCGCGACAACCACTGTCATGGCGGTGCGCCCGGTGGCAGAGAGGTTGCGGTAGGCCTGCGCCGCGGTCAGCACCTCACCGCCGACGTCATCGCCGAGTGCCACGCCGACCTCGCCCAGCAGCGCCCGCACATCCCGGTTGCCACTGTCGAGATCACGGGCCTCGCCGCGCGACAACAGCCCGCGCTCCTGCGCCAGGTCCAGACCTTCGGCAACCCGGCGCACGTCACTCATCACCAGACCAAGGGTCGAACTCTCCGGCACGGCCTCCGCCGGGATCAGCGCGGAGATGCGGTTTTCGATCAGCAAAGGTTGTGCCAGCAGCCAGACCACCATCACGGTGATCGCGGGCACAAAGGCCGAAAGGGCAACATGGTAGCCATAGTAGGACGGCAGGGAATGCAGCTCTCTGGCATCCCCGCCTGCACTGCTGAGCGCGCGGGCGCGCCCCCAGTAAAACCCTGCTGCGGCCAGCGCAAGCAGGAGAACGACAAGCCAGATCGTAGGCATGGAGGGCTCCGTTGGGTGGTAGCGTAAAGGCAATAACAGTGCCGGGCAGGTAACAAGAACCGGGGCGGTCGGAACCGCCCCGGCGTCACTAGTTCAGTCGCGGGGCCGGATCAGGAATTGCCGCCCATCACGGTCTCTTGGCTCACGGCTTCCTGGGTGTCGGCCAGTTCCGGATCCGCAACCAGTCCGTATTCGGCCAGCGGGCCATCGGGACCGGCAACCTCATCGGCGACGAAGAACTCGGCATATTCTTTCAAGCCGGGGATCACGCCGATGTGGGCTTTCTTGACATAGAAGAACAGCGGCCGGGACACCGGGTATTCGCCGGTGGCAATGCTCTCGGTCGACGGAACCACGCCGGACATGGTCGCAACCTGCAGCTTGTCGGTGTTGTTTTCATAGAACGCCAGACCAAAGACGCCCACGCCGTCCTTGTTGCTCTCGATGCGAGCCAGGGTCTCGGTGTAGTCGCCGTCGATATCGACGGATTTGCCGTCGGTGCGCAGGGCGATACAGGCTTTTTCGGCTGCTTTCTTGTCGCCGCCGTTGGCTTCCTTGAAGGCGTCAAAGGCACCGGTAGCTTCGCAACCGGCCAGGATCACCTTGTCTTCGAACACTTCACGGGTGCCGTGCTTGGTGCCCGGAACAAAGGCCTGGATGTCGACAGCCGGGAAGTTCGGGTTCACATCGGCCCAGGTCTGGTTCGGGTTGTCGACCAGTTGACCGTCGACCAGCACCTTGTCGGACAGTGCCAGGAACCAATCCGTCGGGGTGTATTCGAAGGCGTTGGCATTGATGTCGGAGGCAAAGACGATGCCATCGTATCCGATACGCACCTCAATGATGTCGGTGACGCCGTTTTCGGCACAGACGGCGATTTCCTTGTCCTTGATCTTGCGCGAGGCATTGGCAACGTCGATGGTGTTCTCACCGACGCCTTCGCAGAACCGCTTGAGCCCCGCCGAGGAGCCGCCGGATTCAACAACCGGAGTCGGGAAGTCGAAGTTTTCGCCAAAGGCTTCGGCAACGATCGAAGCATAGGGCAGAACGGTGGACGAACCGGCAACCTGCACCTGGTCGCGCGCAGCGGCAGCAGTGGCGGATACAGCGGAAATTGCCAGGGCGGATGCGGTCAGTTTCACAAAGGACATCTGAGTCTCCAAGAGTTTCAATGGTCGATCACCCCCACGATGATCTTGTGGCCTCTCCTAAAAGACGCTGATGAGGCTTTTGTGACGCCTGTGTAACAGCTGTATGACAAGGGCCGCCCGCAGCGCAAAAAAAGTGATGCAATCCCGACAAAAGCGGCCACAGCAGTGGGTGGCAGCCTGATGTCGGCGGGTCGGACAGTCCGGTCCTTACCGGGGCAAAATGACTGTAAACGTCGCCCCGTGGCCCAAATCGCTCTCGACGCGCAGCCGACCGCGGTGGCGATTGACGATGTGTTTGACAATCGCCAGCCCGAGCCCGGTGCCGCCCTTTTCGCGCGAACGATGACTGTCGGCGCGGTAAAAGCGCTCGGTCAGGCGCGGCAGGTGGACCGGGTCAATGCCCGGCCCGTTGTCGATCACCTGAACGCGCGCGGCAGCGGCGCGCACCGCGGGATCGCGGTCGGCAAAGCTCAGCACGACCCGCACCCGGTCACCGCCATACTTGATGGCATTTTCCACGAGATTGGTGAAAACCTGCTGCAACTGGTCAGGATCTCCGGTGACGGGCGGACAGCTGTCCGGTGTGTCCAGCTCCAACGTGACGCCGCCGGCCTTGGCCAATGGCGCCAGGGTGCGCAGGGTCGAGCCCAGATGCGCTGCAAGATCAACTTGCGCCTTGGGCCGCACGCGTTCCTCGCTTTCGACCCGGTTCAGCGACAGAAGATCCCCAACCAGACGGTTCATGCGGCTCGCCTCGCCTGCCATGATGTCCAGGAACCGATCGCGGGCGGCGCTGTCCTCGCGCGCAGGGCCACGCAGGGTCTCGATGAAACCGATCAGCGCGGTCAGCGGCGTGCGCAGCTCATGGCTGACGTTGGCGACAAAATCGCGGCGCATCTGGGTGGCCTGCTCACGTTCTGTGGTATCCTCGAAACAGATCAGAACCGCGCCGCCATCGACCGCGCCCACCCCAGGTACATACCGCAGGTTCACCACAAAGGTCGTGTCCTGAGCGCCATCATTCGACAGGTGGCGCGCTTTGCGCGGGGCGCGGTCGCGCAGGCAGCTCTCGACGGCAGAGGTGACGCTGGGCTGACGCAAAATGGTGGCGAAATGGCGCCCTTTCACGCCTCCGCCCAGCAATGCCGCGGCTTCGGGGTTGAGGGCAATGAACCGTTCGGTCTGATCGATCAGCACCGCCGGGTGCGGAATTGCCGCCAGAAAGCCATCTATGATCTCAGGTGTCATCGGGTCCCCGCAGGTGAAGGTCCGGCCTGATTAGCGCCGCCATGTAAAACTGATGTGGCAGCGCGGGTGGCCCGGTGCCCGGAGGCGCAGCCGTGCTTATAATGGCTTCAGCTCGTCGCGAAACCGGCGCATGTTGTCCTGGTAGTGCCGCGCGCTTTCGCTCAGCTGTGCGGCCAGCGCATCGTCGACTTGGCGCACGACCTTGCCAGGGCTGCCCATCACCAGCGAATTGTCGGGGATTTCCTTGCTTTCGGTAATCAAGGCCCCTGCCCCGATCAGACAGTTTTTGCCGATCTTCGCCCCGTTCAAAATGGTCGCGCCCATGCCGATCAGGGTGTTTTCACCAATGATGCAGCCGTGCAGCATCGCCTTGTGGCCGATGGTGCAATTCTTGCCAATCGTCAGTGGATAGCCGGCATCAATGTGCATCACCACGTTTTCCTGCACATTGGTGCCTTCGCCGATGCGGATTTCCTCATGGTCGGCGCGAATGGTGACGCCGAACCAGATCGACGCGCCGGCCTCCATCACCACCTTGCCGACAAGATTTGCATCGGGGGCGACCCAGGTGTCGGCGTGGATCTGTGGCTTGTGTTCGCCCAGGGCATAGATCGTCATGACTGTTCCTCGAACTGGGTTTGCAGGGTGCGCACATGGTCCTGAAGCCGCGGTTGCTGAATACGACGCATGCGCTCGGCCTCGACGATGGTTTTCAGCTTGGCCTCGGTATCGTCCAGATCATCATTGACAAGCACATAGTCGTAATAGCCCCAGTGGCTGATTTCGTCCCAGCTTTTCATCATTCGCTTGGAGATGACATCATCGCTGTCCTGCGCACGCGTCTCCAGACGGCGGCGCAGTTCGGTGATCGACGGAGGCAGAATAAAGATCGACAGCGCGTGCTTGCCCAAATCCGAATTGCGGATCTGGATCTCCCCCTGCCAGTCGACGTCAAATAGAACATCCTGCCCGGATTCGATGGTGTCACGCACCGGGCCTGCCGGCGAGCCGTAGAAATTGCCGAAGACATGGGCATGTTCCAGCATCTCACCCTTGGCAACCTGCTGTTTGAACTCATCCTCCGACAGGAAGTAATACTCGCGCCCGTGTTCCTCGCCGGGGCGCGGGGCGCGGGTGGTCGCGGAAACCGAGAATTTCAGACCCGGATCCCAGGTCATCAGCCGACGCGCCAAGGTGGACTTGCCCGCCCCCGAAGGCGACGAGAGGATAATCAAAAGGCCGCGGCGATCCGCCATCTTGGCACTCCTTATACTTATTCGATGTTCTGCACCTGCTCGCGCATCTGGTCGATCACGGTTTTCAACTCCAGCCCGACCGCCGTCAAGCCGCTGTGCTGCGCTTTGGAGCACAGAGTGTTGGCTTCGCGGTTGAATTCCTGCATCAGGAAATCCAGCCGTCGGCCCACCGCGCCGCCCTTGCGCAGCAGATCGCGCGCAGCGGCCACGTGGGCTGCCAGACGGTCCAGCTCCTCGGTGACATCCGCCTTGACCGCGATCAACGCCAGTTCCTGCGCCAGCCGGTCTGGATCGACGCCCTCAGCATTGTCCATCACACGGGCCAGGTTGGACCGCAGGGTGTCGGCCATCCGGGTCTTGCGATCCGCGGCCTGCTCGCCCGCCCGACGGGTCAGCGCCGCAACCTGATCCAGCTGGTCGTTAAGGATTTGGGCCAGCGCCACGCCTTCGCCTTCACGCATTTGAACAAAATCTTGCAGAAGTTTTCGCAATTCCGTCTGCATCTGGGCAACCAGCGGCGCGGGATCATCATCGCCCGAAGCCTGTTCCAGCACACCGCGAAAGCCCAGCAAGTCGGCCGCCGATGTTGGGCCAAGATCCACCTGATTTTGCCGTGCGATGTCCTCGGCCTCGGCCAAGGCACGGACCAGCGATTGCAGCACAGGCGTATTGACTTGCATCTGCCCGGCGCCGTCTTCGGCCCGCGACACCCGAAGGGTCAGGGACACGCTCCCGCGTGTCAAAGCCGCACCCAAAGCCTTGCGCACATGGGCCTCCAGCCCATCCAGCCAGTCCGGCACCCGCAGGCGCAGGTCCAGCCCCTTGGCATTGACAGAGCGCAGCTCCCAGCTCCAGCTGTGCGGCCCAAGGTTGCCCTGGGCGGAAGCGAAGGCGGTCATGCTGCGGATGGTCATATGGGCAGGCCTTTCTCGTGGAAAACAGGGTTGATCCGGTCTACTGCCATGGCGCGACCGGGCGCAAGAGCTATCGCCGACACGGGCAAACTGGGCCGCGTTAACCATTGCTTAAAGATTTAGTCCAAATTTGATTTATATTGTGTCATCTTAACTTCAGGGTAACCAAGCTGGTCCTAAGTCTTAACGCAGCACGCTGCTGCCGGGGGGCAAAACAAGTGACCGGGGTTCTAGGGGATAATGAAATGACGTTTGGCAGTCGCAGTGGAACCAAGACCGACGGCAACCAAAAGAAGGTTGTATCGATGAACCGTTTCCGCAAGGGTGGCCCGCTGTCGCCTCTGCGCCAGGCAGAGGCCTATTGGACCGCGCTGCGCCGTGGCGACGATGTGCCGAGCCGCTCGCAGATTGATCCGCGCGGTCTGGAAAACATCCTGAGCAATACTTTCATCCTGGAACGTATCGCGCCCGGTATCGCGCGGTTCCGTCTGGCCGGCACGCTGGTCAACGAACTGGCCGGGATGGAGGTGCGCGGCATGCCCGCAACCGCCTTCTTCACCACCGACGCCCGCAAACAGCTCAGTTCCGCCATGGAGCATATGTTCGAGACTCCTGCAATCGTTGAACTCGGCCTTCAAATCGAAGCCCCCCGCCTGCGAACACCACGCACGGCCCGGATGCTGCTGCTTCCGCTGCGCAGCGACCTGGGCGACATCAGCCGGGTATTGGGGGTTCTGGTCGCCGACGAAGGCACCACCGTGACGTCTCAGCGTTTTTCGATCACCTCCATCGAAATGCGCGCGGTCAGCAGTGCGCCCGCCGATGATGCCGCACCGGAATTCAAGGCAAAACCCCGCAGCGAAGACGACAAGCAGCCGGTGGATGTCAACAGCCCGAACGAAGGCTTCGAGGAGGTGCAGGCTCGCTTCAAGCACGAACGGTCCATCCTCGACGAGGCCAAGGCTCTGCTGGACCGCAGCCGCCGCACACCGGCGCAGGACGCGGCTGCCCCGAGCGACAGCTCTTCTCGCGGCGGAAAGAAAGCTTCTCACCTGCGCCTAGTGGTCAGCCGCGACTGATCACCGGAGCAGACTGCTGCTGTCGGCCACCGGGGGGGGAGGCAGACACAGCAGGCCAAATACCGACGCGACAGCGTTCGCCCTAAAACGCGTCCGGTTGCGCCCTCAATCTACGATTCAAGTCTACGGTCATAGCACTTGAACGCACTACGCCCCGTGGAGAACTCCACGGGGCGTTTTTTTGATCCGGCAACAGTCGCGGACGGCGCGGCGGCGACAATGAAGCGGGGCCGCGCCAACGATCTTCGATCAGCCTGCCTGACGGGCTGCCTGCGCCGCTCGCAGGCTCGACAGCTCTTCAGCCACCAGGAACGCCAGTTCCAAAGATTGGCTGGCGTTCAGCCGCGGATCGCAGGCGGTGTGGTAGCGATCGCTGAGGTTCTCCTCGGTCACGGCGCGCACACCGCCGGTGCATTCCGTCACGTCCTGGCCGGTCATCTCGAAATGCACACCGCCGGGAACGGTGCCCTCGGCGCTGTGTACCCCGAAAAAGTCGCGCACTTCGCGCAGCACGCTGTCGAACGGACGGGTCTTGTACCCGGTCGAGGACTTGATGGTGTTGCCATGCATCGGGTCGCAGACCCAGGTGACATTGGCGCCCTCTTCCTTCACCGCCTTGACAAGCCGCGGCAGGTGCTCGCCGGCCTTGCCCGCGCCAAACCGCGCGATCAGGGTCAGTTTGCCCTCCTCGTTTTCCGGGTTCAGCTTGGCCATCAAGATCTTGAGATCCTCGGCGGTGGTGGTCGGGCCACACTTCAGGCCAATCGGGTTCAGCACGCCGCGGCAGAACTCCACATGCGCCCCGTCCGGCTGGCGGGTGCGATCACCGATCCAGATCATGTGGCCGGAGCCTGCCAGCCATTTGCCGGAGGTGGAATCCAGCCGGGTCAGCGCCTCTTCGTATTCCAGCAGCAGGCCCTCGTGGCTAGTGTAGAACTCGACGCTGGAGAATTCATGCGTGGTCTCGGCGTTGATGCCGGCCGCGCGCATGAAATCAATGGAGTCCTGAATCCGGCTGGCGATTTCGCTATACTTCTGGACCTCCTGCTCATCGGTGAAGCCGAGCGTCCAGGCATGGACCCGGCTCATGTCCGCAAAGCCACCAGTGGAGAAGGCGCGCAGGAGGTTCACCGTTGCGGCCGCCTGGGTATAGGCCTGCAGCATCTTCTGCGGATTGGGGATGCGGGATTCCGGGGAGAATGCCAGATCGTTGATGATGTCGCCGCGATAGCTGGGCAGCTCCACACCATCGATGATCTCCGTGGGTGCGCTGCGCGGCTTGGCAAATTGGCCCGCCATGCGGCCGACCTTGATGACCGGCACCTTGGCGCCATAGGTCAGCACCATCGCCATCTGCAACATCACCTTAAACGTGTCGCGGATCGCATCGGCGCTGAACTGGTCGAAACTCTCGGCACAGTCGCCACCTTGCAGCAGGAATGCCTCGCCGCGACCGGCAGCACCCAGATGCTGTTTCAGGCGGCGCGCCTCGCCTGCGAAAACCAGCGGCGGAAAGTTGGCAAGCTGGCCTTCGACGGCGGACAGCGCCGCCGCATCCGTATAGTCCGGCATCTGAACCCGCGGTTTCTGGCGCCAGCCCGTTTTTTGCCATTCGCTCATGACTTTACTCCGCTGAAGTGGACCTAAATATATAGTGGGGGCATCTATACGAAATCCGCGGCAGGGTGACCAGTTTAGAATTGCCGCCACTTGACCCTGGCAACAAGCTGTGAGCACGGTCTTGCGACCTGCCGCGGCGTCACACCGCGGACCGACTTGTTTCTTGAAGGACGCTCGCCATGCAGACGCAACGCAAGCCTGCTGATTCCAGACTTGAAGCCGGCCAGCCCAAGCGGTTCGTCTTTGTGCTTCTCGACAATTTCACCATGCTTTCTTATGCGTCTGCGGTGGAATGTTTGCGCATCGCAAATCGGATGAACGGCGGCGACACCTATTCCTGGTCGCTTATCGGCGAAGGCGGCGACACTGTAACCTGTTCGGCGGGAACGACTTTCAAGCTCGATAGCGACCTGATGGACCTGCATCGCGACGACGTGATGATTCTTTGTTCCGGCATCGATGTGCAGGACGCGACCAGCAAGAAACTGCTGTCCTGGCTGCGCCGCGAGGCCCGCAAGGGGCTGACCATCGGTGGGCTGTGTACCGCGTCCTACGTACTGGCCAGGGCCGGGCTGTTGGACGGAAGACGGGCGACGATCCATTGGGAGAACGCGGACAGTTTTGCCGAAGAATTTGACGAGGTCGAGCTGAGCAAGTCGGTCTTTGTGATCGACGGCAACCGGCTGTCCACGGCGGGCGGCACATCGTCCATCGACTTGATGCTCAAACTGATCGCCAATGACCACGGCGAGGACCTGGCGAATGCCGTAGCGGATCAGCTGATCTATTCATCGATCCGCACCGATCAGGATACCCAGCGGCTGTCGATCCCGACCCGGATCGGGGTGCGCCACCCGAAGCTGTCACTGGTGATCCAGATGATGGAAGCCAATATCGAAGAGCCGATCAGCCCTTCGATCCTGGCGCAGGATGTAGGCATGTCCACCCGCCAGCTGGAGCGATTGTTCCGGCGTTACCTGAACCGCTCTCCCAAGCGGTATTACATGGAACTTCGGCTGCAAAAGGCGCGAAATCTGCTGATGCAGACCGACATGAGCGTGATCAACGTAGCCCTCGCCTGCGGCTTTGCTTCGCCGTCGCATTTCTCCAAATGCTACCGCGCCCACTATGACACCACGCCTTACCGCGAGCGGGGCAGCAAGGCAGCTGCGGCGGCGCAAAAGGCGTGAGGCCGCTCAGCGGGACAGCCTGAAAATCGCGCCTTCGGTTTCCGAAGCGAACCAGATGCTGCCGTCGGCGGCCTCCTGCACGTCGCGGATGCGGCCCGTCATTGGGCCGCGCAACTGCTCAACCTCCCGCAGGGGCTGGCCGGACAGGCGGGCGATATAGTCAAACTTCAGCGAGCCGACAAAGATGTCGCCGCGCCACTGCGGCCACATCTTGCCGGAGTAAATCATCATGCCCGATGGCGCGATGGAGGGATCCCAGTACCACTCTGGCTGCTGCATGCCCGCCTTGGCGGTGCCCTCGCCGATCTTGCGACCTGAGTAGTGACGACCATATGAGATCACCGGCCAGCCGTAATTTGCACCGCGACGGATCCGGTTCACCTCGTCGCCGCCGCGCGCGCCATGTTCCGCGACCCATAGGTTGCCCTGCAAATCCAATGCCATGCCTTGCGGGTTGCGGTGGCCGTAGGACCAGATCTCGGGCTGGGCATCATTGCGATCCGCAAAGGGATTGCCGCCAGGGACGGCACCGTCGCGCATTATGCGCACCACCGATCCTTGATGCCGCCGCAGATCCTGCGCGCTGGGCCTGTCACCGCGCTCCCCTAGGGAGACAAACAGAGTGCCGTCGCGCGCCTCCACCACGCGGGCGCCGAAGTGACGGCCGCCCGTCGCACCCGGCGCCGCCTCGAACAGCTGTCGCACCCCGTCCAACCGGCTGTGATCGGCACTGAGCCGTGCCACCGCCAGCGCCGTGCCGGCCCCACGCCCTTGGCGTTTGCTGTAGGTCAGGAACACCTCGCGGCTGCTGGCGAAATCACGTGGCACCATCACGTCCAGCAGGCCGCCCTGCCCCTCGTCCACCACTTTAGGCCCGCCGCGCACCTTTTGTACGCGGCCGTCTTTAACGTAGTGCAAGCTGCCCGCGCGCTCTGTCACAAGCAGCCCGCCATTGGGCAGAAACGCCAGCGCCCAGGGCACCTCAAACCCGTCTGCCACCCGCGTCACGGTGAGCGCGCCGAGGCTGCTGCCCAAAGTTTCCGCTTGAACGGCTCTGAAAATAGCCAGAAAGACCAATAACATCGCTCCGAATGCCGCTTTTTGTCGCATTTCCAACTTTTCCTTTCTCCGTTTCCGCTGTAGAGCCAAGCGGCGCTGTCTCAGGGGAACTGACGGAGGGCCAGCGCACTGAGGACGGCCCTGGGGAGATGACGCCGGTCAATAAGACTTTTCTTTCTTTTCCGGCATGCCTAGGGTCCGATGTGAACATTCTTGTTCCAAGATGAGGGAGTACTCAAATGAAAAAGCTGCTTATGGCCACGGCCGCCGCCGCGCTGACCGCAGGCACCGCTTTTGCGGGTGGCCACGCCAAAGAAGTGAAACTGGGCCTTCTGTTCGGCTTCACCGGTCCGATCGAATCGCTGACACCGTCGATGGCGCAGGGCGCAGAGATGGCGATGGAAGAGATCACCAAATCCGGCAAGCTGCTGGACAGCGCCACGGTGACCCCGGTCCGCGCTGACACCGGCTGCATCGACAACGGCCTGGCCACCGCAAACGCGGAAAAGCTGCTGGCTGAAGGCATCAACGGTATCGTGGGCGGCGACTGCTCCGGCGTGACAGGCGCGATCCTGCAGAACGTGGCTCTGCCCAACGGTATGGTCATGATCTCTCCCTCGGCAAGCTCTCCGGGCCTGACCTCGATGGAGGACAACGGCCTGTTCTTCCGGACCACCCCGTCGGACGCGCGCCAGGGCCAGATCATGGCAGAGATCCTGAAGGACCGTGGTGTTGAATCGATCGCTCTGACCTATACCAACAACGATTACGGCAAGGGTCTGGCCGACTCCATTCAGTCCTCCTTTGAGGAATCTGGCGGCACAGTTACCATCGTGACCGCGCATGAGGACGGCAAGGGCGACTATTCCGCTGAAGTCGGCGCGCTGGCGTCGGCCGGTGGCGATGTGCTGGTTGTTGCAGGCTATCTGGACCAGGGCGGTCTGGGCATCATTCAGGGCGCGCTTGACAGCGGTGCCTTTGACACCTTCGGCCTGCCCGACGGTATGATCGGTGAATCCCTGCCCAAAAACATCGGCCCCGACCTCGACGGCTCGTTCGGCCAGATCGCAGGGTCCGACAGCAAGGGCGCCGAGATCTTTGCCGAAATGGCCAAGGAAGAGGGCTTTGACGGCACCTCCGCCTACTCGTCGGAATCCTACGACGCAGCGGCCCTGCTGCTGCTTGCCATGCAGGCGGCCAATTCCACCGATCCTTCTGACTACGTCGGCAAGATCCTGGACGTGGCCAACGCCCCCGGCGAGCCGATCAACCCCGGTGAGCTGGGCAAGGCCCTGGAGATCCTCGCCGAAGGCGGTGACATCGATTACCAGGGTGCCACCGGCGTTGAGCTGATCGGCCCCGGTGAGAGCGCAGGCTCCTACCGCGAGATCGAAGTGAAGGACGGCAAGAACGAGACCCTACGGTTCCGTTAATAAGCGCTTGAAACTTAACCAAGAACGATCAGCCCGGGTTTTGCCCGGGCTGTTCCAAATTAGAGGCCGCACAATCGCGGCAGGGGATGAATGACATGATCGTCGTCGAGGACTTGCATAAGCACTTCGGCGGGTTCCATGCGGTGGATGGCGCCTCGCTTGAAATCGCTAAGGGGTCCATAACCGGTCTGATCGGCCCGAACGGGGCCGGCAAGACCACTTTGTTCAACGTAATCGCAGGGGTGCTGGAGCCCACTTCCGGCCGCGTCACCATGGACGGTGAAGACATCACCGGCCTGCCGCCGCATGAGCTGTTCCACAAGGGATTGCTGCGCACCTTTCAGATCGCGCATGAGTTTTCCTCGATGACTTGCCGGGAAAACCTGATGATGGTGCCGAGCGCGCAGTCGGGCGAAAGCCTGTGGAACACCTGGTTCGGCCGCAAACGCATCGCCGACGAGGAACGCGCACTGCGCGCCAAGGCCGACGAGGTTCTGGAGTTTCTGACCATCAGCCACATTGCCGATTTGAAGGCAGGCCAGGTGTCCGGTGGCCAGAAGAAGCTGCTGGAGTTGGGCCGCACCATGATGGTCGACGCCAAGATCGTCTTTCTCGACGAAGTCGGCGCCGGCGTGAACCGCACTCTGCTCTACACCATCGCAGATGCCATCAAGCGTCTGAACGAAGAGCGCGGCTATACCTTCGTGGTGATCGAGCACGACATGGAATTCATCGACCGTCTTTGTGACCCGGTGATCTGCATGGCCGAGGGCAAGAAACTGGCCGAGGGCACCCTGGACGAAATCAAGGCCAACGAGCAGGTGGTCGAGGCTTACCTGGGCACCGGTCTGAAAAACAAAGACAAACTGGAGGCAGCCACATGAGCGGCACCCCCTACCAGGACGATCATGGCAACAAAGACGCCTCGATCACCAACCGGCATGGCGCGGGTGCGATGCAGCCCGCCCATCCCAAAAGCGGCCTCACCCGCAAGGTAGATGGCGGTCCATTCCTGATCGGCGACACCATGACAGGGGGCTATGGCAAGGGCCCCGACATCCTGCATGAGTGCACCATTGCCGTCGACAAGGGCGAAATCGCCGTCATCGTCGGCCCCAACGGTGCCGGTAAGTCCACGGCAATGAAAGCCGTCTTTGGCATGCTCGATGTGCGCGCGGGCGCGGTCCGGCTTGATGGCGAGGATATCACCCAGCTCTCCCCGCAGGACCGGGTGATCAAGGGCATGGGCTTTGTGCCGCAGACCAGCAATATCTTCACCTCGATGACGGTGGAAGAAAACCTGGAGATGGGCGCCTTCATCCGCACAGATGATTTTTCCGACACGATGGAGCAGGTCTATCACCTATTCCCGATCCTGAAGGAAAAGCGCAACCAGTCTGCAGGCGAGCTGTCCGGTGGCCAGCGCCAGCAGGTGGCCGTGGGACGCGCGTTGATGACCCAACCCAAGGTGCTGATGCTGGATGAACCCACCGCGGGCGTCTCTCCCATCGTGATGGATGAGCTGTTCGACCGCATCATCGAGGTGGCCCGCACCGGGTTGCCGATCCTGATGGTGGAGCAGAACGCGAAACAAGCGCTTGAAATCGCGGACAAGGGTTACGTTCTGGTGCAGGGGCGCAATGCCTACACCGGCACCGGCAAAGAGCTTCTGGAAGACCCGGAAGTGCGCAAATCCTTCTTGGGGGGCTGAGGCATGGATCTTCTTAACGCCCTTGTGGCGCTTACCAATTTTGTTGTGGTCCCTGGGCTCGCCTATGGCAGCCAGCTGGCGCTGGGTGCGCTGGGGGTGACGCTGATTTACGGGATCCTAAGGTTCTCGAACTTTGCCCATGGCGACACCATGGCGTTTGGCGCGATGCTGACGATCCTGGTCACCTGGGGGTTCCAGTCGATGGGCATCAGCTTTGGCGTGCTGCCGACGGCCCTGCTGGCGCTGCCTTTCGGCATCCTCGGGACCATTGCCCTGATGCTGCTGACCGACCGGACTGTCTATCGCTTCTATCGCCAGCAAAAGGCCAAACCGGTAATCTTTGTGATGGTCTCGCTGGGGGTGATGTTCATGATGAACGGACTTGTGCGTTTCATCATCGGACCCGGTGATCAGCGGTTTGCCGATGGCGAACGGTTCATCATCAAGGCGCGCACCTTCAAGCAAATGACCGGCCTGAGCGAAGGTCTGGCGATCAAGACCACGCAAGGGATCACCGTCATCACCGCGATCCTCGTGGTGGCGGCGCTGTTCTGGTTCCTGAACAAGACGCGCACCGGCAAGTCTATGCGGGCCTATTCCGACAACGAGGATCTGGCCTTGCTGTCCGGCATCAACCCGGACCGCGTGGTGATGTACACCTGGATGATCGTGGCGGCGCTGGCGACAATTGCCGGGGTTCTTTATGGCCTCGACAAGTCGTTCAAACCCTTCACCTACTTCCAGTTGCTGTTGCCGATCTTTGCCGCTGCCATCGTCGGCGGACTGGGCAGCCCTCTGGGCGCAATTGCCGGCGGGTTCATCATCGCCTTTTCCGAGGTGACGATCACCTACGCCTGGAAAAAAGTGCTGACCTATGGGCTTCCAGAGAGCGCCGCGCCCGATGGCCTCGTCCAGCTGCTCAGCACGGATTACAAATTCGCGGTCTCCTTCGCGATCCTGATTGTCGTCCTTCTGTTCAAGCCCACCGGTCTCTTCAAAGGAAAAGCGGTATGAGTGCGACCCTGAAACACACGCTTCTATTTGTCTTGGTCGGCGTTCTGATCCTGCTGGAAGGCGCCACCGACTTCTTGTTCTTCTCCGGCTCCTGGAACTCGGCGCTGGTGATCCTCAACATGGGTCTGATCTCAGCGATCATGGCGATCGGGGTGAACATCCAGTGGGGCTTTGCCGGGCTGTTCAACGTCGGGATCATGGGTTTTACCGCGCTTGGCGGTCTGGCCGTGGTCCTGATCTCAACGCCGGTTGTACCCGAGGCCTGGTCCGCGGGCGGTGTCGGTATCGTGATGGCATTGGTAATGGGCGCGCTGACGATTGCAGCGGCCGTGATGATCACCAGGTTCATGCCCGCGGGCAAACCGCGGGCGGCTGTGCTGGCGGCCGTTCTGATCGTCGGCTTTTTCGTGTACCGCGCAATCTTCGACCCCGCAGTGGGGGCCATCGAAGCAATCAACCCGGCGCTGCAGGGCAACATCGGCGGCCTCGGCCTGCCAGTCCTGTTGGCCTGGCCTGCGGGCGGGTTGCTCGCCGCCGGGGCCGCCTGGTTGATCGGCAAAACCGCGCTGGGCCTGCGCTCTGACTACTTGGCGATTGCCACGCTCGGCATTGCCGAGATCATCATCGCGGTTCTCAAGAACGAGGACTGGCTGTCGCGCGGCGTGAAGAACGTCGTCGGCTTGCCGCGGCCGCTGCCCTACGAGGTCGATCTCCAAAACGACCCCGGTTTTGTGGAAAAGGCCGCCGGCTTCGGTTTGGATCCGGTGGTGGCCTCGACCATTTACGTCAAGGCAGGCTATGCGCTGATGTTCACCGCTGTGCTGCTGGTCCTTTTGTGGATGGCACAAATGGCGTTGAAAAGCCCCTGGGGGCGGATGATGCGCGCAATCCGCGACAATGAAGTTGCCGCTGAGGCAATGGGCAAGCATGTTACCCGCCGCCATCTACAGATCTTTGTTTTGGGGTCGGCGATCTGCGGTATTGCCGGGGCGATGATGACGACGCTGGACAGCCAGTTGACACCGGGCACCTACAATCCGTTGCGTTTTACCTTTCTGATCTGGGTCATGGTAATTGTCGGTGGCTCCGGCAACAACTTTGGTGCCGTCTTGGGGGGCATGCTGATCTGGTTCTTCTGGATCAAGGTGGAGCCGATGGGCCTGTTGGTGATCGAAGCCATCACCGCGGGCATGGCTGACACCAACGCCATCAAGGTTCACCTACTGGAAAGCGCATCGCACATGCGGCTGTTCACAATGGGGCTGATATTGTTGCTGGTGCTGAGGTTCAGCCCACGCGGTCTGATCCCTGAGAAATAACACAGAACGCCGCCCGATCATCTCGGGCGGCGTTCTTGCTTCTTTCTGGCGCAAATATAGGCTCGCCGAAACCATGGGCTTGACGACGCCAAGCCCAATTCCCACCTCAGCGCCCCTTGAACAGGCTGCCCAGAATGCCACGCACGATGCGGCGGCCGGTGGTGCCCTTCAGCTCCTTTATCACCGCTTGCGACATTGCAGAGGAGAACGTGTCCGTCTTTCGAACCGGTCGCGATGTTGACCGGCTGACCCGCGCACCGCTGTAACGGCGGGCCGCGTTGAACTCCCGCGCCATCGGCTCGGCGTCGGCCTCGGCAGCAGTCTCCGCGGCCTCCGCTGCACCGGCCGCGGCTTGCGCGCGCTGCGCGAGAATTTCATAAGCCGAGCGGCGATCCAGCGGCTCGTCGTACTTCCCGGCCATATCCGAGCCTTGCAAAAAGGCGGCACGCTCCTGCGTCGTGATCGGCCCGAGTTGCGAACTCGGCGGGCGGATCAGCGTTCGTTCAACGACGCCCGGGACGCCCTTTTTCTGTAACATCGAGGTCACCGCTTCGCCGACGCCGACCTCGCGGATGGCGTCCTCCGTCGAAAACCGCGGGTTCTCGCGGTAGGTTTCTGCCGCCAGGCGCAGATTCTTGCGATCGCGGGCCGTAAAGGCGCGCAGCGCGTGCTGGATACGGTTGCCCAGCTGGCCCAGGATGTCCTCGGGCACGTCGGAGGGGTTCTGGGTGATGAAATAGATCCCGACCCCCTTGGAACGGATCAGCCGCGCCACCTGCTCGACCTTGTCGACCAAGGCCTTTGGGGCGTCCTCGAAAAGCAGATGCGCCTCGTCAAAGAAGAAAACCAGCCGAGGCTTGTCCGGATCCCCCACCTCTGGCAGCTCCTCGAACAGCTCACTAAGAAGCCATAACAGGAACGTCGCGTAAAGGCCCGGCGCCGTCATCAACCGGTCGGCAGCCAGGATGTTGACCATGCCGCGCCCGGCGTCGTCGTGGCGCATCAAATCTGTCAGCGCCAGCGCCGGTTCGCCAAACAACCCGGCACCGCCCTGGTTTTCCAGCACCAGCAGGCGACGCTGAATTGCCCCGATAGACGCGGTCGACACGTTGCCATAGCGCAGCGACAGCTGGTCGCGGGTTTCACCGATCCAGACCAGCAAGGCTTGCAGATCCTTGAGATCCAGCAGCGGTAGCCCCTGCTCATCCGCAAGCCGGAAGGCGATGTTCAGGATCCCCTCCTGCGCCTCGCTCAGCTCCAGCAGGCGGGACAGCAGCAGCGGCCCCATTTCGGCAACCGTGGTCCGCACAGGATGCCCCTGCACGCCATAAAGATCCCAGAAAGTGACTGGGCACGCGTGGTAGGTATAATCGTCAAAACCAATCTTGCCGGCCCGGTCTGCGAAAGCCTGGTGCAGCTTGTGGCCAGGGCTGCCAGACTTGGCCAGGCCGGACAGATCGCCTTTCACATCGGCCAGGATCACCGGCACCCCCGCATTGGAAAACCCTTCGGCCAGGATTTGTAGGGTTACGGTCTTTCCGGTGCCGGTAGCTCCCGCAATCAGCCCGTGCCGGTTGGCATACTTCAGCGCCAGTGCTTGCTGCTCCGCATAGTCCGGCCCGCCGCCGCCGAGAAAAATCGAACCCGTCATATGAAATTCCAATCTTGCTATGTCCTGCCCCATGTGGCGATCCACAAAACGTGCCGCCCCTGTGGATAATAATACAGCGTTAACTTTTTGGTGCCATAGTGAACAGGCCCGCTCCCGGTGGACGCGATTACCGGGGGCGGACATTTCCTCCCTGTCAGACTGGCCGTGCCTCGTGCACGGCCTTCTTTTTATGCGATCGACGTCGCGCTTCGCCTGAACAATGCCCACGTCCCGTTTGCGGACCGGAGAGGACTGTCGGTTTCAATTTTTTTTTGAAGTTGCATGTTGACCGATGCTCAGGCCTCTCGTAACGTCCTTCTCAATAACTAAGTCGGCCAGTCCGACGGGGAGACGCACATACGAAAAAGGGGGCCGTTCGGTTCCCTTTTTTGTTTATTGGCAGCGGCTTCTGCTGAAGAGCGGCTCGGCGGAAATCCTCCGTTGGGTCCTGTTATTGACCTGACACCCCTTGGGCTGCGTGTTAAACGCAACGGTAGCGTCCTTAGAAAAAAGAGGCATTCATGTTGAAGTCCCTGACCCCGATCACGCTGGCCGCGGTTCTCGCCCTTGCGGCACCGCTGAGCGCGCAGGAAGCCGCATCCGACGACACTGCAACGCCGGACACCGCGCAACAGAGCGAGCAGTCGGATCAAAGCGCCCAGACCGGCTCCACTGCCGACAATCTTCTGGATCTCGGCCAGCCGGTCGAGGACGGCCCGCAACTGGGTCAGCGCTACTCCAAGGAAACCCACGGCGACTGGGATCTTGCCTGTGTGAAGACCGAGGCGGAAACTGACCCCTGCTCACTGCTGCAAATCCTGTCCGGACCTGAGGGCAACCCGATTGCCGAGGTGTCCTTGTTCCGGATTGACCAGGAAGGCGGCCAGGCGGTCGCGGGTGCCACGGTGATTGTTCCGCTGGAAACCCTGCTGCCGGCGGCCCTGACCATTTCTATCGATGGCGCACCGGCGAAGCGCTATAACTATTCCTTCTGCAATCCGATGGGCTGCGTGGCGCAGATCGGCCTGACACAGGGCGATATCGACGCATTTAAGAAAGGCCAGAAAGCGGTGCTGTCGCTGCGCCCGGCGCCGGCACCGGACCAGGTGGTGCAAATGGATCTGTCGCTGAAGGGGTTCACCGCGGGCTATAACGTGGTGGACGTGGTCAAACAGTAACCTGCACATAGCACGTGCAGACAGAAAACGCCGCGGTCCCAAGGATCGCGGCGTTTCACTATGCGCGTCGTGGCCTCCGCCTCAGACCCGGCGCAGCGCCAGCACCGAATTCAATCCGCCAAAAGCAAAGGCATTGGACAAAGCAACGTCCACACGCGCCACCCGGGCCTCATTCGGCACGACGTCCAGCGCACACTCGGGGTCTGGCTCCTCGTAGCCGATGGTGGGGGCAATCACCCCGTCGCGCAACGCCATGATACAGGCCAGAAGCTCCACCGCGCCGGTGCCGCCAATCAGGTGGCCGTGCATCGATTTCGTCGACGAGATCATCAGCTGATCCGCGTGCGGGCCAAAAACATCCGCCACCGCGGCGCATTCGGTTTTGTCGTTGGCGGCGGTGCCGGTGCCATGCGCATTGATATAGCCGACCTCGGAGGCATCCACACCGGCATCGCGCAGCGCGCCCGCGATTGCCCGCGCCGCGCCCTGCTTGCTGGGCATCACGATGTCCGAGGCATCCGAGGTCATGGCAAAACCGATCACCTCGCACAGGATCTCGGCGTCACGCGCGCGCGCGTGCTCATATTCCTCAAACACGAAGATGCCAGCACCTTCGCCCTGCACCATACCATTGCGGTTGGCGCTGAACGGGCGGCAAGCGTCCTTGGACATCACCCGCAGCCCTTCCCACGCCTTGACCCCGCCAAAGCACAGCATGGATTCCGATCCGCCGGTGATCATGACCGGGCTCATGCCGGTGCGAACCATCTGAAAGGCCTGCGACATCGCGTGGTTTGACGAGGCGCAAGCTGTAGAGACGGTGTAGCTGGGGCCTTTGAGATTATACTGCATCGAAACATGGCCAGCCGCGGCGTTGTTCATCAGCTTGGGTACCACAAAGGGATGCACCCGGTTCTTGCCGTCCTCGTAAACACTGCGGTAGTTTTCATCCAGCGTTTGCATCCCGCCGCCGGAATTGCCCAACACCACCCCTGCCCGTGCCGACAGCTCGCCGTGGAACTCCAGCCCCGCCTGGCTGATTGCCTGCTGCGCGGCCGTCAGCGTAAACTGGGTGAACCGATCATAAAGGCTCAGCTGTTGACGGTTGAACCGGCCCTCAGCCTCATAGCCTCGGACCTGGCCGCCAATTCGGATCGCAAGGCGGTCAACATCGCGAAACTCCAGCGGCCCGATGCCACAACGGCCCTCGCGCATGGCTTCCATGGTGGCAGGCACAGAGTGGCCCAGGGCATTGATGGTGCCGGCCCCGGTGATCACAACGCGGTTCATCGCGGCCTATGCCTTTTCGCAGATTAGCTTGTTGATGCCAGCAACAATGGCACCGACATTGGAGATGTCAAAATCGCTTTGCTGCGGTTCGTTGGCGTTGAAGGGGATCGAGATGTCGAACTCTTCCTCAATGGCAAAGATGCACTCCACCACGCCCAGGCTGTCGATGCCGAGATCGTCCAGGGTGCTGTCCAGGGTCACATCTGATGGCTCAAGAACCGCCTGCTCGGCAATGATTTCGATAACCTTGTCCTGCGTGCTCATGTAGGGATCCCCGATCGTTAGGCTGCGGCAGATGTAGTAATTGCCGGGTTACTTGAAAACAGCCTTTTTTAACAATTCGATGTCACGCATCAGTCGTGGCAGGCGGCGCTGTGCCTTGTACATTTCGGTGTGCGTGTCCATTTTCACCGCCGGATAGCCCATGATCACACGGCCCGCGGGCACGTTGGACAGGATTTTGGTGCTGCCGCCGGCAATCACCCCGTCGCCAATAAAGATATTGTCGCCAACCCCGGTCTGCCCGCCCAAAACCACATTGTTGCCGATCTCGACGGACCCGGAAATGCCGGTCTGGCCGCACAGCAGACAATCATTGCCAATGCGGGTGTTGTGGCCAACGTGCACGAGATTGTCGAGTTTGCTGCCATTGCCGATCACCGTGTCGCGGATGGTGCCGTTGTCCAGTGTGCAGTTGCTGCCCAATTCGACATCATCCCCGATGGTGACGGCGCCCAATGAATGGATGCGCACCCAGCTCTGGGCTTTCGCCTCCCCCTGATCGCCCAGCGTCTTACGGGCCGTCTCGGCGCCCGATACCTCGGGTGTCACATAGGAGAATCCGTCGCCACCGACCCGCGCGCCCGGCTGGGCACGGAAGCGATCGCCGATGGTGGCGCGTGCGCCAATCGAGACCATTTCGCGCAGCTGGGCATCACAGCCGATCTTAGCATCGGTGCCGATGAAACACTGCGGACCGATCACGGACCTGTCCCCAATGCGCGCCCCTGCGCCGATAACGCAGAACGGACCGACCGAGACATCAGCGCCCAGTTCGGCCGTCGGATCGATCACCGCGCTGGGGTGAACGCCGGAGCCAAAGCCCTGGCCGGGGTCCAGCATGGCGGTCAGCCCCGACATCGCCATTCGCGGGCGCGGCGCAAAAATCGCGGCACGCAGCCCAAGCGCCTGCCAGTCGGCGCCCTGCCAAAGCATCGCAACCTGTGCGTCGCCGCTGGCCAGCCCCTCAGCGTATTTGGGCGCCATGGCCATGGCGATCTGTTCTGGCCCCGCGTCCTGCGGTTCGGCCGCGCCAGTGACTGTCAGCTCCAGGTCGCCCTGGGCGTCGGCCCCCAGGGCATCGGCAATCTGGCGGATGGTGAACATGGCAAGCCCTCTCGGAAAATCCTGTCTGGGCTTGGTATTTACCCCTGAACGCCAGGCAGCACCACCCCCGCCCGTTCCAGCGCCTCCCAGATCTTGGCGTCCCGACCGTAAACGTCACGGCGGAACTCCGCATGACCGGAGGTCGAGACCACAGCGGTCCGGTAAATGAGGTGCACCGGCACCTTCTGCTCCAGCTCCACCTTGGTTTCACGGCCACTGTTCAAAATGCGGTGAAAGAACGCTTTTGGATCCTCAGTCTGTTTGGCGAGCAGCGCATAGGCGAATTCAAACGGCTCCGCCAACCGGATGCACCCGTGCGAGAAAGCGCGGACTTCGCGGCCAAACAGGCTCTTCTGCGGGGTGTCGTGCAGATAGATATTATATTTGTTCGGGAACATGAACTTGACCAGTCCCAACGCATTTCTGCTGCTGGGCGGCTGACGCATGGCATAAGGAAAGTTGCGCGCGGTGTACTGCGAGAAATCGGCGTCGCTGCGGTTCACCACCCGGCCACGGCGGTCGGTGATTTCAATATGCCCAACCGCGTTCGGGTTGTTGCGCAGCTTGGGCAGGTATTCCTTGGTGATGATCGAGCGCGGCACGTACCAGCTCGGGTTGATCACCATATGCTCCATCTCATCCGAGAATTCGGGACTGCGCCGGTCATGGGTGTTCTTGCCGATCACCGAACGGGTTTCAAAGGTAACATCACCATTATCGACGATCTGGGCTGAAAAATCGGTCTGGTTGACCAGCACATGCCGCGCCCCCCGATCCGGGCTCAGCCACCGCTCGCGCTCCATCGCGACGATGACCGCTTTCAGCCTGTCGCTGACGGGCCTGTTGATCTCTGCCAGCGTGCCAGCCCCAGCAACGCCATCTGTTGCCAACCCGTGATCGGACTGGAAGGCTTGTACCGCACGCTCAAGCGCAGTGTCATACCTGCCCGATGCGCTGCGCCCGAGGTAGCCCATCGCCATCAACCGGTTGCGCAACGCCACCACGGCTGCACCCTGGTCGCCCGGCTCCAGCTTCTTGGCGTTCACCGTCGCGCCCCAACCGCCTGCGGCGATCAGCTGTTCCAGCCGCAGTTTTTCCCGTTGCAGAGCACGGTATTGTGACGACACGGGCACCAGATTTCGCATGAAGGCAAACGGCTGATTGTCGCGGATCCCTCGCAGGAACTGCCGCGCATCCACGCTATGCTTCTTCCGCACAATCCCATCGTCAATCCGGCGCGGCTCCAGAATACCGGTTTGCAAGTCGGTGGCGTAATCGACCAACGCCTGGCTCAGCGCAGCTTCGACCTCGCCGAAATCGCGAACTGTTCGCGCGTCACGCATCAGCTGCATCAGCTTATTCACTTCGGCAGACCGATCAGGCAACCCGTGCGCCGCCGTTTCTCCCATCGCTGCCAGCAACGCGCTGCGCCGCAGCCGCGCGGCCTGGTCCTGGCTGGTCCAGATCGCCTCGTAACCATTTTCACGATAGAAATCCGCGACGGAGGCATTTTCCGATGCGGCCTCGGCCACGGATTGGCGGAAAGCCGCCGATACATCGGCGGCCGCAGGCAAAGAAATGCCACCCGCAATTGCGCCGCCAAGCGCAAGGGCAAACACGCCCGCTTTGGCCTCCAGCATGATTTTCTCTGCAGCTGTGCGCATCATAGTGTTCTGGTCCTCGATCTGCCTAAAGCTCTATTCTGACTGTGCCTATCTGAAAGCTTGGTAAATGCCAGCCTCCAATGTCCATTCACAAATTCGAAAAATTAACCGTGATGCACAGCCGCCGCGTCTATGACACCCAACAGCAACATTCGCGGGGAAAACCGCCCGACATCTCCCCATTTGCGCGGGAATTTGCCGAAAAACGCGTTACTCACGAAGGTGCGGCAAAGAAATATTGGAACAAAACAGCAGCTGTGCCATACAAGCCGCACGTTAACCGCAGCAAGGTTAACGGGCCCGTAACATCGGGTGTTCAGGCAGGACTAAAAACGTACGGGACGACGTAGGAACATGACAGAAACCGCGGGCACGGGATTCTCCCGGCGTTCACTTCTGGGTGTATTTGCAGCAACCGCGGTTGCGGCCGCACCCACCTTCTCCAACGCAGCAGGATTTCTTCGCGGTGGCGGCGACATCCGTCGAATCCGCATGTACTCGGGCCGCACCGGCGAGCGGCTGGACATGGTGTATTGGATCGATGGAAACTACATCAAGGACGCCGTGCGCGAAGTGAACCACTTCATGCGCGACTGGCGCACAGATCAGGTCAAGGAAATCGATCTGCGCACCATCGACATCATGGCTGCGTCGCACAACCTGCTGGATGTGAACGAACCCTACCTGCTGTTGTCGGGCTATCGCAGCCCCAAGACCAATGCGATGCTGCGCAGCCGGTCGCGTGGCGTGGCGAAGAAATCCTTGCACATGCGCGGCCAAGCCGCCGACTTGCGGCTGGCGTCGCGCTCGGTGTCGCAGATGGCCAATGCTGCGGAAGCCTGCCGCGCGGGCGGTGTGGGGAAATACTACCGGTCGAATTTCGTGCATATGGACTGTGGCGCCGTGCGCAGCTGGCGGGGCTGAACCCAACCTTCTGTTCCTTCATTCGCCCAGTCTAGACAGCTGACCCGCATGGCATCCATGCGGGTCTTTTGCCACTTTCCAGCCAAGCGCCCAAGCCAAGAGGCAGGCACGATGATTTTGGAAAGCTGGTCTTTTTTCCCGTTGCAGCGGCGACCAACCGCAGTTATACCCCGATCCAACGACGCACCTGTAGCTCAGCTGGATAGAGCGCTGCCCTCCGAAGGCAGAGGCCAGAGGTTCGAATCCTCTCAGGTGCGCCATATCACATGCTCCGCTAAAGTTTGCAGCCAGATCCTCGAGAGTGAGCGCGGGATCGGGTGCATAAAGTCCTTGGCCCCCAATATGGCAGAGGTCGCATAATGCAAGCGCAAGCACGGGTTCTCGCCCAGTTTGGTCGAAAGTTCCCCAATTATACAGCGATTCTCCGGTGATCGGAGGGCGTGTGCGAACGATCCACCTTTCATACACTTCAGTTTGCCTCTACAACCCCGACTTGCCGCCGTTCAGAAAAGATCCCTTTTGACTTGCCCCGTGCGTGTCGTCGTTTCAAAATTCCGCCTTCCTGCACATAACTGCGGAACGCCAATATAGGAGAATGACCTAACGCTCGGCTACGCGTGATCAACGCGGCCATTGTCTGGACGCATCTGACTGTTCGCCTCAACGCGAAGTCGCGGCAGAGCCTGGGGGTATTCTTGCTGTAACCAGGCAATCATTTTCTCACGTATTTCGCAGCGCAGGTCCCAGGCCTTGGGTGAGGTGCGGGCGCTGACAAGGCCGCGCACGGCGATGCTGTCCTTTTCGGTGTCGGCCACCTGCAGGTTCACCACATTGCCATCCCAAAGATCCGAGGCTTTCGCCAGTTCCTCCAGCTTGGCGCGCATCTTTTCGACCGGCACGGTGTAGTCGAGATACCAGAACACCGAGCCGATGATCGAGGCACTTTCGCGGGTCCAGTTCTGGAACGGTTTCTCTATGAAATAGGACAGCGGGACCACCATGCGGCGCCAGTCCCACAGCCGAACAACGACATAGGTGGCAAAGATCTCTTCGACCCAGCCCCATTCATCTTCGACAATCACCACATCCTCGAGCCGGATCGGCTGGGTGATAGCGATCTGAAGCCCGGCGATCAAGTTGGTCAGCACCGGCCGCGCCGCCAAACCAACCACGAGACCCGCGGCCCCGGCAGAGGCAAAAAGCCCGGCGCCGTATTTCTGCACGCTGTCGAAGGTCAGCAGGACCCCGGCCACTGTAAAGATCCCCAGCACAATACTCGTCGTGCGGCGCAACACCCGCGCTTGTGTCACAATCTTGCGGGCCGCAAGATTGTCGTCCACGTCCAGCCGATGACGCCGCACAGCGCGATCCGCGACGTGGTTGGTCACGAGAATCAAGGTCCAGCCAATGAGAATGATCAGAAGGATCAGGAACAGATGCGCGACCGGCGCCTGCCAGCCATAAGGCAGCTGGATGTTCGGTAGCAGCCAGGCCAACGCGGCCACCACGGCGGCCAACCGAGAGGGGCGGCGTGCGCGACGCAGCAGCGAGTGCCCGGTGGCGTTCTCGCGCGACAGCCAGCGGCTCAGGACACGGTAGATGAGCCAATGCAGCACCAGCGCCGCGCCACAAGCAGCCAGAACCGCCAGCAGCGGGGCGAGGAAATCGGGTGCCGCGTCAAGCTGCAACCCCATTTTTTCGCCAAGGCGGTTTAGCGTCTCCATGGTTCAGGCCCACCAGATCACCATGACCGCGGTGGCGAGCACCAGCAACCCGGCCCAGACTGTGCGGTCCTGCCACAAGGGTTTTTCCCATTGCGTGAAGATTTCCTTGGCTTCATCTGCCCGCCAGACCAGCGCGTCGAGGTTCTCCTTCTCCTGGCGAGAGGTGGCATAGGAAATACCAAAATGCAGGAGGATCCCGATGGCCATCATGATCGACGACATCACCGTGTAATGGATCTCTGGCAGCCCCATGTAGGCCCAGTAATTGGTCACCTCTTTCAGCACAAAGAGCGGGATGCCGATCACCAGGCCGAAAATGATTGTCCAGAAGGCGCCATTGCCGTTGAGCCGCTTGGACATCAGCCCGAGGATGTAAACCACCACGATGGTCGGCACGATGTAGGAAAGCGAAGATTGGAAATAGCTGAAGAGGCTCTCGAACCCGGCGATCATTGGCGCGTAAATAGCCCCGAAAACCATGATCCCTGCGGTCACAAGCTTGCCCAGCCAGACCTGCTTGTCTTCGTCAACGTTGAACATCGGTTCGGCGAAATCCTTGACGACGAGGGTTGAGGCCGAGTTCAGCGCCGAGTCGAGCGAGGACATGATCGCAGCGATCAGCGCCGCCATGATCAGACCACGCAGGCCGATCGGCATCAGCTCGAACGCCAGCGTCGGAAATGCGAGATCGGGGGTTTCCAGATCGGGATAGAGCTTCAACGCGATGAGCCCCGGCAAGACCATCAAGAAGATGTTCGGCAATTTCAGGAAGCCGGCAAAGATAGCCCCGATCTGGCCCTCTTTAAGATCCTTTGCTCCCAGCGTGCGCTGCACGACGAACTGGTTGATCGTCCAATAGTAAAAGCCCAGAAGGACGACCCCCAGAAGCCCTGTCCAAGGCAGAAAGTCATCATCCGCCGGGAGAATTATATGGGTCAGTTCTTCCGGTGTACCGGTGAAGAGTTCCTGCCAGCCGCCGATTTCGTCGAGCCCGATCCAGAACAGGGCTGCGGCGCCGATGATCAGCAAGATCGCTTGAACCGTGTCAGTGACGACAACCGCTGACAGTCCGCCAAGGATCGTATAGATGCCCGCCACCAAAGCCAAAAGCGCGACGGCCGCCCACAGATTGAGGTACCCCGTCACATTCGAGATGACCAAGCCACCGGCATAGAGGGCGCCGGCGGTGTCGATGAAGAGGATGGCGAGAATGGTAAAAAGCGAAAACGCGCGCCGCGAGCGCACGTCGTAGCGTTCCTCCAGAAACCCAGGAACCGTGGAAATCTTGGCCCGCAGGTAGGACGGCAGGATGAAGATCGCAAAGAGGATCAGAACAAGGGCGGCTGTCCACTCATAGTTGAAGATCACCACGCCATTTGCATAGGCTCCGCCCATCAACCCAACAAAACTGGAGCCCGACATGTTGGAGGCGAAAAGTGAAAAACCGATCAGGTACCAAGGCAGGGAGCGCCCGGCGAGAAAATAGTCCTCCGACCCGCCGGATTGTTTGCGCGATATGTAAATGCCATGGGCAATGACACCGGCGAAGTAGATTAACACGATCACATAATCGATCAGGTGAAGGTCAAATTTCGCGCTCTCCATCGGGCTCTCCCGTCTGTTGATGTTTCTGACTCAGGGGTCATCACATTCTCGCGCCGAGGTGACGGCGGCGCGTGGCGTATTAGCTATCGTCGTCCCAAGGCTCCATTTCTTGCAGTTCTTTCTCGGTAGCCGACACATAGGCGCGCAGGTCATCGGCGCCAAAGCGGCGCAGTTCGATCATGTCGAGCGACAGGGCAATTTGGGTTTCGCCCAACCCCAGAAAGCCGCCGATATCCAAAATGACTTTGTCGATCTTTCCGTTCTCTGCGAATGTGACCTGAGACACTTCGCCGACCCAGTTGTCATTCTGGCCAAAGGCGGCAAGGCCCAGAAACTGTTCGGACCCCAGATCGCCGATCTTCACGATCTCGATCCTCTCTCCGTCGCGGTACATGTCGGCAGCGCGCAGCTGGACCTGTTTCTCGTCATATTCCGGGGCGGCCTTCAGCTGTTCCTCCTGGCCGACATAAAGCAGGAAGAACTCGTTGTCCTCATCCGCATCAGGCAAGAAACGCAGCTCATCCAGCGGCAGAACCCGCGTTGCCCCCGCGCCCAGCAGCCCCCCGGCATCGATCACGACGCCGCGCAAGATGCCGTCCCGGCTCATCACCAGTTCGGCGACACGCCCGACCATTTTCCAGTCTTCCAAAGGTTCCTTCAGCTCTTTCAGGTCGATGTCTTCAAGGGCTTCCCCCTCCTCCGAAACGAACAGCTTGTGGCCGTTCAGGCTCGACAGGGCGATCAATGTGTCATCTGGGGTGAATCTTGGCGCAACCGTCTCCGATTTGAGGGTGGTGGCGGCAAGGCTCCCGATCACGGTGATAGCGAGAAGCGGCGCATGTCTCATCTTCCATTCTCCTGCTGCAAAATCCGGTCGGCCAAAGCCCCGAGTATAGGAAGGGTAACGAAATGGTGATGAAAAGGTTCCGTCGCGATGGCCACCCTCACATGACTTGCAGCCCAAGTGCGCCGACATAGACGACCAGCAGACCGATGCTTTCCCAGCCGATCCCGCGCCGTTGGCGAAAGATCAGTCCGAGGCTCAGTATGGCGGTCATCATCATCGCCACGGTCAGCCAGAACAGGTCGTCGGCACCGATCGCATGATA
Source organism: Leisingera sp. SA32 (assembly GCF_056033425.1). Taxonomy (NCBI): domain Bacteria; kingdom Pseudomonadati; phylum Pseudomonadota; class Alphaproteobacteria; order Rhodobacterales; family Roseobacteraceae; genus Leisingera; species Leisingera sp. SA32. The sequence goes on along the minus strand of NZ_JBVYHB010000004.1, from coordinate 49,228 downwards.
GAGCGAGCCATCACGGTAGCCCACGTCCGACAGGGTCAGGAACAACGTGTCAAAGGTATTGCCGCCAATGATCCCACCGACCGCCAGTTGCAGCGCGCCACGGCGCACGGCGACCAGCGTCGTGACAAGTTCGGGCAGCGAGGTCAGCACCGCAGTCATGGTGGCCCCGACTACGGTATCCGACAGGTCCAGCCGATCCGAAATCTCTGCCGCAACCCGGGCGACACCCCAGCCCGCCACCGCCATGATGACAAGCAAGACAAGGAAAGGCACGATCAGCGCGGCTGCGGATTTCTCCGCCTCGCTGTCGCCATCAGGTTCATCGGTGCGGGTGTCGGACGTGGTCACCGGGTGCCACATCGGATCTACCCGCAACCGAGCTGTGGCACGCATCCCGTACACATAGATCACAAACAGCGCGATGCTGGCGGGATGGATCCCCCACCAAGCCACCTCCGGCGCGGTATAGGCCAACAGCGGGACGGTCAACAGCAGCAGTAGTAGCCCAGCTTGAAAGACATTCGCCAGATCCGCCGCCGCGTGTTCCAGATTGGCTTTTCGGTAGATCATGTCCGCCAGCGCCAGAAAGGCCGTCTGCGCCGCGATGCCGCCGATACCGTTTGAAAACGCGAGCGAGGCCCGCCCATCAAGTGCAGAGGTCAGCGAGACCACGGTTCCCGACATCGATGTGGCCGCGCCCAGAAGAGCCGCGCCCACCAGCGCCTCGCCCAGCCCGGTGCGATCGGCGATCCGGTCGCTGAGGCCGGTCATGCGGTAGCCGGTGACAAGAATGACAAGCGCGGCGAGGCCGCCAAGTGCAAAGAGGATCGGGGTGGACAGGCTTGCAAACATAGATAGCCAACGCGCAGTCGGCGCAATCCGTTCAAATTAAGGCGCAAAAATTGCAGAAAGTTCGGAACCACATGAAGGGTGCACCGTTAAAGTAGTGTCAGACTAGAGTTTAAAGCCGGAGCCGAATTTCATGGCAAGACGCTATTCTCGCCGGGCCGTTTTGGCCCAAATCGCCGTCGGCGCCGGTATCGCAGGGGCCGGTGCCCCAATTCCCCACGCTTTTGCCGCCAGTGATGAGCGACCTTGGGCTTTCTTCACAGATGACGAAGCCCGCTGGACCGCCGCAGTGGTTGACGTCTTCATCCCGCAGGACGAATTTCCCTCCGCCTCGCAGGCCGGAGTGGTGGATTTCATCGACCACCAGATGGCGACCGCTTACGGTTCCGGTGAAGGGCTTTACCTTGAACCGCCCTTTCCCACCGGGGTTCCCGAACAGGGGTACCAATTGGAATTTACCCCGGCTCAGCTGTTGCGCCAAGGGATCGAACAGGCCCGCCAGCTGGGTGAGATCGCCCCGATGGATGCCCCGACCCGCGCCGCGTTTGTCGAGGACGTGTCGCAGCGCGAGGACCTCACCGGCACCCTGATTGCGGAACTATGGAAGCTGACCAAGCAAGGCTATTTTGCCGACCCGATCTATTTGGGCAACCATGATTATGCTGGTTGGCGGATGGTCGGCTTTCCCGGTGCGCATGCCTATTACATCGCACGGGTGGATGAACACAGGCGCTCTGTCACGCCCCCCCCACGCGGCATTGCCCATGACCGCGGCGGCCCCCCCTTGCCGCCCCGGGCGATCGGCGGAGGAGCGGACTGATGGCGCGCAAGTCCCTTCCCAAGACCGACGTTCTCATCATTGGTGGCGGCTGGACCGGCCTGACAGCCGCTTACGAGTTGGCTCATGCCGGACAGCGCTGCGTGGTGCTTGAACGCGGCAAGAAACGCCATACCGCCACGTCCTTTGCCGCGCCCGCAGAACATGACGAGCTGAAATACGCCCATCGCTACAGCCACATGATGGATGTCAGGAAAGAGACCCTGACCATCCGCAACTCGCGCGACCAGCAGGCACTGCCGATGCGCCGCCTGGGATCCTTCTTGCCCGGTTCCGGCCTTGGAGGCGCGGGCATCCACTGGAACGGTCAGCTGTGGCGGCCGCTGCCGTCGGATTTACAAATGCGCAGCCATTACGAGGCGCGTTACGGCAAGGATTTTATCGGGCCTGACCTCAGCGTGCAGGACTGGGGCGTGACCTATGAGGAACTGGAGCCGCATTTGGATTTCTTCGAGAAGGTTTGCGGTGCTGCCGGACAGGCGGGCAATCTGGGGGGCGAAGCCCAGCCCGGCGGCAACATATTCGAAGGGCCGCGCAGCGCCGATTACCCTAATCCTCCGATGCGGCAACCCGTTTCCAACACGCTGTTTGGCGAGGCCGCAGCGCGCCTGGGGCTGAACCCCTTCCCGATGCCCTCCGCCAATGTCACCCAGGCCTATGTGAACCCCTATGGCGCGCAGCTGCATCCCTGCACCTATTGCGGCTTCTGCGAACGGTTTGGCTGCGGTTATTACGCCAAGGCGGATCCGATCATCTGCGTCTATGATCGGATCAAGGACCATGAGAATTTCGAGATCCGCTTCGACGCGCAGGTGCTGCGGATCGAGAAGAGCCCCGATGGCAAGACTGCCACCGGGGCCATCTACCTTGATGAGACCGGCGAAGAAGTTTTTCAGCCGGCCGATACGATCTGCATGAGCGCCTATGCCTTGTGGAACGTGCATCTGATGCTGGTCTCGGGCCTGGGCAAACCCTACGACCCGGAAACCCGCACCGGCGTGGTCGGGCGCAACTATGCCTATCAGACCATCGCCGGGGTTGATGCCTTCTTTGACAAGACCGTCGAGACCGATCCCTACATGGGCGCGGGCGCGCTGGGCGTGGTGATCGACGATTACAACGGCGACAATTTCGACCACGGCGAGTTGGGTTTCGTTGGGGGTGGCTATATCGCCTGCAAACAATACCACGGCCGCCCAATCGGCTATCAGCCCGTGCCGGAGGGAACGCCCAAATGGGGCGCCGAGTGGAAGCGCGCGGTGCGCGAGAACTACAACCATCACGCCGATCTGGTCGTGCATGGCTCCTCGGTTTCCACGCCTGAAAACTACCTTGACCTCGACCCCACCTGGACCGACGCCTATGGCCGTCCGCTGCTGCGGATGACCTTCGATTTCCCCGACAATGACCGCAAGATGTCGGACTACGTGATGCAGCGCGCCATAGAGGTGGCCCGCGAGATGGACAACGTAACCTCCGTCAGAGGAACCAATCTCGCCGGGGTCGACAAGCACTATGACATCGTTCCCTACCAGACCACGCATAACGTCGGCGGTGCGGTGATCGGCACCGACCCCGAAACCAGCGTCGTCAACCGCTATGGCCAGATGTGGGATCACCACAACGTCTTCGTCTTCGGCGCCTGCCTGTTTCCGCAAAACCTTGGCTACAACCCCACCGGCCCGCTGATGGGCCTCGCCTATTGGACGCTGGAGCACATGAAACGCGACTACCTGCCCAACCCTGCTCCCCTGATGGATGCCTGAAAGAGCCGTGACCGATCGAAAGGACCGACCCATGACAATCCGCACCGTTCTGACATCCTGCACCGCCATTGCGGTCCTGGGCATCTCAGCCGGTTTCATCCGGGCCCAGAATTACGAGGCCGCTCCGGGTATCGCGGCGATGGAGGACCGGCTGGAGGACGCGTTTCTGCGCTTCAACGCGACGGTCAATACCGAGGTGGACGACGATGTGCTGGAACTGGGGCGACTGGTGGCGATGGGCGGTTCCGAGGCGGGCGACAGCGGCATGGCCTGTATCACCTGCCACGGCGGTGATGGCACGGGGGACGGCTCGGGAGCCTTTCCGCGGCTGGCCGGTCAGGCGGGCTGGTACACCTACAAGCAGCTCAAGGATTATGCCTCTGGCGACCGGCAGAACCGGGTCATGTCGGGCATCGCCAAAAAGCTGACCGAGAAAGAGAAGGAGGCGGTCGCAGCCTATTACGCTACGATTTCAGCGCCCTACCCCCCACCCTTAGCCGATGTCGATGGCATGACTTTGCAATGGGGCGGACAATTGGGCGCCGTAGGCTCCGCCGAACGCGGCGTGCCGGCCTGCGTGAACTGCCACGGGCCAAGCGGCCTCGGCAACCCGCCATCGGTGCCCTATCTCGCCGGGCAATACGCCAGCTACATGGCGCATCAATTGCAGATGTGGAAAGAAGGCAAACGCGACAATGACGTCGATAATGTCATGTCCGCCATTGCCAAGAAGATGACCCAGAAGGACATCGAAGCCGTCAGCGCCTATTACAACCGCGTCCGCCCGACCCGGCCGTTGCCGCCGGAATTCTCGCCGCTGCTGACCCCCTCCACGGCGCCCTCGCAGTGAGCTGACGAATGCGTCTTTTCGCCATCATATCGGTTCTGCTGGTGATCGCCGCCGCGATGGTCTGGTCCGCCCTGCCTCCGCAGAGCAGCCTCGCCGCCGTGCTGGCCGACCCTGCCCGCGAAGCAAGTCGACAGGCCGCTGAGTGGTACCGGATCCACATCCGGCAGGGCCTGACCGAGCAGACACCGAACTATGACGTCGCCTCGCGCCGTTTCCTGAATGCCGACCCGCAGCGCGGCGCAACCCTAATCCAGCAATATGGCTGCGGAGCCTGCCACCAGGTCCCGGGCATCCGCGCAGCGCAGGGCACAGTCGGACCTGATCTGCACGACTTCGCCCGACAGTCCTATGTCGCGGGTGTGCTGCCGAATAGGCCCGGCGATCTGACCCGCTGGTTGATGAACCCGCCCGCCCATAGCCCCGCCACTGCCATGCCGAACCTCGGTTTGGACCACCAAGAGGCCCGCGACATCGCCGCCTACCTTCTGGGATCGGAGGTGCGCGAATGAGCGGTATCGCAAAGTCCACGCTAGGGGAATATGGCGCGCAATCGGCACTGGCACCCGAGGGCGTGGGTGCCACGGCGATCAATGGTCTGACCATCGGCATGACCGTGGCCTTTGGCGTGATCTTCGTGCTGCTTGTCCTCTTTGTCTGGGCCGTGCTTGCCGGTCGCCTGGCCCCGCACCGCTGGTGGATCTGGGCGGGCGGCATCGCGCTGCCGCTCGTGTTTGTAGGCGTGCTGATGGGATTTTCCACCGTGACGCTGCAACGCATCACGGCTGAGGAGCCGGACGCGCTGGTGATTGAGGTGACCGGCAAACAGTTTTGGTGGGATGTGATCTATGACCCCGAGGGGTGGGCCTTGCGCGGGGCCAATGAGATCGTCATTCCCAAGGGCCGTCCGGTCACCTTTCGCCTGAAGTCCGACAACGTGATCCACTCCTTCTGGGTGCCCAAGCTTACCGGCAAGATGGACATGATCCCGGGCCGCGTGAACACTCTGCCGGCGATGGCGACCCAAACCGGGCGCTTTCGCGGCCAATGCGCCGAGTTCTGCGGGCTGTCCCACCCCAAGATGGCCTTTGAGGTCGTCGTGCTGGAACCCGAAACCTTTGATGCATGGATGCAGCGCACCAGCGGCGAGGCGCGGGATGCTGCCCGGTCCGAATTGCTGCGCGGCCGCGACGTGTTCATCGAAGCGGGCTGCCCGGCCTGCCACGAAATCCGCGGTGTGGCCGAGGGCGGCGTGCTGGGCCCGGACCTCACCCGTGTTGGCGGGCGCGGCAGCCTCGGCGCAGGTATGTGGCGGATGAACCAGGGCACGCTGGCGGGCTGGATCGCGGATCCGCAAGCAATGAAGCCGGGCGCCAAGATGCCCTCCTACAACCACCTGCCGGGGCCCGACCTGCGCGCGCTTTCGGCCTATCTGGCAAGCCTGAAATGAGTGGCCTTGAATGAGCGAACGCACCGCATATGTCGTCGACCTGCCCGAGGATGAGACCTATTCCGGCAGCGCCAAGGGCGAACCGGACAAGGGGTTCGAGCGCATCTGGGACGCGCCGCCGGGCATCCGCTATTTGTCGTCGGTCAGCCACCGCGTCGTCGGCAAGCGCTTTCTCGTCACCGGTTTTGTCTTTTTCCTGATCGCCGGCGTTCTCGCTCTGTTGGTGCGCACGCAGTTGATCGTGCCCGACAACACATTCCTCGACTCCGAGACCTATAACCAGGTCTTCACCATGCATGGCACGATCATGATGTTCCTCTTTGCCATTCCGATGCTGGAAGGCTTCGCGGTGCATCTGATCCCCCTGATGGTCGGCGCGCGCGACCTGGTGTTTCCCCGGCTTGGGGCCTTTGGCTATTACTGCTATCTTTTCGGCGGCATAATCGTGCTGTCGTCCTTCCTGTTCGACGCCGCCCCGGCAGGCGGTTGGTTCATGTATGTGCCGCTCTCGACCAGCGTATATACGCAGGACTTGTCGGCGGATTTCTGGCTTATCGGCATCACCTTCGCCGAGATCGCCTCGGTCACCGCCGCGGTGGAGATCATCGCCGCGATCCTTTGCACACGCGCGCCGGGCATGAGCCTGACCAAGATGCCGATCCTGATGTGGTATCTGCTGATCACCGCCTTCATGATCGCCGTCGGCTTTCCACCGCTGATCATTGGCTCGATCCTGCTGGAGGCCGAGCGGCTGCTGGGCCTGCCCTTCTTTGACATCACGCTTGGCGGCGACCCCTTGCTTTGGCAGCACCTGTTCTGGCTTTTTGGCCACCCGGAGGTCTATATCATCTTCCTGCCCGCTGCGGGGATGGTGGCGACGATGCTGCCGACCTTCGTGGGCAAACCGCTTTTTGGTTATGGCTTTGCCGTCGCGGCGGTGGTGACCATGGGGTTCCTGAGCTTCGGTCTCTGGGCGCATCACATGTTCGCCACGGGCCTGCCGGTCATGTCCCTAACCCTGTTCTCGGCGGCCTCGACGATGGTGGCGATCCCCACGGGGGTGCAGATTTTCTGTTTCCTAGCGACGCTGGCCCAGGGCCGTCCGCGGATGGACGTGCCGATGCTTTTCATCCTCGGGTTTCTGTTCATCTTTGTGCTCGGCGGGCTGACGGGCGTCATGGTCGCCGCCGTCCCATTCAACCTGCAAGCCCATGACAGCTACTTTGTCGTGGCGCATTTGCATTACGTGCTGATCGGCGGCTTCGTCTTCCCGATGTTCGGTGCGCTCTATTACTGGATGCCGCAGTTCACCGGGCGGATGATGTCCGAGACCCTAGGCCGCTGGGTGTTCTGGTTGATGTTCATCGGCTTTAACCTGACCTTCTTTATGATGCACCTCACCGGCTTGCGCGGAATGCCACGGCGGATTGCGAGCTATCCGGAGGGGCTGGGCTGGGACCGGCTCAATATGCTGTCCTCGATCGGCTCCTATATCCTGGCAGCCGGCGTGGCACTCTTTGTATTTGACTTCTTCTGGCACAAACGCAATGGCCGACGGGCGAAGCGAAACCCCTGGGGGGCGGCGACGTTGGAGTGGCTGTACCGGCCAATCCCGCCGGGGTTTAACTTCCACGCCATCCCGGAGGTCCGCTCGCGCGAGCCGCTGTGGGACCAGCCGGAGCTGACGGACCGCCCGGGCCGCGAAGTCGAAGGCGCGCTGCGCCCCTGCACCGATCATCGGCGCGAAACCATGGGCAATGATCCGATCACCGGTGCACCCTTGCAGATCCTGCGGCTGCCGCACCCCACCTGGGTGCCGCTGATCACCGCCTTCGGTCTGGCGCTTGGCTTTGGTGCGACGCTGGCCTCGGCTTATTGGCTGGTGGCGGTCGGCTTTGCCATTACGCTCGCCGGGATCACCCGCTGGGTCTGGGAGCCTTCGGACAGCGGCGTGCTTCGTGACAGCGGGTTGCGCGGGTTGCGTTTGCCGGTCAATGCCGTCGATCCGCGCAGCCATCTGAACTTCGCGCTGATCGGCACAATGCTGATCTCCGCGGCGCTCTTTACCTCGCTGCTCTTTGCCGGGCTATACCTATGGAACACGCAACCGCACTGGGCCGAGATCACGCCCTCAGCCGAACCGCTTGCGGCGGGCGTGGCGCTGGCTCTGTCGCTGATGCTGCTCGCGCTCAGCTGGGCCAGCCGACGGGCGGCCTTCGGTGCCGCGGTCAAGCCGGTCATCGTCATTGATCTGGGCCTCGCGCTCAGCGCTGCCGCACTCGGGGCGCTGCTGTACCTGTCGATCCGCCCGATTGATCCCTACGGCTCTGCCTATGCTGCAGTGGGTTGGGCCCTCTTTGCTTTCGTGCTGAGTTACCTGGCGGTGCTGATCTACTGGTCGCTCGTCAATGCGCTGCGTAAGGCCGTGGGTGCTGTGAAACCGGGGCAGATGCTGCCGAACCTCTTGATTGCCACCTATGCGCGCGTTGTGGCGATCATGGGCGGTGCAGCAGCGGTCGCCTATCTGCTGGCTGGAGGTGCGGTATGAGGCAGCTGATCCATGGCATCGCCAAGCCCGTGCTGCTCTGGGCACTGCATTTCGCGGCGATCTATGCGTTGATCTCGGCTGCCTGCGCGCCGCGTGCCTTGCTCGCCAGCGAGCACCTTGTGATCGCCGCAACCGTGCTGACGGCGTCGGCCGCGGTCTTGCAGATCTTCTGGATGTGGGGGGCGTCTCACCGCAGAAGCCGCACGCGGCTGACCAGGGACGATTTTGCCCTGCTGCGCGCCGGGTGGTGGTCGGGGCTGATCTCGCTCATCGCGATATTCGCCAATCTCACACCGGTGCTGATCCTGCCCGGTTGTCACGGGTAGAAAGGAGCCAACATGACCCAGGACGCCTATACCCCCTTCTGTGGCACGCCGCCCCTGCCGGGCGATCTGCTGACCCGCTGGACACTGGACCCCTTCCTGCTTGCCGGCCTTGTGCTGTTTGCCGCCCTGCTCTGGCGGCAGGCCGAGCGCCGGGGGCACGCGATGGGCGCTGCGGCTCTGGTGGCGCTTCTCTTTGTCTCCCCGCTATGTGCGGCTTCAATGGCGCTGTTTTCGGCGCGGGTCGGGCAGCATATCCTGCTGACGCTGGTCGCCGCGCCGCTGATCGCTGCTGCGCTACCGCGACTGAGGCTGCCGGTCTGGCCTGTGGCCCTGGCCTTTGCACTGCTCTTCTGGGTCTGGCACAGCCCGCTGCCCTATGCCGCTACCTTGCAGTCAGATCTGACTTATTGGGCGATGCATTTGTCGCTCACCGGCACGGCCATCGCCCTGTTCATGGCCTTTCGCGCAAATGAAGCACGGGCGACGCTGCCGGCCGTCTTTACCGCGGCGCAGCTCACCGCATTTGCCGTGACGCTCACCCTGGCGCCCACCGCCTGGCACGATTGGCACGCGCTGACCGCCATGCCCTATGGGCTCTCGGCGTTGGCCGATCAGCAACTGGCTGGCGCACTCATGTGGGTTGCGGGCGGAGGGCTTTTTATGGTGCTGGTGGCCTTGCAGGTGCGCCATTTCCTGCAACAGGACGCCACCATCCAGGACGCGGCCTGAGCGGATCAGTCGGCGGCGAAGGTCTCCTGTAGGTCATTTTGCGCGTCACGGCGCAGGACCACGACCAACGTATCGCCTTCCTGAAGGGAAACCTCCCTGTCAGGCAATTGCTCCTCTCCATCCCGGATCAGCGCCACGACACGCCCGTCACCCGGTAGGTCCGGCACCTGCTCACCCGCCAGCCGCGCAGGGACGCTTACGCGGGTCAGCATGAGACCTTCCTGCAGCAGCGGTTCTTGCATCGCATCATCATCGCCGGTCAACACCTCCACAATGTCATCGGCCACTCTGGCATGGGGATTTATGACATCGTCCAGACCCAGTTCACCGCAAACGCGCAACAGTGCATTGGAGGTGATCTGTGGGATCACCCGCCCGTAGCCGATGGAGCGGGCGATGAGCGCGGCAAGAATGTTGATCTCAGAGGCGTTGGTCACGGCGATACAAACGTCTTCCTCGCCGCGGAACGCCTCCCGGAGCACATCGGGGTTACCGCCGTCGCCCTCCATCATGCCACAGTCGATCTCTTCGGCCGCCTCTTCCAGAAGCTCGCGAGACTTGTCGATCAGCACAACCTCGCGGTCGGTCTCGATCAGTTGCTTGGCGATGGCGAGGCCAAAGCTCGACGCGCCGACGATGATGATGCGCATGGGTGTTCTCCTATGATCCCCTGGCCCAACTGCGCGGCAGCAACAGCGCCAGCACGGCGATAAATTCCAACCGCCCCAACCACATCGCAAACGCCACCGAGAGCTTCAGATCGGTCGCCATGTCCGCGCTCACGGTGCCGGCCGATAAGCCCACCGTCGAAAGGGCCGAAATGCTATCAAACAATGCCGACAACGGGGCATAGCCGTGCACCACAAAGTGAAACCACAAAAGCCCCGCGCAAGAGAGGTAGATGAGGATAGTGGCCAGAAGCGACACAACCGCCCGGGTCGAGACCGGGTGCCCCTCGTGCCGCAGCGGGACGACGGCATGATCGGTTATGCGTACATGCTGGACCGCATGGACCATCACACCGATGCAGACGTGCAGCCGGGTCAGTTTGAGCCCACCCGCAGTCGATCCCGCATCGCCACCCCAGGCCATCGCCAACAGCAGGATCAGAAGCGCCGGACCAGCGTCATAGGTTGGCCCGGTGAAGAACCCGGCCGTGGTCAACCCCGATATCAGGTTCAGCGCGTGGGCATAGAGGGTGAGCTCTCGCTCCTGCGAGGTGGCCACCACGGCCACCAGATAGACCAGCAGCATGAACGCTATCGCCGACAGCACCCGCTGCACCGAGCCCAGCTCCCATGCGTCGCGGTGCCGCCCCTGCCCGATGTACACAAACACCAGCAAAGAGATCGCCCCCAGCACGGAGGAGAGGATCACCACCGCCTGCCCCAGGTGGGAATAGCTGGCAAGACTGTCGGCCCGCGGAGAGAACCCACCGGTCGAGATGGCCGAGAGCGTCAGCACCAACGCCTCGCGCCAATCGGGGATCACCAGCATGGTCAACACCACCATACCCAACGTTAGTGCGCCGTAGACCGTCAGCAATTGCCGCGCCTGCTGGCGGGTCGAGGAAATCCGGTCGCCCTGCTGAATATCGACCTGCCCAAGCCGCCGCGCGGGCCGCCCGCGAGGCAAGAGGAGCGCCAACACCGCCGTAGCCATGACCAGCCCGCCGCACCACTGCATCCAGCCGCGCAGAACATGGCCCGCGAAGGGCCAGCTTTCGGCCTCCTGTGCCAAGCTGAGACCGGTTGTAGTGATGCCGCTGACCGCCTCGAAAAAGGCATCAACGAAGGGCATCCCCAGCACGATAAAGGCTGGCATGGTCAGAAGGGCGGCGATCAGAAAGACCAGCGCCACGGTCATCATCGCCTCCACCCCGCGCAGGTCCTCTGGCAGTGGGCGCGCGCGCACGGAAAAATGTATCAGCCCCGAAAGGGCAGCTGGGGCAAGCAGGACCAGGGCCAATAGAAAGTCCCCCTCCACCAGCGCCCAAGCGCCTGGAGGCAAGCAGAGCACAGCGAAAATCAGGGCATGTTTGCCAAGAGTCAGCGCAATAACGTGCGGACGCGCCACGGTCATCACGGCCATAGACCCCGACCGAAAAAAGGAAGCAGGGCGGATGGCCATCAGGACCCAGCCTTCTGTTTCCGGGCTTTCGGCACCCTCGTTTCTGATGGTTTACTGGGCATCAGGCGGGGTCTGCTGGTAGTAAAGCGCCACGGCCTCAGTCTCTTCCGGAGTCATTGACTTGGCGATCTGCTTCATGATGTTGAGCGGGCCGTTCGCCCGGTCTCCCTCGCGCCATGCAACAAGTTGATCGGCAATATATTGTGCCGACTGCCCTGCCAGCCGCGGGATAGCCACGCCACTTGTATCACTGCCACCGTGGCATTGGTTGCAGGCCGTTACCGTTTCGCTGCCGGACGCCGCAAGCGCGCCGCCCTGTTGCACCAGATCGGTCGGCGCCTCGTGATCAAACTTGGAGAGTTTCGGCGCGACTGAGGCATAGTAGTCTGACACTGCCATGCGCTCCTGTTCGCTCAATTGCATGGCGATCGGCACCATGACGGGCGACAAGCGCGCGCCGGACATGAAGGCATCGAGCTGTGCAGCGAGATAGTCGGCGGGCAATCCAGCCAGCCCCGGCATATCACCCAAGCCCGCTCCGGCGTCATCCAGCCCGTGACAGGCCATGCATTTCATGCCGACCCCGCCCGATTGCGCGCCGCCAGAGGCAACGGCACGGCCCAGAGCGGTGTCGGGCGTCCGTTCGCCCCCTCCTTCGGCCCCGCCAAAAAGAGGCGGCGGTGTTTGTGCGTTCGCCGCACAGGCGAAGAACGCGGTGAAGGGCAGTAGAATGGTAAATCTCATGGCTCAGCCCTCCTCCAGATCAGCGAATTCGGCGCGCATGCGTTTCACCTCTTCGGCAGAAACATCGCCTTCGTAGTCATTGCCCAGATTGGTCTGGATGAAGGAGACCACAGCCGCAACCTGCGCGTCGTCCAGCCACTCGTCAAAGGCGGGCATAGCACCATTGCCCTCAAGGATCAGGTTGATCGGATAGCGTTTGTGAGCAAGCCGAGGATTGGACGCCAGGGCGGGGTATTTTCCGGCCCCGTGGGCTCCTTCGCCTTCGGGACCGTGGCAGCCGGAACAGGCGCGGCGGTACAGCTCGGCACCGTCGCTGTCGGTAAACTCATCTGTGGTCGAGCCAAGCGCGCGCCGCCCCGCGTCAACCTGGGAGTTGTCTTGTTGCGCCAAGGCCGGCTGGGCCAGCGCAAGAAACAACGGCAAGATCAGGTAACGCATGGCTCATCCCTCCTGCACGGCACGGTCGTGCACCTGTCGCACCGCATCCAGCGCCGAGAGCAAGGACCCCTCCTGCCAGCCGGGGAGATAGCTGATGTGTTCGCCCGCGCAGACCAGCCGGTTGTCCATCGTCGCCGCGATCTCATAGTCGCGACCGCGGTCATCCCAGTCGGAGTAGCAGCCCAGCATCCAAGGAACGCGGTGCCAGCTCAGGACCACACCATTGCTGAACTCATCACGGTACTGCGGGTGAATGCGCGCCCCCTGCTCGAGCACGGTCTTCAATCGCTCGTCAGGCGACATGGAGTTGAACGCATAGGCTTGCGGCCCGTACACATAGGCCCCCAGCAAGACACCCGGCCCGTCTGAATGCATTTCGGAGGAAGGATAGCTGATCTCAGCGATCGGCAGATCTGTCAGGGTGATGCCGCCGTAAATCTGCTCGTCCCGCTCCCAAAAGCGGCGCTTCATCTCCAGCCCGGCCTTAACGGCCTCATGGTAATGCAACGCCCGCATGACCCGGCGCAGGTCGGCCGAGACGTCGACGTCAAGCTGGCTGAGAATGGTGAAGGGGATCGTACAGATGCAGTAGTCCGCCGTCTCCACGCCGCCGCTGCCCTCGCCATCGGCACCGGAATATCGAATCTCGACGCCATCTTCGGTCTGAATGATGTGGTCGACCTTGGCGTTGTAAGTGATCACGTCCTCCACTTCGCGGGCAAAGGCATGGGCGATTTCCTCCATACCGCCCACTGGCTGGAACATCGGCGCATGGTGGCGATAGGTGGTGTGGTTGCGCATCTTCTCCCAGAAGCGCGATTTCAGAATGTCGGTCAGTTCAATCGGCTCGGAGGGTTCGGGTGCGGCATCATAGAGCCCCCCACCCGGTGCCCCGTAATCCGGGTAACCTCGGTACTCAGCGGTGTCGAGACTGGCCTCATAGGCGTAATCCTTGTTCAGCACGCCAAAGGATTTCAGCGATTCCAGCAGGATCTCAGTGTCTTCCTTAGCCAGGGCACTGTCGAGCCGCCCCTTGTCGACGGATTTTGCCAACAATTCAGTGATCTGGCCCACGTAATCGGCCCAGGCATGGCCGTAGCGGATCGGCTTGCCATCAAAGGCCGTCTGGGAGTGCAGATAGGCGTTGTGGTTTTCCTGAACAAAGACTTCGAGCGGCACATTCAACCGATGGCAATAGTCCAACAACGCCAGGTGGTGATGCGGAATCCGCCATGGTCCGATGTTGATATACTGCCCCTTGGAGAATTCGACCTTTTGTTTGTAGCCACCCAGTTCCTCGATCTCATCACCGCCTTTCAGGGTCCAGCAGCGACCGCCGGCGCGCTTCTGGTATTCGAGAATACTGACCTCATAGCCCGCGTTGCGCAGCTCTAACGCGGCGCACATTCCGGCAAGCCCCGCTCCCAGTACCACAACCTTTCGCCCCTGCGGCGCACCGGACAACTCGATGGGACCTTTATAGGGGCTTTGCCTGGCATGACCCAAGGACGACATCGCATGCAGCATGGTGGAAGACCCCGCGGCAAGGCCGATCATTTTGAGAAGATCACGCCGGGAAGGAGGCCGGGCATTGGAGGGTTGGGACATGAGAGACCGCTCCTCTGTAAGGTGAAATTTCACAGCAATGTGAGAAATAAACGCCTGCCATGTCTGCTTGGTTCCGAAGAAATGCGCATTTGGGGGCTGGCCCGAACCGCAGGTCCATTCTATCTGAACGGGTATCCTCCCGCAGGGCGTCGCGCACAAAAATGATCTGCAGCTCAGGTCCCTGCCCTTGCCCAACTGCACTGTGCTGCGCGACCGGATGAAAGACGGGCCAGCCCCGCGCAGCCTATGATCAAGATCCTAAAAGGAATGAACACTCGCCACACCGACCGACAGCCGTGAACGACGTGAATCACCCTTCCCGGCTCAGGTCTCCCTCCACCGGGTGCGCGGTTAGCGGCGGTGCCGCGTGGCGCTCGCGCGTTTCGGGATCGCTGCGCATGATGACCCTAAGCAGGCCCCAGCCGAAGATCGCCAATTGGAACACAGACAGCGCCAGCGGCAGGCCGCGCGGACCCATGAGGTCCAGCAGCCAGCCGGCAAAGAATGGCCCAACTGCGGCCCCGATCCCCTGCATCAACACCAGACCCCCCGACACTGCCAGAACCGCAGAACCCGGGGCTCGGTCATTCACATGGGCGATGACAATGGCCTGCGCCGGCAGGATCAGCCCGCCGATGGCAAAACCCAGAACCAGCAGCAGCATGCGCGACGGCGCGGAGAACGGGAAAGTCACCAGCATCAGCACCGCCCCGGCCAGCGCCAGCCCAATTCCGAGGCCACGGCGGCTGACACGGTCGGAGAGCCAACCAAGTGGAAACTGCAAAATCAGCCCGCCGATGGTGAACGCGGCAATCAACAGGGCAATCTGCGACTGGGCATAGCCGATCTGCTGCGCAAAGAGCGGCGCCAGTCCGTAAAAGGTGCCAATCGATGCGCCCACCAGCGCGGCCGCGACAGCCCCGTAGGGCGACAACCCCCACAGGCGTTTCAGCGACGGCGGCTCCTGGATCTCCTCCGTGCTTGGTCCGCTGATCCGGGTGAGCGAGATTGGCACCAGCGCCAGCGACATGACGATGGAAACCAGCACGAACAGGATGAATTCCGCGGGATCGCCAAGGTTAAGCAGGAACTGCCCCGCCGCACCCGCTGCCATCCCGACCATACCGTAGACCGCCAGCAGCCTGCCACGTTGCGCGGAACTGACTGAAGCATTGAGCCAGCTTTCCGTTACGATGATCAGCCCGGCAAAGGCAAAGCCTGTGCAGATCCGCACCAGGATCCAGATCCACGGATCAATGAAGGCCAGATGCATCAGCGCAGCCGCCGAGGCAAGCGACGCCAGACCGGCAAACGTGCGGATATGCCCGACCCCGTCGATCAACCGCGGCGCAGCAAAGGATCCTAGGCTCAGCCCCGCAAAGAATCCCGACATGATAAGCCCGGTGGTCGCCCCGCCAAAACCTTCGAGGCCGGCGCGCACCGCAAGAAGCGTTCCTTGCAGCCCGTTGCTCATCTGTAACAAAGAGAATCCCAGCAACAGGGTGAAAAGGGGCCATATTGTACCGCGCATGTCCTTCGTATCACCCATCATGGTTTGAACACTCGGAACGATGATAAAGTCGGCCGAACCAAGGGGGCTACGAATTTTTCCAAGCCCCCCGAGCCCCCCGGAGACGAGGTGCGTCCGCTATCTGTCTATGAAACCTTAGCGATTTTCCCATGGCCGATCAAACATCAGCGTAAATCGCCACAGGCGCTGACGCCGCACCTGTAACCACACACCCTGTCGTAATGGAGAACACGAACAAAGCACTGGGAGTCCGAGGGTTTTCGTGCAGGATCCGGTCCTACAACGCTGACCAGCGGACTGCCAGCTGGGGCACCGGGTTTCGAATGCTTGGTAAGCAATCGATGCAAGATGACGTTTTAAACTCAGCCAGAGTCTCAATCAACGCATTCAAATTCCCTGCGATGCGCCACATCTGTCGTCAACCAAGATTTACGCAGCGTTAAGATTTCATCAACCTTGCGTTGATAGTCTGCATTTCTGATTTGCATCATCATCGGAGCGGCGGAATGGTACGATCCAACTCGATCTTCCGAACGGCAGAACCTACCGAACCCCGACTCAGTCTTAATCTTCCCTGCGTCATTCACCTGGAAACGGGGGCAATCGCGGCAACGGTTTACAATATCAGCTACAGTGGGCTGGCGGTTCGCCTTCCGGCCGCCCAAAACCATTTCAACCTCGCAACGGTACGCGCTTTGGAGGTGCCTGACATCGGTGAATTTGCCCTACGCTCGCGCTGGCGGAAGGCCGATCAAATTGGGTTTGCTTTCGCCAGCAGACGCAGCGCCCGCCCGATACTGGAGGCCTATTTCACGCAGACAGGCCAATATCCGGATTGACCCCGCAGCGCGCCGCTGCGGGAGCTTCCCGTTCGACTATCCAGTCAGGGCCTCGACGAGAGCCTGCAACAGCCGCGCCTGCTTTTGCGTCGTTCCCAGGCTTGGCGGCCAGGTAAGCCAGTAGCCGTCCACCGTCGACATTTCCGGTGCCGGCACACAGCGCAGCTGGTCGTTCTGGAGAAGGCGGCGTGCCAACACACAAGACCCCAGCACCACACCCTGTCCAAGCCGCGCCGCCTCAAGCGCGTGGGACATCGAATCCACGGAAATCACACCGCGTGCGGGCACCTCTTCACCGGTGATCCGGGCCCATTCCGCCCACCCCGGCCGCTCGCCGCGCAGTTCAATCACCGGATGTTGCTGCCAGTCCGCCGACAGCGACGGCGCAACCATCGGCCGCATCACCTCGTTTGCCAGCAGCGCCACCTCCCGCCGCTCCCAGTTTCCGCGTCCATAGCGGATGTGCACCGCATCTTCGGCAGCGTCGAATTCCAGCCGCTTGGGGACGGTTTCCATGGCGATCCGCAAGTTCGGGTGCTCCGCTGAAAACCTAGCCAGACGCGGCAGCAGCAGTAGATCCAAGTGTCCGGGCAATGCCGCGATCCGCAGCTCACGTAGACTGTGGTCAAACAGGGTGCGAGTGCCTTGGGCAAGCGTCAGCAACGTGTCCTGCACCAACGGCAGGTAGCTCTCGCCATCCACCGTCAGCACGACACCGCGCGCCATTCGCACAAACAACGGCCGCCCCAGCCATGTCTCCAAGTTGCGTATGCGCTGGCTGACGGCCGCTTGGCTGGTGCCCAATTCCTCAGCAGCGGCAGTAAAGGTGCCATGCCGACCTGCCGCCTCAAACACTCTGAGCCAGTCAAGCGGCGGCAGCCCTGGCCGGGCGACACTGTCAGACATAAGATTTCCTTGCCCTAAGCCCCAAATATCCGTCGTTCTCTTGATGGCTTCATTCCGTTAGCCACACAAGCAGGAAACGGAAAACTGGAGGCCCGCATGCCCGCCATCCTCGCCACTGACACATCAGGACAATTTCTGACCCTGAATTTTGCTGACGGTAGCCAAAGCCGGTTTCACGCGATCTGGCTGCGCGACAACGCGCTGGACCCAGAGACCCGCGCGCCGGGCAATGGTCAGCGCCTGATAACGCTGTCCGACATACCCGAAGACAGTCGGATCCGCAGCGCCGAGCTGCGCGACCAGCATCTGGACGTGTGTTTCGATCCCGACGGAAAGACCGTGACCTTCCCGCTGACATGGTTGAAAGAACACAGCTACGACACGGAAAACACACGGGACTTCGGACGGCTCCCGCCGGAAGTCGAAACCTGGGACAGCACCAGAACCGCCCCCACCTTTGCCTGGCAGCAGGTTCAGGATGAGCCGCAGGTCAAACGCGACTGGCTGGACGCCGTCGCACGCTTCGGCTTTTCCAAGCTGACCGGCGGCCCAGTACGCGAAGGCGCGCTGGTGGACTGCGCGGCGATGTTCGGGTTTGTCCGCGAGACCAATTATGGCCGCTACTTCGAGGTTCGCACGGAGGTGAACCCCACCAACCTCGCCTTTACCGGCCTCGGGCTTCAGGCGCATACCGACAACCCCTATCGCGATCCGGTGCCCACCCTGCAGATCCTCTACTGTCTTGAGAACTCAGCCGAGGGTGGTGACAGTATCGTGGTGGACGGCTTTCGCGCCGCCGAACGGCTGCGCCAGGACAATCCCGAGGGTTTTGCGCTGCTGGCAGGCTACCCCGCACGGTTCGAATACAAGGGCTCTGACGGGGTGCACCTGCGCGCAAGCAGACCGATGATTGAACTGTCGCCAGACGGAGAGCTAATCGGCGTGCGTTTCAACAACCGCTCCGCCGCGCCGCTGGTCGATGTTCCTTTCGATCTGATGGAGGCTTATTACGCGGCTTACCGGCAGCTGACCAAGATCATCGATGATCCGGCGATGGGCATTGCCTTCAAACTGGAGCCGGGCGAAAGTTTCATCGTTGACAACACCCGTGTGCTGCACGCGCGGCTGGGCTATTCCGGCAGCGGCTCGCGCTGGTTGCAGGGGTGCTACGCCGACAAGGACGGGCTGCTGTCGACCCTGGCGGTGCTGAACGCAGAACGGAGGGGTTGAGCGATGAACAAACCGGATTTTAGCGTCCTCAACCGGGACAACATCGTGGCCTTCCTGGGCGACATCTTTGACCGGCGTGGCGACGAAGAATACCTGGGCGAGCCGGTGACCATGACTGAGCACATGCTGCAGGGCGCGACGATCGCCGAGCAGAACGGCCAGCCCGAGGAGATCATCGTCGGTGCGCTGCTGCATGACATCGGCCATTTCACCAGCGAGTTCGGAACCTTCAACATGGCCGACACAGAAGACCGCCACCACGAGGATGCCGGGGCCGAGGTTCTGGAGCGGTTCTTTCCCAGCGTGATCACCGACTGCGTGCGCTATCACGTGGCGGCGAAGCGTTATCTTTGCGCGACCAAGCCGGAATACTTCAAACGTTTGTCAGAGGCATCGATCCACTCGTTACACCTACAAGGTGGCCCGATGACCGCCGAGGAAGTCGCCGCGTTCGAGACCAATCCGAACCTGCCGCAGATTATAGCGGTGCGCTATCTGGATGAGGCCGGCAAACGCGCCGACATGCACACGCCTGACTTCTGGCACTTTGCGCCAATGGTGCAGCGGATGGTCGACAAACACGTGCAGACCTGACCATCTGCAAAAGCAAACGGCGCCCCTCCGGCGCCGTTTTCTGTTAGAATGCTTCGCGGGGTCGGATGCTGCGGATCAGGCGAACAACTCATGCGCCAGTTCCAGCGCCTCGATCAGAGTATCGACCTCAGCCTTAGTATTATAGAGCCCAAAGGACGCCCTGCAGGTTGCAGAGACCCCGAGGTGATCCATCAACGGACCTGCGCAATGATGGCCCGCGCGCACCGCGACGCCTTTCTTATCCAGGATCGTGGAAATGTCGTGGGCATGCGCGGCTCCCTCCAGCGAGAAGCTAAAAATTGCTGCCTTTCCAGGCGCTTGGCCTTGGATATTGACCCAATTCAGCCCAGCCAGGCGTGCCATGGCATAGTCGCGCAGCTCTGCCTCGTGGCGGGCGATGTTCTCCATGCCAAGCGCCATCATATAGTCCAGCGCGACGCCGAGGCCGATGGTCTGAACGATGCCCGGCGTGCCGGCCTCAAACTTCATTGGCGGATCGTTGTAGATCACCTGCTCCTTGGATACCTCGCGGATCATGTCACCACCACCGATGAAGGGCCGCATCTCCGCCATCCGCTCCGGCTTAATATAAATCGCGCCAGACCCGGAGGGGCCATAAAGCTTGTGCCCGGTGATCGCATAGAAATCGCAGCCGATGTCTTGCACATCTACGGGCATATGCACCGCACCTTGTGACCCATCGACCAGCACCGCCACCCCTTTGGCCTGGGCGGCGGCGGTAATGGCTTTCACGTCCACGACAGTGCCCAAGACGTTGGAGCATTGCGTCACCGCAACCAGCTTGGTGCGCGGGGTGATCGCCTCGATCATCTTTTGCGGATCCAGGCTGCCGTCAGCCTCAGTATCCACCCATTTCAGTACCACGCCCTGGCGCTCGCGGAGGAAATGCCAAGGAACGATATTTGCGTGATGTTCCATCACAGAAAGCACTATCTCATCGCCTGCCTCGAACCGCGGCATTGCCCAGCCATAGGCAACCAGGTTGATGCCCTCAGTGGTGCCAGAGTTCAGAACGATGCTATTTTCGTCGCCCGCGTTCAAAAACTGCGCAACGGTGCCGCGCACGGCCTCGTACTTCTCTGTCGCGAGGTTAGAAAGGTAATGCAAGCCACGGTGAACATTGGAATATTCCTCCGCATAAGCGCGGGTCACGGCGTCGATCACCACCTGCGGCTTCTGGGCCGAAGCGCCGTTGTCCAAATAGGTCAGCGGCTTGCCGTTCACCGTCCGCGACAGGATCGGAAAGTCGGCGCGGATTTTTTCCACATCATACATGTTCGGGCAATCCCAAATTGGTGGGGCCGATCAGGCCCAGCAGGAAAAGAAGGGCAAACACCAGGATCAGGCTGGCCATCAGCACAACTCCCAGCGCACGCCAGACGCTGTCAAACGCATGGGCGGCTTTGACAAAATGCAGCAGGATGAAGAAGACCAGAATATTGACCCCGATATTCGCCAAGGCCGCCACTGTCGGCGCCACGAGGAACAGCACGATAAGGGCCGCGTTCAACCCCGCCTGCATCAGCTGCAGCCAAGTCACCACCGCCAGCAGCGCCGCAAAATCGCCCTGCCCGCCCAGCCAGCGCCCGGTTGTCGAAAGCACAGCGATAAAGGCCACTTGCAGTGCCAGAACAACGGCGAAATACACGCCCGGGGAAAACCGCGGCAGAAGCAGGTCCGGCGGCAACGGAAACAGGATTTGCTGCAACGCATAGACACAGCTGTTCAGCACCACCGACAGCACAAACGCCGTCCAAAGCGCTTCGCGCGGCCAAGGTTCGGCCAAGATGCGGCTGGCAGCCAACTGCGGCGACCGCACCGTAACGACAGCAAAATCAAACAGCGTTTTCATCAACTTGCCCAGTATCCTTGAACCATTCCCGAGACGAAGAACCAACTAAAGGCTACACACCAGATGGCACCCACGATGTCGAGTGGCGCACCGGCTCCTATGAATCCGGCCACCAATCCATGCAGCAACAATACCGGGCTGGCGGCCAGGAAGGCCCAGAACAGCGCCAGCCGCGCCTTATGCGCCTCCCCGCGTCCACCTGACGCGCGGGCCAGCCAATGGGCCACCAACGCCAAGGTGTACAGCAGCAGCGGCGCAATAAAAACGATGCCCAACAGCGCCCCCCCCAGCAGCATGTTCAGCTCCTGACCGGTCAGATGCGCCTCTCGGGCCAGTTTCGGCATCTGCGCCACAAACGTCAGCACGCAACCGCTGAGCAGAAAAACCAGCAGCCGGTCTTCACGCGGCCCCATGCTGAGAAGCCGCGCAAAAACCTTGCGCGGCCCCAGGTAGGTTGCCGGAATGTCCGTCGTGACCGACATCAGTGGCGCCGGGCCAGCCAGCCCTCGAGCCGAGCGATAATGGCGTCCGCCACATCGCCGTTCTCGATCTCCTCGACCGCCTCGGCCAAGAAGGCCAGGGTCATCAGATCGGTCGCCTCGGCCTTGGACACCCCGCGCGAGCGCAGGTAGAACAGACCTTCCTCGTCGATCGCACCAGAGGTGGAGCCGTGCGAGCAGGCCACATCATCGGCGTAGATTTCCAGCTCTGGCTTGGCCAGGAACTGGCTGTCGCCGTCCAGCAGCAGCGACTGGGAGATCTGATAGCCGTCCGTCTTTTGCGCGCCTTCCTTCACCAAGATCTTGCCCTGGAACACGCCGGTAGCACCATTGCGCAGGACTTTCTTGAACACCTGGCGGCTTTCGCAGTTGACCGCGTCATGGGTGATAAAGACGGTGTCGTCGTGATGGAAATCCCCGTCGCCAACGCAGGCGCCGGCAATATGCGCAACCGCATCGTCGCCGGTCAGCTCCACCACGGCCTCGTCACGGGTCAGCACGCCGTTTACCGTCAGGGTGAAGGTTTTGAACACCGACTCCGTGCCCAGACGGGCAAACAAATGCGTCGCCGCGCGCCGTTCGTGGTCACGCCCTTGCGCCCGCACCAGATGCAAGCGGCCGGTGTCGGCAATGTCGATTTCCATGCATTTGTTGAACCGCGCCGCAGCGGGGCCGTTCTCCAGGAACGTCGCCTCAGCGCCTGCATCCACGCGGATCACGTGATGCAGGATCGCGTCGGAGGCCGCGTCGGTGTGGCGATAGATCAGGTTGATTGGCTTGGACGGTTTGCCGGTCACATGGACCACCACGCCATCTGTGGCAAAAGCGCTGTTCAGCGCCGCCAGCGGGCGCTGCACCGGGGTCTGGCCGCGGGCTTCAAGAACGCCATACAAGTCCTTGACCCAATGGATATCTTTCTTCTCCACCTCGGCAAGGCGTTCAATGCTGATGCCTTCCAGCGCCAGCTCGTCGGACGCCTCCGCATCAAACACGCCGTCGACAAAGACCACTTTCAGCCGGTCGAAGTCGTTGAACATCGGCGGCTCGCCGGTTTCAAAAACGGCGGCATGGGGGGCGTCGACCTGAACAAGGGTATCGGGACGCGTATACTTCCAGTATTCATCCCGCCGCCCCGGCAGGCCCATGGTCTGGACCCGCGACAGGGCCGCCTGGCGGGCCGTCGCAAGACAGCCGTCTTGCGGCAGCGACAACGCCGCCAGCCGCACCTCGGTTGCGGTTTGTTTTGCTTCTGCCAGTGCCATTACGCGTCCACCTCGGCCAGGATGCCAGCATAGCCGTTGTTTTCCACTTCCAGCGCCAGCTCGGGGCCGCCGGTTTTCACGATGCGGCCATCGGCCAGAATATGCACCACATCGGGTTTGATGTGGTCCAGCAGGCGCTGATAGTGGGTGATGACCAGGAAGCCGCGGCCCTCGTCACGCAGGGCGTTGACGCCGTCGGCCACCAGCTTCATTGCGTCTACGTCGAGGCCGGAGTCGGTTTCGTCCAGGATGCAGAGCTTGGGCTCAAGCATCGCCATTTGCAGGATCTCGTTGCGCTTCTTCTCACCGCCGGAGAAGCCGACGTTGACCGGTCGCTTCAGCATCTCGGCATCGATTTTCAGGGTTTTTGCCTTGGCGCGCACCTCTTTCAGGAAGTCGGAGGCGGACAGTTCGTCTTCGCCACGGGCCTTGCGCTGTGCGTTCATCGCGGTGCGCAGGAAGGTCATATTGCCGACGCCGGGAATTTCCACCGGATACTGGAACGCCAGGAACATGCCGGCCGCAGCGCGCTCTTCCGGTTCCATCTCCAGCACGTCTTCGCCCAGCAGCTCCGCCGAACCCTCGGTCACTTCATAGCCGTCGCGGCCGGACAGCACATAGGACAGGGTCGACTTGCCAGAGCCGTTCGGGCCCATGATAGCATGCACTTTCCCGGCCTCGACCTTAAGGTCCAGCCCTTTCAGGATCTGCTTGTCTTCGTCTTCAAGTTTGACGTGCAGGTTTTTGATTTCGAGCATTTTTTCCTCGTCTCATATTCTGGTACGGACGCCAGGTCCGCGTTATTCCTTGCCCCCACGGGGACGATTATTCCTGTGCCCGCGGGCGGTGGTCAGCCCACCGACCCTTCCAGCGAGATCGCAACCAGCTGCTGCGCTTCCATGGCAAATTCCATCGGCAGCGCCTGCAGAACGTCCTTGCAGAAGCCGTTGACCACCAGCGCGACCGCCTCTTCCTCGTCCATGCCGCGTTGACGGCAGTAGAACAGCTGGTCGTCATCCACCTTGGAGGTGGTCGCCTCATGCTCCACGCGCGAGGAGTTGTTCTTGACTTCGATATAAGGAACCGTGTGCGCCCCGCATTTGTCGCCGATCAGCAAGCTGTCGCACTGGGTGTAGTTGCGCGAATTCTTCGCCTTGGGGTGCATCGACACCAGGCCGCGGTAGGTGTTCTGCGCCTTGCCGGCACTGATGCCCTTGGACACGATCCGTGACTTGGTGTTTTTGCCCAGATGCACCATCTTGGTGCCTGTGTCGGCCTGCTGCATGTTGTTCGCAATGGCGATCGAGTAGAACTCGCCCTGGCTTTCCTCGCCGCGCAGGATGCAGGAGGGGTATTTCCAGGTCACCGCAGAGCCGGTTTCGACCTGGGTCCACATCACCTTGGCGCGGTCGCCGCGGCAGTCGGCGCGCTTGGTCACAAAGTTGTAGATGCCGCCCTTGCCGTTCTCATCGCCCGGATACCAGTTCTGGACGGTGGAATATTTTACCTCGGCGTCTTCCTCGATGATGATTTCCACCACGGCGGCGTGCAGCTGCGCGGTGTCGCGCTGCGGCGCGGTGCACCCTTCGAGGTACGAGACGTAGGAGCCCTTGTCGGCGATGATCAGCGTGCGTTCGAACTGGCCGGTGTTTTCCGCGTTGATGCGGAAATAGGTCGACAGCTCCATCGGGCAGCGTACGCCCGGCGGCACATATACGAAAGAACCGTCCGAGAACACGGCAGAATTCAGCGTCGCATAGAAGTTGTCCGACACCGGAACCACGGAACCGAGGTATTTCTTTACCAGCTCGGGGTGTTCACGGATTGCCTCGGAGATCGAGCAGAAGATAACGCCTGCCTCTTTCAGCTCCTTCTGGAAGGTGGTGCCGACGGAAACGGAGTCGAACACCGCGTCCACCGCGACCTTGCGACCTTCTTCGGGCGTCTCGCCTGCGCCTTCGACGCCAGCAAGAATCATTTGCTCTTTCAGCGGAATGCCCAGCTTTTCATAGGTCGCCAGCAGTTTGGGATCGACCTCATCCAGCGACTTCGGCTTCACTTCCATCGACTTCGGACGGGCATAGTAATACTGGTTCTGGAAGTCGATTTCCGGATAGCTGACCATCGCCCAATTCGGCTCTTCCATCTGCTCCCAGCGCTCAAAGGCCTGAAGACGCCATTCGGTCATCCACTCCGGCTCTTCGTTCTTTTCCGAGATCAGCCGGACGATGTCAGGGTTCACGCCCTTGGGCGCGTATTCCATCTCGATGTCGGTTTCCCAGCCGTATTTATAGGCGCCGCCTACTTCACGGACCGCATCCACGGTTTCCTGGTCAACACCTTCCTTGACTTGGGTCTGGTCCAAAGCGGCCATAGTCTTCTCCTCACTCACGCCGCGCGGGCGCGATGTTTCTTTTCTTTTTGCAGCCACGCCTCGGCAAAGCGCAGCACGTCGTCTTCTGTCGTCTGAGGCCCCAGCGACACGCGCACTGCGCCCTGTGCCGTGGCCTCGTCATATCCCATCGCGGTCAGCACCGCACTGGCGCGCACCTTGCCGCTGGAACAGGCGCTGCCCGCGCTGATGGCAAAGCCCGCAAGATCCATTTGCATGACCTGCGTTTCGCCCTTCCAGCCCGGTGTAGCAAAACACAGGGTGTTCGGCAGGCGCTTCTGGTCCTTTCCGACAAAAATAGTATGGCTTGCGCCAGACACAAGCGCCTTTTCTAGAATATTTCTAAGTTCCGCAACCCGGTCCCAGACACCATCTGCTAGATCCCGCGCCGCAGCTTCCGCTGCGGCACCGAAACCCGCGATTCCAACGGTGTTTTCGGTGCCGGAGCGACGCCCCATTTCCTGGCCGCCGCCCTTGATCTGCGCGGCCAGGTCGGTGCCGCGGCGCATCACCAGCGCGCCGATGCCCTTGGGACCGCCCAGCTTGTGCGCCGAGATCAGCGCCATCTGCGCGCCCAGCCAGTTGAACGCCACCGGCAACTTTCCAAAGGCCTGGGTCGCATCTGTCACCGCCAGCCCGTCGGGCAGCACCTGCACAATCCCGGTTTCCGAATTGGCCAATTGCACAGTCGCGCTCGCCGGATCCTGGATTTCCACCGCGCCATCGCCTGTGACTGCCAGATCCTCGACGGTCCAGGCCCGCACCGCGTCATGCTCCACCGGCGCGCCATGCAGGCCGCGCCCCGCCAGCGCCAGCGACGCCCCCTCGGTTGAGCCGGAGGTAAACACGATGTCGGCCCCATCCGCGCCAAAGGCGGCGGCAACCTGTGCGCGCGCCTTTTCAACCAGCGCCTTTGCGGCCCGTCCCTCGGCATGGACCGAGGATGGGTTGCCGCAGACATCCATGGCGGCAACCATCGCCGCCCGCGCCTCGGGGCGCAGCAGGGCAGTGGCGTTATGGTCCAGATAAACACGAGTCATGGAGTCATCTTTTCAAAGTGGTCCCGCCTCATACGCGGATTTACCGTCAGCGCAAAGCCCCGAGCAAAAACCGACCTGCACAGCCTCTAGTCATCCACGACCGCAAAGAGGTTCGGCACCGCCGGGCATGGAGCCAGGTCGTTTTCAATCACGTCAGACAGGCGGGTCTGGTGCAGGAACACATAGACATGCGCGCTCAATCCCTCCCACAGGCGATTGGTGAGCGATTGCGCCCGACTTCCGGAAAGGGCCCCGGAGGCGCCCGCGCCCTTGTGCATCGCGTCGACAGTTTCATCGACGGCTGACAGGATGTCGACCACCCGGATTTCGGCCGGCGGCATTGCCAGCCGGTAACCGCCGCCCGGACCGCGCACCGACTCAACCAGACCTGCCCGGCGCAGCTTCACGAACAGTTGCTCAAGATAGGGCAGAGAAATATCCTGACGGCGGGAGATGTCACCAAGCGGCACCAGATTGTCCTGCGCTTGCAAGGCTATATCCGCCAGGGCGACCATCGCGTAACGGCCTTTGGTGGAAAGTTTCATGTTTCATCCCTCGAAATCGCCTCGGACGTGCGAAAACATTGACCTTGTCGGCGTGTGTGCGTATCTCAGCCTGACGGTGCGTGGCTTGGCCTGCGCCCCTGATTAGAACTGTTCTAAGATGCCTGACGGAACCCGTCAAGTTTTCTGACGGCAGACCCGACAAACGACAGTAGGATTTAAACCGCCCATGCCCGAGGTCATCTTTCCCGGACCCGAAGGCCGCCTCGAAGGCCGCTATCACCCGCAAAAAGAAAAAGACGCCCCCATCGCCATCGTGCTGCACCCGCATCCGCAGTTTGGCGGCACCATGAACAACAAAGTCGTCTACAACCTGCATTACGCCTTCTACAACATGGGCTTCACCGTGTTGCGGTTCAATTTCCGCGGCGTCGGCCGCAGCCAGGGCGAGTATGACCAGGGCGTGGGTGAATTGTCCGATGCGGCCTCGGCGCTGGATTACCTGCAGTCGATGAACACCAACTCCAAACACTGTTGGGTTGCGGGGTTCTCCTTTGGCGCCTGGATCGGCATGCAACTGCTGATGCGGCGGCCAGAGATCACCGGCTTTATCTCGGTGGCGCCCCCGGCCAACATGTATGATTTTTCCTTCCTGGCGCCCTGCCCCTCCTCTGGTCTCATCATCAATGGCACCGCCGACCGCGTGGCCCCGCCCGCGGACACCGCCAACTTGGTGAACAAACTGCATGAGCAGAAGGGCATCACCATCACCCACAATGAGGTTGAAGGCGCGGACCACTTCTTCCAGGAGCCGCATATGGACACGATGATCGGCGATGTGACCGATTACGTGAAACGCCGCCTGACAGAGACCTCGCGCTGATGGGCACAATCGAGACGCTGGCGCAGAAACTGGCGATCGATACGCTCAAGGTGCAGGATGCGACCGGCGAAGAACGCCTGTATGTGGAGGTGGGCCAGGTGCTCGGCGCCGCCTCCCAATCGCTGGAAGAGGCTTTTCTGACCGAAATGCGCGTGCGCTTGGCGGAGCGCAAGGCGCGCGACTTCCTCAATAGCAGGATCGAACAGGTCAAGGCCCAGCTGGACGCGCAGGTTCAACCATGAACGCCCGCATGGAAGCGCAGTTTGCCTTCCTGCTGGAGGCCGACAAGTTGCGCCGGGTGGAACGCCAGAACCTGATCCTGGATTGCAGCCGCCCCGAGAACTCGGCCGAACACAGCTGGCACCTGGCGCTGTATGCGCTGGTGCTGGCACCCTTTGCCACGCCCGATGTCGATATCTTCCGCGCCATCCGCATGCTGTTGCTACACGATCTGGTGGAAATCGATGCGGGCGACCATCCGATAACAGATGCGGTGGATTGGGACGCCGTCGCCACCGCTGAACAGGCGGCGGCGAACCGTCTGTTCGGGCTGCTGCCGGCGGATCAGGCCGTGGAGTTCCAAGCGCTGTGGCAAGAGTTCGAAGCAGCGGAAACCCCGGATGCGCAGTTTGCCAAGCACGTGGACCATTGCCAACCGATGTTTCAGACCGTCTATGGCGCCAAACCTCTGGACTGGCATCTGGACGTGGTGCGCCAGAACCTTGATGGCGGCCGCGCGGCGGCGCTGGAACACAGCTTTCCCGAGGCCTACCACCACGCACAGGCAAAGCTCGGCCGCGCCAACGGGATGGACTGTCGCCAGTTCACGACGCGTCTGGCGTTTCTGAACGAAGCAGACAAGCTCAAACGCGTCACCCGCGCCTCTAAACTGGGCGACGGCTCCCGGCACGAAAACTCCGCTGAACACAGCTGGCACATCATGCTGTATGCGTGGGTCCTGTCGGAACACAGCTCCGATGCGGTCGACGTCGACAGAGTGCTTCAGATGCTGCTGTTACACGATCTGGTCGAGATTGACGCGGGCGATGCACCGATCCATGGCGTAACTGACCCAGCCGAACTTGCGGCACTGGCGGCCAGGGAACAGGCCGCGGCAGACCGCCTGTTCGGGTTGCTGCCCGCGGATCAAGGCACGTCGATGCGGCAAATCTGGGATGAATTCGAAGCCGCCGAAAGCGCAGACGCGATCTTTGCCAAATCCATCGATCGCGTGCAGCCCGTTTTGCTGAACCTACTGAACGGTGGCGGCAGTTGGCTCGACTATGACGTCCGTCTGCCCCAGCTTGACATGCGGGTCGGAACCAAAGTGCAGCGCGGTGCGCCCGACGTCTGGCATAACGTCCGAGCCCGGATCGAACCCTGGTTCCGGGAGACCGGGCGTCTTTGAAAGCGATCCGGGGGGCAGCCTTGCCGCCCGGATACTTGGCCCTCGGCCCGCAACCCGTTTCATCCCGCGGCGTCTAATAGCCGTGACGAAATGTTATGCCGAGCGGGCAAATGCCAGCACTGATATTTCACGCCTTCCCCGACGTCCCCGAATGCGCTAGGCGGGGCTGGCATGCCGTAGCCACCGGCGCGCCTGAACGGAGGGGATCGATGCCAGTCCACTATATCTATCTGATCGTTGCGGTCGCCGCTGAAACCATCGGCACTACCGCCTTGCAGGCCAGTCAGCAGTTCTCGCGACTGGGGCCGTCGCTGATCGTGCTGGTTGCCTACGGGTTTTCCTTTTACATGATGGGGCTGACCTTGAAATACATGCCGGTGGGCGTCGTCTATGCGATCTGGTCGGGACTTGGCATCCTGCTGATCGCGGTCATCGCCTATCTGGTTTTCGGCCAGCGGCTGGACCTGCCCGCTGTGCTCGGAATGCTGCTGATCATGGTCGGAATCATCATCATTCACCTGTTTTCCAAGACTTCAGGTCACTGATCGGAAATTGCCGCCGCTTGAGCGCGGTTTTTCTCTGGCCTTTGAGCGGGGTTCGGGCTATGCGCGGCGCAACTTCCTCACAAAGGCGAACTTCATGGACCTGCGCAACATTGCGATCATTGCTCACGTCGATCACGGCAAAACCACCCTGGTTGACGAACTCCTGAAACAATCCGGTGCCTTCCGCGAAAATCAGGCTGTGGCGGAACGCGCCATGGACAGCAATGATCTTGAGCGCGAACGCGGCATCACCATTTTTGCCAAACCCACCTCGGTGGAATGGAACGGCACCCGCATCAACATCGTCGACACCCCCGGCCACGCCGACTTTGGTGGCGAAGTTGAACGGATCCTGTCCATGGTGGACGGTGTGGTGCTGCTGGTGGACGCCGCCGAAGGCCCGATGCCGCAGACCAAATTCGTGACCTCCAAGGCGCTGGCCCTGGGCCTACGCCCCATCGTCGTGCTGAACAAGGTCGACAAGCCCGACGCCGAACCCGACCGCGCGCTGGACGAATGCTTTGACCTGTTTGCCTCGCTCGACGCGACCGAAGATCAGCTGGACTTTCCGCATATGTACGCCTCTGGTCGTAATGGCTGGGCGGACAATGAGCTGGACGGCCCCCGCAAGGACCTGAGCGCACTGTTCAACCTGATCGTGAACCACGTGCCCGAGCCCAAGCAGATCAAGCGTCAGGACGAAGATTTCCGGATGCTGGCCACAACCCTGGGCAGCGACCCCTTTGTCGGCCGCCTACTGACTGGCCGTGTCGAGACCGGGACCCTCAAGGTTGGCGCAACCGTGCAGGCCCTGACCCGCGTCGGTCAGAAAATTGAACAATTCCGCGTGACCCGTATTCAGGCGTTCCGTGGCCTGGCGCAACAGGACATCGAAGAGGCCCAGGCGGGCGACATCGTGTCTATCGCAGGCATGTCGAAGGCCACCGTCGCCGACACCATCTGCGCGCTCGCCGTGGATGAACCGCTGGACGCCCAGCCGATCGATCCGCCAACCATCACCGTGACCTTTGGCATCAACGACAGCCCGTTGGCTGGCCGCGATGGCAAGAAGGTCCAGTCGCGCGTGATCCGCGACCGCCTGATGAAAGAGGCCGAAAGCAACGTTGCGATCAAAATCGAAGACACCCCCGGCGGAGAGGCCTTTGAGGTGTCAGGTCGTGGCGAACTGCAAATGGGCGTTCTGATTGAAAACATGCGCCGCGAAGGGTTCGAACTTTCGATCTCGCGCCCGCAGGTGATCATGAAGGAAGTCGACGGCGTCCGCATGGAGCCGGTCGAGGAAGCCACCATCGACGTGGACGACGAATACTCCGGTGCCGTCATTGAAAAACTGACCGGCCCCCGCAAGGGTGAACTGGTCGAAATGAAGCAGGCCGGTGCGGGCAAGACCCGCATCATCGCGCATGTTCCGTCGCGCGGGTTGATCGGCTATCACGGTGAATTTCTTACCGACACCCGCGGAACTGGCGTTCTCAACCGCGTGTTCCACGGCTGGACTCCCCACAAAGGTCCGATCCCTGGCCGCCGCGCTGGTGTGCTGATTTCGATGGAGAACGGCACCTCGGTTGCATTTGCGCTGTGGAACCTCGAGGACCGCGGCAAGATGATGATCGGTGCGCAGGCAGACGTCTACACCGGTATGATCATCGGCGAACATTCGCGCGAGAACGATCTGGAAGTGAACCCGCTGAAAGGCAAAAAGCTCACCAACGTGCGCGCCTCGGGCACCGATGATGCGGTTCGTCTGACGACCCCCATGACATTGTCGCTGGAAGAGTCGATTGCCTATATCAACGACGACGAGCTGGTTGAGGTCACCCCGAACAACGTACGCCTGCGCAAACGCTATCTGGACCCGCATGAGCGTAAGCGGATGTCGAAGGCAAACCAGTAAGATACTGAGACAACTGAGAAATCAGGAGGGGGTGCCATTGCGGCGCCCCCTTTTTCATGTCCGCCACTTTCTCGTTTGGCCCGGTGACGCGAGGCAACCACCAGAACATCAAAGGGGCACCCAATCGGATGCCCCTTTGAACGTAGGTCTTTGCGTTGTTGCGGTGCGTTACTCGTTGGTCTCCACCACCATCAGCTCGCGCTCGGACGCATCACGTGCGTGGCTCAGCGCCTCTTGGTAGTCGGGGCTGTTGTAGCATTCCACCGCCGCCTCGACGCTGGGAAATTTGGCCACCACATTGCGCGGGCGTTCCTTGCCCTCCAGCTGCACGAATTTGCCGCCACGGGCAATGAAGCTGCCGCCATGTTTGGCAATCGCCGGGCCCGCCAGCTCGGCATATTTGCCATAAGCCTCGGCATCGGTGACGGTTACATGGGCAATCCAAAGTGCGGGCATTACAGCCTCCATAGTTGTTGGTCTTTCCGGCAGATTAGGGGTTTTGCCGGAAAGACCAAGCGTTTTTTGACCAAATGGTCAGGAAGCAAGTACCGCCTCAGCCGCCTTGATCGCCTCGTCCGCACCGGAGAAATCCTTGCCGCCGCCCTGCGCCATGTCGGGGCGGCCGCCGCCGCCCTTGCCGCCGACCGCAGGAACAGCGGCCTTGAGCACGTCAACGGCCGAAATCTCACTTGTCAGATCGTCGGTGACCCCTGCCGCCACGGCCACCTTGCCCTCATCCTCCGCGATCAGCAGGATCACACCGGAGCCAAGGTTCTGCTTGTGTGCGTCAATCAGGCCGCGCAGATCCTTGCCAGACACGCCTTGCAACGCCTGCGCCAGGAATTTCCTCCCGTTGATCTCCTTGGCCTCAGCGCCATTACCACCGGAGCCGCCGCCCATCGCAATCTGCTGCTTCAGGTTGGAAATCTCGTTCTGCAACGCCTTACGCTCGTCCATCAACGCCTTCAGCCGGTCCAGAACCTCCGCAGGCTGCGCCTTCAAAGCCGACGCGACTTCGGCCATTCTGCCCGCCTCGCGCTCCAGGTAGGCAAATGCCGCCGCCCCGGTCAGCGCCTCGATCCGCCGCACCCCGGCGGACGACGCGCTGTCGCCGAGCATCACAAACGTGCCGATATCACCCGTCTGCTTGACATGGGTGCCACCGCACAACTCGATCGAGTAGGTCTGGCCGTCATGGCCCTTGCCGGTGGGCGCGCGGCCCATCGAGACAACGCGCACCTCATCGCCGTATTTCTCGCCAAACAGGGCCTGCGCCCCCAAACCGCGGGCGTCGTCCGGCGTCATGATACGGGTCGACACCGGTGTGTTCTGGCGAATGAAATCGTTGACCTCTGCGCCGATGCGGCTCAGCTCCTCGGCGCTCAGCGCCTTGTTGTGGCTAAAATCAAACCGAAGACGGTCCGCCGCGTTCAGCGAGCCCTTTTGCGCAACGTGCTCCCCCAGCGCATTGCGCAGCGCCTCGTGCAGAAGGTGGGTGGCCGAATGGTTGGCCCGGATCTGGCTGCGCCGGGTGTGGTCCACCTCCATCGTGGCGCCGGTCCCGACAGCGATCTCCCCCTCGGTGACCTCGGCGATATGCAGGAACAGACCTTCGACCTTTTTGGTGTCGGTGATGCGCGCCGCGCCGCCCTCAACCGTCAGCGAACCGGTATCGCCGACCTGACCACCGCTTTCGCCATAAAACGGCGTCTGGTTCAGGACGATCTGGACGCTCTCACCCTTAGCCGCGGTTTTTTGCTGGGCACCGTCCTTCACAATGGCAACCACCTGGCCTTCGGCCTTTTCGGTTTCATATCCTAGGAAATCAGTGGGGCCGACCGCGTCGAGAATGTCGAAGTAGACCTTCACATCCGCCGCCTCTCCCAAACCGATACCACCAGCGCGAGACTGTTCCTTCTGCGCTTTCATGGCCGCATCGAAACCCTCGGTGTCGACCTCAATCTCCTTGGCGCGCAGGGCGTCCTGGGTCAAATCGAGCGGGAAACCGTAGGTATCATACAGTTTGAACGCAGTCTCACCCGGCAGCACGTCGCCCTTATCCAGATCGCTGGAGGCCTCGTCCAGGAGTTTCAGCCCGCGATCCAGTGTCTTGAGGAACCGGGTTTCCTCCTGCTCAAAGGTTTCCTCGATCAGCGCCTGGCCCTGGCTCAGCTCTGGATAGGCGGCGCCCATCTTCTGCACCAGCGACGGCACCAGCTTGTGCATCACCGGATCGCTGGCACCCAGCAGCGAGGCATGGCGCATCGCGCGGCGCATGATCCGCCGCAACACGTAACCGCGTCCCTCGTTAGAGGGCAGAACGCCCTCCGCAATCAAAAAGGAGCAGGAACGCAGGTGATCTGCAATCACCCGATGGTGCACGTTCTGATCGCCAAAGGGATCGGAGTTGGTGACATTGGCCGAAGCCTCGATCAGCGATTTGAACAGATCGGTCTCATAGTTGTCATGGGTGCCCTGCAGCAGCGCCGCGATCCGCTCCAGCCCCATGCCGGTGTCGATCGACTGCATGTCCAGATCCACCATGGAGCCATCAGCAAACCGTTCGTTCTGCATGAACACCAGGTTCCAGATCTCGATGAACCGGTCGCCGTCCTCCTCTGGAGAGCCGGGAGGGCCACCCCAGATGTGGTCGCCGTGGTCATAGAAGATCTCTGTGCAGGGGCCGCAAGGGCCGGTGTCGCCCATCTGCCAGAAGTTGTCGGAGGTGGCGATGCGGATGATCCGGTCCTCCGGCACGCCCATTTTCTTCCAGATTTCAAAGGCCTCGTCATCGGTGTGATAGACGGTGGTATACAGCCGGTCTTTTGGGATATCGAATTCCTTGGTGATCAGCTCCCACGCAAACGGGATGGCCTCATGCTTGAAGTAATCGCCGAAGGAGAAGTTGCCGAGCATCTCGAAAAACGTGTGGTGGCGCGCGGTATAGCCGACGTTGTCGAGGTCGTTGTGCTTGCCGCCGGCACGGACGCATTTCTGCGAGCTGGTGGCGCGCTTGTAGTCACGGGTTTCGACCCCGGTGAAGCAGTTCTTGAACTGCACCATGCCCGAGTTGGTGAACATCAGGGTGGGGTCGTTGCGGGGAACCAGCGGGCTGGAGTCGACCACCTCATGTCCCTGTTTGGCAAAATAGTTCAGAAAGGTCGATCGGATGTCGTTGAGCGTCGGCATATGCGGGATCTCTTCAGCTTTGTCTAAGCGTTCCGGGCAGGTGTAGCGCCCTGCCCGCGCACTGTCCACATCGACAGACCGGCGCGCCCACGAAAAAGGGCACAGCTGTCGCTGTGCCCTTTAGTTCCTGGCATTTGATCAGATATTTCGGCGCTCAGGCCTCCAGAATGTCGTCCGGATCGCCCGCGTCCGGACGGTCAAACTCCAAGCCATGCGCGGCGCGGATCTTATCCTCGATGTCATAGGCGATGGCGGTGTTTTCCTTCAGAAAGGTCTTGGCATTCTCCCGCCCTTGACCGATCCGTTCATCACCATAAGAGAACCAGGCACCGGATTTGTTGACAACGCCAGCCGCCACCCCAAGATCCAGCAGTTCGCCCATCTTGGAGATGCCTTCGCCATACATGATGTCGAATTCCACCTGTTTGAAGGGCGGTGCCACCTTGTTCTTAACCACTTTCACGCGGGTGGAATTGCCGACCACCTCGTCGCGGTCCTTGATCGCACCGATGCGGCGGATGTCCAGGCGCACGGAGGAATAGAACTTCAACGCGTTGCCGCCGGTCGTGGTCTCGGGAGAGCCGAACATCACGCCGATCTTCATGCGGATCTGGTTGATGAAGATCACCATGCATTTGGAGCGACTGATGGAGCCGGTCAGCTTGCGCATTGCCTGGCTCATAAGCCGGGCCTGCACGCCAACGTTGCTATCGCCCATGTCGCCCTCGAGCTCGGACTTCGGCGTCAGCGCCGCAACCGAGTCGACGATCACCATGTTCACGGCACCGGAGCGCACCAGGGTGTCGGTGATTTCCAGCGCCTGTTCACCGGTATCGGGCTGCGAGATCAGCAGCTCATCCAGATCGACGCCCAGCTTGGCCGCATATTGCGGATCCAACGCGTGTTCGGCATCGACAAAGGCGCAGACACCGCCTTTTTTCTGCTGTTCTGCAATGCAGTGCAGCGTCAGCGTGGTCTTGCCCGAGCTTTCCGGGCCATAGATTTCAATGATCCGCCCCATGGGCAAGCCACCGATGCCGAGCGCAATATCCAGCCCCAAAGAGCCGGTCGAGCTGGCCGCGATCTCCTGCATGGCACTGCCATCGCCGAGCTTCATGATCGAGCCTTTGCCAAACTGCCGCTCGATCTGGGCAAGCGCGCTGTCGAGCGCCTTCTGCTTGTCACCGCTTACTTTGTTCTTCATGGTCAAAAGATCCGCCATAGTCCCTTGTCCCTTTCTATGTGTCACACACCGGGGCGCGCGGCAATCACTGCTTTGTTCACCTCTTGTTCCTTATCGGATCAAAACAGGAACATTGCAACCGAAAACTGCTGTACCCACTGCACGGCCAAGATGTTAAAGATTCGTTGACGGTTAACGGATGCTAATAAAATTTACCGGGCAGTTTACGCTATGATGATATTTTACAAGGAACGGCTGGCGCTTTTGTCCGTGCCCAAAACTGGCACGACCGCCTTGCAGACAGCGTTGCGCGGTCGTGCAGACCTGGTGATTTCGGACCCGCCACAGCTGAAACATGCACCTCTCTATCGGTACAACCGCTGGGTCCGCCCGATGTTTGACAAGGTCTGCGACGCCGAGCTGGAGGTGGTTGCGGTTATGCGCGAACCGGTCAGTTGGCTGGGCAGCTGGTACCGATACCGCCAGCGCCCCGCTCTGGACGGGCAGGCCAATTCCACCCGCGGCATCACTTTCGAGGACTTTGTACAGGCCTATTGCAAGGGCAAGCCGCCTGCCTATGCCAACGTCGGCAGTCAGGCCAAGTTTCTGGAAGCCCAGCCAAACGGCTGCAAGGTCCACCACCTGTTCCGCTACGAAGACAAAGACGCGTTGCGGCAGTTTCTGGAAACCAGGCTCAAGCAGGACATTCATCTCGACCAGCGCAATGTCAGCCCCCGGGGCGACCTCAGCCTCAGCCCCGCGGCGCAGGCGCAGCTGCGACGTAAACGTGCGGCCGAGTTCGACCTCTACAACAGTATCCCGGCCAGCCCCTGACATCGGACGTCTTGCAACGGCACCCGGATGCCCGTCCGGTTCTCAGTGCAGCTGGGCGTGAACCGTTTCCGTCAACTGATTGAGCGAGAATGGCTTGGGCAGGAACACCGAGTTCGGAACCTCGGGATCTGCCTCGCCAAAGGCGCCCTCGGCATAGCCAGAGACGAAGACCACGCGGGTATCGGGGCGTTCCTTCAAGGCTTTGCGCACCCAACTGGGGCCATCCATACCCGGCATCACCACATCGGTCACAAAGACATCCACCGTCAGGGCCGGATCCTCCAGCGTGCGCAGCGCGTCCTCGGCGGATTCGGCCTCCAGCACGGTGTACCCCCGCATGCGCAGCGCCCGAGAGGCAAAGGCCCGCACCGGTGCTTCGTCTTCGACCAACAGAACAACGCCTTCGCCATGCTGGGCATTGCCGCCGCGCTCCGCGGGTTCCGCAGCGGGTTCCGCCGCCTTTGCTTCCGCCTGCGGCTTGTAGACCGGGAAGAACAGCGTGAACTGGGTGCCATGCTCCTGAACCGAGTCGACAAAGATATAGCCGCCGGTCTGCTTGATGATACCATAGGCTGTGGACAGTCCCAGACCAGTGCCCTCGCCGGTGCGCTTGGTGGTGTAGAACGGCTCAAACACCTTTTGCAGCTTGTCCGGCGCAATGCCGACCCCCTCATCCGAGACCTTCACGGTGACCCAGTCACCGGCCGGCACGGTGGCGCGGTTGCGCTCCAGTGGCTTGTCCAGCGACAGAACCTCTGTCTCAACCCGGATTTCGCCGCCCTGCGGCATCGCATCGCGGGCGTTCACCACCAGGTTCATCAACACCTGCTCCAGCTGACGTTTGTCAGCCCGAATAGATTTCATCACCGGATCATGGCTGAGCGTGAGCGTCACCTTTTCACCGACCAGCCGGTTCAGGAGGTGGGTCAGATCCGACAGCGTATCCCGTACGTCCAGGGTTTCCGGCTGCAACGTCTGCTTGCGCGAAAATGCCAGCAGCTGGCTCACCAGAGAGGCGGCGCGGTTGGCGTTTTCATGAATTTGGATCAGGTCGCCGTAATCCTGATCGCCCTGATCGTGGCGCAACAGCAGCAGGTCGCAATGGCCGGAAATTGCCGTCAGCAGGTTGTTGAAGTCATGCGCAACACCGCCCGCCAGCTGGCCGATGGCCTGCATTTTCTGGCTTTGCACAAACTGTGCTTCCAGGGTTTTCAGCTCGGTCGCGTCATTCAGAACCGCAATCAGAACCGGCTCCCCCTCCTCGACCGTGCGGGTCAGAGTCACCTGTACGAAGACCTCCTTGTCGCCGCGTGACAGGCGCAGAAACTCGGATTTGTGAGGGGCCAACCCGTCGGCCGTATCGCGCAGCCAGTCCGACATCGGCCTGCCCAACCCTTCCATCAGCTGACCCAGCTTCAGGTTGGCGCAGCTGTTCACCCCCAACAACCGCAATGCCATGCGGTTGGCCGTCAGGATCTCGCCGCTTGCGGCGACCTTGAGAAAAGGTACAGGAAGCGCCTCCAGCCCAGCCTGACTGGAGCTGAAGCCGCTTTCATCCACCTCCATCAGGAACAGCTCGCTGCGGCCCTGGGTGCGGTTCTTTTCGCTGACCAGCACGGGCACCGGCCCGTTCTTGGTGCTGAGCGTGTTGATCTGCCCCGGCAGCACTGGCAGCGAGGGAAACAAACGGTCGGTGGATTTGACCCGTTCCCCGATCAGCGTGCGGGCGGCCTCGTTCATGAACAATACCGCACCCGTACGGCCAACGGTGATCATCGGCACCGGCATCGAATCGGCACTGCGGCCGTTGCCGCCGCGCTCCTGGATGTCTTCCACCCGCCAAAGGAAACTGCCGCCTTTCATCTGGTGCACCGCCAGCCGCACATGGCCGCGCCGGGTGACGATATCCTCCCGCGCGGCGCCATCGACGCGGGAACGGCTTTGCAGCCGGTACAGCACCGCCGAAGGGTTCGCCAGAAGAGATCGCAGCGTGCCGGCCAGCGTGTCGCGACTGGCATCCTGAAAACGTTTCACCGCGGCGCCGTTGCAGGCGTGGATTGTGCCATCTTCATCCGTGACGAAACTGGGAGTCGCATCTTTCTCGATGAAACCGGTCAACAGTTCGGCCGCCATCGCCCGCGCGTTCAGGCGCAACCGGGTCTGCACCATCATCAGCAAAGCCACAGCAATCAGCGTCAGCCCGACCATGACGAATCCGCGGCCCATCCAATCGGGCAACGGCAACAGCCAGGGGCTGCCAATCAGCATAACCGCCAGCAGCAAGGTCGCCGCCAGCCTGGCATGTTCAGGCGCATGAATACGCAATTCCGGAACGGAGGTTTCTAGGCGACCGGGCATTAGGGCTCCGTTACTTGTGTAAAAGTGCCGCCATAACGCGGCAGTTCAGGTTAAAACCACGTTAAGAAACACAAAACTTTTCCGGCTTGAACCCTAGCAATCGCCGCTCTGGCGCGTCAACACGGCAACATGAAATCCATCTGTGCCGTCCTGGACCCGCCAACTGCGTTGCGCGCCCATCTGCCACCCCGCGTTGTCGCGCATAAAGGCCTGAACCTGTTCGGTGTTTTCCGTACGCAACATGGAGCATGTGGCATAGGCAAGATAGCCGCCGGGTGCCGTCAGACGCGCAGCATCCCGTAGGATTCCCGCCTGCACCTGGCGCAACTCATCCAGCCGTTGCGCGCTGAGCCGCCATTTACCTTCAGGCGCGCGCCGCCAGGAGCCGGAACCCGAACAGGGCACATCGCACAGCACCAGATCAAATGGTGCCGCAGCCCCCAGCGCATCGGTGCCGACGCATTTAACGGCGGCATTCGCCCGCGCCGCACGATCCGGCAGATCCTTCATCCGTCGGGGATCGGCGTCATGGGCAAACAGATGAATATCGGCACGGGCGGCCATGGCCAAAGCCTTGCCGCCACCGCCTGCGCAATAATCCAGCACCTTCATGCCATCGGACAACGGCAGCTGTTCAACCACGGCCTGACTGGCGGCGTCTTGCAATTCGACCAGCCCTGTCTTGTACGCGACGGCATTGCGGAGCCTGCGCGCGCCTTCGCACACCTCCAGTGCCATATCCGCAGCAGGGTGCGGCTGCGCCTCAATACCGTCAGCCTGCAAGCTCTCCAGCGCCTGCGCGATGGTCCCCCGACGAGGGTTCACGCGCAGATGCACCGGCGCCCGGCTGCGCAGCGCACGGGCCGCATCCGCAGCACCGTCCCCAAGGCTGGCGCGAAACTCAGGCCACAGCCAGTCGGGAATATCCAGCGCCTCGGCACTCTCCTCCACCAACGCCGCAGGCGCCGCGCGCTCTTCTGCGCTCAAGGGTGGCGGCGCGTGGCCCTCGCCAGTGAAGATGCTGTCAGCGTCGATGCCCGCCTCGCGCAGCCCCCCCAGGACCAGACCGCGGCCGCTGCGTGCGCCGCCTAATGCAGCGTGCGAGCGCAGACAGCGCAGGGCGGTGAACACATGGTCCCGCACCGCGGCGCGGTCCTTGGACCCGGCAAAGCGGCTGCGCCGTCCCCAGGAGGTCAGCGCCTTCTCAGCCGCCTCCCCCGCCAACACCTGGTCGAGGATTTCTATAGCCGCCTGCTGGCGGGCGGCGGGGGTCATGCCCCTGCCCCGAAATCACATGCGGCCATCATCGCCTCAGCCCGCCCGATAGTTCGGCGCTTCGCGGGTGATCTGCACGTCATGCACATGGCTTTCCTTCAACCCCGCACCTGTGATGCGGACGAAATTGCAGTTCTTTCGCATCTCGTCGACGGTGGCGCAGCCAGTATAGCCCATCGCCGCGCGCAGGCCGCCCACCAGCTGGTGCACCACCGCGCCGGCGCCGCCCTTGTAAGGGACCTGGCCCTCGATCCCTTCAGGCACCAGCTTGTCGCTGGCGGCGTCTTTCTGGAAATACCGGTCGGCAGAGCCGCGCGCCATCGCGCCCATCGACCCCATGCCACGATAGGATTTGTAGGACCGGCCCTGATACAGGATCACCTCGCCCGGCGACTCGTCGGTGCCCGCAATCATAGAGCCGACCATGGCGCAGGAGGCGCCGGCCGCGATCGCCTTGGCGAAATCACCAGAGAACTTGATGCCGCCATCGGCAATCACCGGCACGTCGCCGGCAGCGCCAGCGCAATCCATGACCGCGGTCAGCTGTGGCACGCCCACGCCGGCCACCATGCGGGTGGTGCAGATCGAGCCTGGCCCGATGCCGACCTTGATCGCATCCGCGCCGGCGTCAATCAGCGCACGGGTGGCCTCGGCCGTCGCCACGTTGCCCGCAATCACCTGAACCTGGCCGTATTTCGCCTTGATCCGCTTGACCGCATCAATCACGCCAGCCGAATGCCCATGGGCGGTGTCCACCACAACGATGTCGACACCGGCATCAATCAACGCCTCGGACCGCTCAAATCCGCTGTCGCCAACAGAGCTGGCGGCCGCAACCCGCAACCGGCCCAGGTCATCCTTGCAGGCGGTTGGGTTCAGAACTGCCTGCTCGGTGTCCTTCAGCGTCAACAGCCCGGTCAGCTTACCATCCTTATCAGTGACCAGAAGCTTTTCGATCCGCCGCGCCTTCATCAGCGACTTTGCTTCCTCCAGGTCGGCGGGTTCATGCAGCAGCGCCAGGTTGTCAGAGGTCATCATCACCGAGACAGGCGTGCTGTCATCCGAGGCAAAGCGCATGTCGCGATTGGTAACGATCCCAACCACGCGTCCCCCGTCGTCTACCACCGGAAAACCGGTGACCCGGTAGCGTTCCTGCAACGCCTTGGCGTCGGCCAGGGTCTGATCCGCGGTCAGGGTGATGGGGTTGTACACGATACCGGAGACAAAGCGCTTCACCCGGCTTACTTCCTGCGCCTGGTCTTCCACGTTCAGGTTCTTGTGGATGACCCCCATGCCGCCGGCCTGAGCCATGGCGATGGCCATGCGGGCCTCTGTCACCGTATCCATCGCCGAGCTGAGCAGCGGGATGTTCAGCATCACGGATTGCGTCACCCGTGTGCGGGTGTCGGCGGTGTTCGGCAACACGCTGGACGCGCCCGGAACCAGAAGAACATCATCAAAGGTGAGAGCCTCACGAATCTGCATTTGTCATCCCCATGCATAACCCCGTTTGGCGGTGACCCTATGGCACAGAACACCACCGGGGAAAAGGGGCGGCGGCGAGAATTCCTGCACCGCAGCAACACCGCGCGGAGCGGACGAGGTCGCGCCGGACCGCATTGGGTATAAACCCGCGCCGAAACCCGTAAAAATGCCGCCTGCGGTCAGGAAAATGCCGCGCCCTGCCTTTCGTCCGGCGCAAAAGCCCATATGCTCCGCCATAATAGCGGAAGTGAGAAGGCCACCGGCATGACTGACGAACCCCTCGTTGTGTTCACCCCCTCCGGCAAGCGCGGGCGTTTTCCCGTTGGCACGCCGATTCTGACGGCCGCCCGGCAGCTGGGCGTTGATCTGGATTCGGTCTGCGGCGGCCGCGGCATCTGCTCGAAATGCCAGATCACCCCGTCCTACGGTGAGTTTCCCAAACACGGTGTCACCGTGCAGGATGGCGCGCTGAGCGAATGGAACAAGGTTGAACAGCGCTACAAGGACAAACGCGGGTTGATTGACGGCCGCCGCTTGGGTTGTCAGGCGACAATCCAGGGCAACATCGTCGTTGACGTGCCACCCGAAAGCCAGGTCCACCGCCAAGTCGTGCGCAAACGCGCCGAAGCGCGCGACATCGTCATGAATCCCTCCACCAGGCTGTTCTATGTCGAGGTGGAAGAACCCGACATGCACAAGCCCTCCGGCGATATGGAGCGGCTGATAGAGGCGCTGGAAACC
Organism: Leisingera sp. SA32; assembly: GCF_056033425.1. NCBI lineage: Bacteria > Pseudomonadati > Pseudomonadota > Alphaproteobacteria > Rhodobacterales > Roseobacteraceae > Leisingera > Leisingera sp. SA32. The sequence goes on along the minus strand of NZ_JBVYHB010000004.1, from coordinate 6,469 downwards.
CAGTGGGAGCTGACAGGCGTCACGACCGATCTGCACATCCTGCACGTTCTGCAACCGGTGCTGCGCAAGGGGGGCTGGAAGGTGACCGTTGCGGTGCATCTGGGCGACGACAGCCAGCCGCCCAAGATTATGCACATCTGGCCCGGCTATTACGACGGCACCGTTTACGGGCTGGCGGTAGACCTCGGTTCCACCACCATTGCCGCGCATCTGTGTGACCTGAAGACTGGCGAAGTGGTCGCCTCCTCCGGCATCATGAACCCGCAGATCCGTTTTGGCGAAGACCTGATGAGCCGGGTCTCCTATTCGATGATGAACAAGGGCGGCGACCAGGAAATGACCCGCGCAGTGCGCGAGGGCATGAACGCGCTGTTCTCCCAGATCGCCGAGGAAGCGCAGATTGACAAAGCGCTGATCGTGGATGCGGTCTTTGTCTGCAATCCTGTGATGCACCACCTGTTCCTTGGCATCGACCCGTACGAGCTGGGTCAAGCCCCGTTTGCGCTGGCGACCTCCAACGCGATGGCGCTGCGGGCCACGGAGCTGGAGCTGAACATCCACCCGGCTGCCCGCGTCTATCTGCTGCCCTGCATCGCCGGCCACGTCGGCGCCGATGCGGCTGCGGTGGCCCTGTCCGAAGCCCCCGACAAATCCGAAGATCTGGTGCTGGTGGTCGATGTGGGCACCAACGCGGAGATCCTGCTGGGCAACAAGGAAAAGGTGCTGGCCTGTTCCTCCCCCACGGGACCGGCCTTTGAAGGCGCTCAGATTTCCAGCGGCCAGCGCGCCGCCCCCGGTGCCATCGAACGCGTCGAAATCAACCCGGAGACCAAGGAACCCCGCTTTCGCGTCATCGGTTCCGACATCTGGTCAGATGAAGATGGGTTTGCCGAAGCCATCGCCACCACCGGCATCACCGGCATCTGCGGCTCCGGCATCATCGAGGCGATTGCCGAGATGCGCCTTGCCGGCGTGCTGGATGCCTCGGGGCTCATCGGTTCAGCCGAGCAGACCGGCTCTTCCCGCTGTATTCAGGACGGGCGCACCAATGCCTACCTGCTGTGGGACGGTACGGCCGACGGCGGCCCGACCATCACCGTCACCAACCCCGACATCCGGGCAATCCAGATGGCCAAGGCGGCGCTGTACTCCGGCGCGCGGCTCTTGATTGACAAATTTGGCGTCAACACGGTGGACCGGGTAGTGCTGGCCGGGGCCTTTGGCGCACATATCTCTGCCAAACATGCAATGGTTCTTGGGATGATCCCCGACTGCGTTCTGGACAAGGTGACGTCCGCAGGTAACGCCGCCGGCACCGGCGCGCGGATCGCGCTGCTGAACACCGCCGCCCGCGCCGAAATCGAGGAAACCGTCCGCCGCATCGAAAAGATCGAAACCGCTGTCGAGCCGCGTTTTCAGGAACACTTCGTCAACGCCTCGGCGATTCCGAATTCGGCCGACCCCTTCCCGATTCTCGAAACCGTGGTGACCCTGCCGCAGGTGAACTTCAACACCGGCGGCGGCGAGGGCAGCGGCGCAAGCGGCGGCCGTCGACGACGCCGTCGCGGTTGAGGCCAAACACGCAAAAATTCGGCTGCACCGCCCTTGACCTCATTGGCGGTGCAGCATAATCCTGCATCCCACAGGCGGGTATGATGTAATGGTAGCCTGTCAGCTTCCCAAGCTGAACGCGCGGGTTCGATTCCCGCTACCCGCTCCAATATCTACACGAGATTTTCCAACTACATCTCAGGCTTCACGCCGGTGAATCGCATGAGATCCGGTTGTTGACCAATGATCGGCATGAGAAGCAACGGCATCAAAAAGCCGCTTCTGGCCCGTGAGACCCGACGGCTTCTCGTCGATCAGGACTGGTCACGCCCCACCCTGATCATACAGCGTTCCCGCGCCTGCTCTTACGGCCATTGTATAACGATCACCGACAAGCGTTCCGTTGTTCGGTTTTCATGCAATGATCGCTTGTGACATTGCGTATCGAATGCGGCCTGGAACATCACGTCCAGGCGGGTGCTACGCGGAGTACCGGGGTCAAGTCCATGGAAGCAGAACGAAGGATCGGCAACCGTAAGAGCAGAGAGACATGAGAATGCGCTAATTAGGCTCTCATTTCGAAAGACGTGCTCCCAGATCAGCGCCTGGAACCCTGAATTACCTGATCTCTCGTTAGTCGTAACCAGGAGGGGGCGCAGTTCGGATATTGCCAAGTCTGCCCACAATTTTTCAGGCCAACAAGCTGCGTATGCTAGCGCCCAGAGCGATTGATCAAGCGCCAGGCCCTACGCGGAATTCTCTAACCGTGATCGCAAGCAACATTGTATCTCTCCAACGAGACAAACACTTTTTTTTAGCGCTGGCTCCACTGACAATGGGATAGAGTGATGCGGGTTAAGGGACTTGCCCCCAAGCCTTGCGGCGCCAGAACCTAAATTTCACGAAAACATCGAAACTTCAGTAAGGTAAGATGATTTTTCCACAGGACATTTCCAAAACAAAGCGTGAAGCAGTAAAACAGGAAATAGCTCTTGTTCAGCCAATTGGCGAACCTTGTCTTGTGAACTTGATTTCGGATTGGCAGGCGTGTAGCAATTCTCGTAATTGAAGACTGACAGAGCTGATCCAACCTTTAGAAATGCCTGTTTAGATTTTGCTGGATCCCAACGCCTAGATCACGTGCGCGCCAAGTAACCGAGGTGCGATGGCGTCTTGAAGAACGATAACCTCTCTAAGCCTCTTGTTTCTGGCGAACTGTGTCGGCATGGGAGGCAACATTTTTTGCATTGGAGCACACTATGGCTATTGTGCCGTCGTCATTTAGGGCATTCATCGCAGATACCAGCACGCCAGTTGACTATTTTCAGCCTTCAGACCTTGGTTCGACATTTGACTTTGTTCTGACGTTTGCCGAGGGGATCCAGCTCAGCGGTGGTGGCGCGGCTATTTCTGGCAGCCTTCCTCGCTTGACCAATTCAGTGGGCGTATTCGATCCCGCCGGAGGCACAACCGTCACGGTCCGGCTAACGCTCAAAGCTGATCTTTCCCAGGATGTCGCGCAAGCAACTTTCGCACTCGCGAGTGGGTTCGAGGGCGTTTCCGGCGAACCGATCTCAACTACACCGGTAACGCTCACCGACCAAGCTGGCGCTCCTTTGGAATTCAGGATGGGCACCACTCCTGTCATCACTACTGGCGCCGGTCCTGTGGCATCTGTGACTATTGATGAGAATGACACCTTCGTGACCAATGTCGACACGATCGATGATGGCGCAACCGACCCATCCACACTCACTTACTCCCTTGGCGGCGCCGATGCGTCTCTCTTCACGATCGACGCATCCACCGGTTCACTTCGGTTTGCGTCTGCGCCAAACTTTGAATCGCCTCAAGATGCGAACGCGGACAACGTCTACGTCGTCACCGTGATCGCAACTGACGTGATCGGCCAATACGATTCCCAACAGATCTCCGTTACGGTTCAGGACATCAACGACCTCCCAACAGGCGGCGTCACGATCACCGGCACCGCGACCGAGGACCAGATCCTGAGCGCCGGCAATTCACTCTCGGATGAGGACGGCCTCGGCACCATCTCCTACCAATGGCAGCGCGCTGGCGTCGATATTGCCGGAGCGACCAACGGCACCTACACGCTGACCCAAGATGATGTCGGCGCAGTGATCACCGTGGCTGCCAGCTACACCGATGACTTAGGCACCGCCGAGAGCGTCACCAGCGCCGCGACCGCCGCTGTGACCAACGTCAACGACGATCCGACCGGCAGCGTCACCATCTCCGGCACCGTGGCCGAGGATGAGACCCTGACCGCTGCCAACACGCTCTCGGATGAGGACGGTCTCGGCGCCATCTCCTACCAGTGGCAGCGAGATGGCGTTAGCATCGCCGGGGCAACCGGCGGCACCTACACGCTGACCCAGGACGATGTTGGCGCAGTAATCACGGTGGCTGCCAGCTACACCGACAGCGAAGGCACCGCCGAGAGCGTCAACAGCGTCGCGACCGCCGCTGTGACCAACGTCAACGACGATCCGACCGGCAGCGTCACCATCTCCGGCACCGTGGCCGAGGATGAGACCCTGACCGCTGCCAACACGCTCTCGGATGAAGACGGCCTCGGCGCCATCTTCTACCAGTGGCAGCGCGACGGCGCTGACATCTCCGGGGCAACCGGCGGCACCTACACGCTCACCCAGGATGATGTCGGCGCAGTGATCACGGTCGCTGCCAGCTACACCGACAGCGAAGGCACCGCCGAGAGCGTCACCAGCGCCGCGACCGCCGCTGTGACCAACGTCAACGACGATCCGACTGGTGCGGTCACCATCTCCGGCACAGTGGCCGAGGATGAGACCCTGACCGCTGCCAACACGTTCTCGGATGAGGACGGTCTCGGCGCCATCTCCTACCAGTGGCAGCGCGACGGCGCTGACATCTCCGGGGCAACCGGCGGCACCTACACGCTCACCCAGGATGATGTCGGCGCAGTGATCACGGTCGCTGCCAGCTACACCGATGGCGAAGGCACCGCAGAAAGCGTCACCAGCGCCGCGACCGCCGCTGTGACCAACGTCAACGACGATCCGACCGGCAACGTCATCATCGTCGGCACTGGAACTGAGAAACAGACGCTCGCAGCCTCCCATGCACTCGCCGATGAAGACGGACTGGGTGCAGTTTCTTTCCAATGGCAGCGCGATGGCGTTAACATATCCGGAGCCACCGGCGTTACCTACACATTGACCCAAAGTGATGTCGGCGCGGTCATTACGGTGACCGCCAGCTATACGGATGGTGAAGGTACCGCAGAAAGCGTCACCAGCGCCGCGACCGCCGCTGTGACCAACGTCAACGACGATCCGACCGGCAGCGTCACCATCTCCGGCACCGTGGCCGAGGATGAGACCCTGACCGCTGCCAACACGCTCTCGGATGAAGACGGCCTCGGCGCCATCTCCTACCAGTGGCAGCGCGACGGCGCTGACATCTCCGGGGCAACCGGCGGCACCTACACGCTCACCCAGGATGATGTCGGCGCAGTGATCACGGTCGCTGCCAGCTACACCGATGGCGAAGGCACCGCCGAGAGCGTCACCAGCGCCGCGACTGCTGCTGTAAGCAACGTCAACGACGATCCCACCGGCAACGTCACCATTTCCGGCACCGAGGAGTTGGGCGAAACACTTACTGCCGCAATTCCGGCAAACCTCGACCCAGATGGCTTCGACTTGGCGGCAGTGAACTGGCAATGGCTGCGCGATGGAACAGAGATAGAAGGCGCCGTATCCAGCCAGTACGAATTGACAGAAGCGGACATCCACAGCCTGCTTACTGTGCGCATCAGCTACACCGACGCAGGCGGCACGGCCGAGACCCTTCTGAGCTCTGCCACCGGCGAGATTCGCTATGGCAATTTTGAGGTTGGAGGCACTTCCGGAGACGATGAAATACGTGGCCGCTACGGCGATGATCTGCTGACGGGCGGCGCCGGAGAAGACAGCATCATAGGCGGCTGGGGCCATGACACCCTTGAGGGTGACACCGGTTCCGACAGCCTGCGCGGATGGCGAGGTGAAGACCTTGTTTTCGGCGGGAGCGACGACGACTTCCTCTACGGTGGCAAAGGCAATGACACCCTGAACGGCGGTTCGGGAAACGACTTTCTTTTCGGGCGTATCGACGACGATTCCATCTCAGGTGGTAGAGGTCGGGACACACTCAATGGGGGAAAAGGAGATGATCTTCTCACCGGAGGATTTGGTGCGGACACCTTTGTGTTTGGTCGGAACCATGGAAATGACACGATCACAGATTTCGGCCGTGGGAACGATTTGATTGAAATCACTCGGGGTGCCAAATCCTTGCAGCAGATCGACTTCTCGCAAGTCGGTGATGATGTGTTACTCACCTTCGCCTCCACCACAGTACTGGTTGAGAACACTACCGTTGCCGAACTGAATGACGCGGATCATTTCCTGTTCACCTGAGCAACAACAGCACCTAAAGAACCAGCTAGCAAACCTTGCGTGTATTTACCTTCTCAACACCGCTCCGAAGGACCTGTTCGCCGACGGGGCGGTGTTGAGCCAGTTGGCCTAGGCTCAGGACCCATTGATTTCCGGTGGGTGGCGTGATTCACGGTTCGAAAAATGAGCGGTGATATGTCTGATCTTTTCTGGCTGACGGACGCGCAGATGGCCCGTCTTGAGCCTTATTTTCCAAAGTCCCACGGCAAGCCGCGTGTTGATGACCGGCGTGTTTTGAGCGGACTTATCTTCATCAATCACAATGGCTTGCGCTGGCGTGATGTGAACCGCACCGGGTTTGCCGGAGGCTTCAACTCCTGAGTAGGATGAAGCCACAATGAGCAAGACAACAAACAAGTATTCTTCTGAGGTTCGCGAGCGTGCGGTGCGCCTGGTGCTGGACAACCAGG